>NZ_JBFTOX010000030.1:0-105423 GCF_056398185.1 Cupriavidus sp. 05L310
GCGATGGCGGTGACGCAGTTGCTGATGCCGGGGCCGTTCTGGCCGATGACGACGCCGTGGCGGCCGGAGACGCGGGCATAGCCGTCGGCCATGTGGCCGGCGCCCTGCTCGTGCACGACGGGGATCAGGCGGATGCCGGCGGGGGCGAAGATGTCCATGGCGTCCATGAAGGCCGACCCCATGATGCCGAACATGTCGGTCACGCCGTTGGCGGCAAGGGTCTCGACGAAGGCTTCCGAGGGGGTCATGGCCTGCGGGCCGGCGGTGGCGGCGCCGTCGGCGGGTTGGGTCTTGAGGGATTCGGGCAAGTGTTCGCTCATGGTGTCGTGTCTCCAGTCTATCGATCTCAAAACGGAACCAAATGTTCCGAAAAGTGTTCGTGAGTCGAAATGTAGGATGTGAGCGCGAGATGGTCAATAGAAGAATTCGATAAACGGAATGCCATGTACCTAAAAACGGTAGTAAATACCCTTTAAAGTGCAGCAAGAGCAATCTGGCGGGCCGTGTGGACCCACAGTTGGTCCTCGCTGGCTCTAACCCGGCGAGGGCCGGCTTTCTACCATAGGGCTACACCGCGCTCAGGGCTTGCTTCAACAGCATCCGGTGCGCGCCGGGCTGACTCTCCGCAGAGAAGAGCGCCGCTAAAACGAGAGGACGCAAAGACGTCCCAACCAGACGGAGACATTGGCATGCTTCATGCTCATCACCTCTTCCTCCTCGAGCAGGCACCGCCCTGGTGCCAGGCTTCCCGTGCCGGCGATCTCCGCCACAGCACACCACACAGTCAATCTTGAGGAGGTTCATCATGCGTTGGATCAAGCAGCTTGCAGCAAGCGTGGTCATGGCGGCGGTCGTCGCCCCGGGCGCCTACGCGCAGACCAGGGAAGTCGTCATCGCCTACCAGGACATGGTGGTGCCGTGGCGCTACGCGCAGGACATGAAGGAAGTCGAGAAGCAGACCGGCTACAAGGTCTCGTTCCGCCAGTTCGGCGGCGGCGGCGACGTGATCCGCGCGATGGCTTCGGGCCAGATCGCGATCGGCGAAGCCGGCACCTCGCCGATTGCCTCGGCGCTGTCGCAGGGGCTGGACGTGGAGCTCTTCTGGATCCTCGACGACATCAACGCGGCCGAAGCCATGGTGGCGCGCAACGGCAGCAATATCAACAGCGTGGCCGACCTCAAGGGCAAGCGGGTGGGCGTGCCCTTTGTCTCCACCACGCACTACCACACGCTGGTAGCGCTGGAGCAGGCCAAGATCAATCCCAAGGACGTCAAGATCATGAACATGCGGCCGCCCGAAGTGGCCGCGGCCTGGGAGCGCGGCGACATCGACGCCACCTTCATCTGGGATCCGGTGCTGGCCAAGCTCAAGCAATCGGGCAAGGTGCTGGTGACCTCCGGCAAGATCGCCGCCGAAACCGGCAAGGCGACCTTCGACGGCATGATCGCCAACAAGAAGTTCGCGCGCGAGAACCCCGAGTTCATGGTCAAGTTCGTCAAGATCCTGGCCGCGGCGGATGACAAGTATCGCCAGGACAAGGCCGCATGGACCGCGGAATCGCCGATGGTGAAGGCGGTTGCCAAAGTCTCCGGCGCCAAGGCCGAAGCCGTGCCGGCCAGCATGGCGCTGTACGGATTCCCCACGCTGGAGGAGCAAGCCTCGCCCCGCTGGCTGGGCGGCGGCGCGGCCAAGGCGCTGCAATCGGCGGCGCAGTTCCTGAAGGAGCAGGGCACCATCCAGACCGTGCTGCCGGACTACGGAACGGGCGTCAATGCGGAGTGGGTAAAGCGGGCCCTTGCCACCAGGACGCCGGCCTGACTGCCTTGTGCGCCGCGGAGCGGGCGATGTCCGCTCCGTGGCCTTGAATGACCTTTTCCGGAAGTTTGCAGCTATGGCCAAACTCGAAATCGACAACCTCAGCGTTAACTACGGCGGCCGTGGCGGCGCCGAAACGCTGGCCCTGTCGCAAGTCAATCTCACTATGGAGCGCGGCGATTTCGTCGTCGCGCTGGGCGCCTCCGGGTGCGGCAAGACGACCTTGCTGTCATGCATTGCCGGCTTCATGCAACCCTCGGAAGGCGAGATCCGCCTCGACGGCAAGACTGTGCACGGTCCTGGTGCCGAGCGCGGCGTGGTGTTCCAGAAGCATGCATTGATGCCCTGGCTCAATGTGCTGGACAACGTGGCGCTGGGCCTGCGGCTGCGCGGCGTGCCGCGCGCCGAGCGCCTGCGCATCGCGCAGGAAAAGCTGGCGCTGGTCGGGCTGGAGAAGGTGGCGGCCAAGCCCGTCTACCAGCTCTCCGGCGGCATGCAGCAGCGCGTTGGCATTGCCCGCACGCTGGCCAACGACCCTGCGGTGATGCTGATGGACGAACCGCTCGGCGCGCTGGATGCGCTCACGCGTGAAACCATCCAGGCGCTGATCCTCAAGCTGTGGGCCGCGGAACAGAAAATCGTGTTCTTCATCACCCACAGCGTGGAGGAAGCATTGTTCCTGGCCACCCGCCTGATCGTGATGACGCCTTCCCCGGGACGCATCGCGCATACCTACGAGCTGCCCTTCGCGCGGCGCTTCATTGCCTGCGGCGATGCCCGCGAAGTCAAGTCCGATCCCGAGTTCATCCGGTACCGCGAAGAAATCGTCGACCTGATCCATGCCACGCCCTGAGGAGTCCGACATGACTGCTACCGCCCAACGACTCGACCCCCCTCCCGGCTCGGGCGCCATGCCCGCCAGGCCGGCCGCGCGCCGCATGAAGGCCGTCTCCGGCTACCGCCTGCCAGGCGAGGGCTCAAGCTCGCGCATCTCCACCATCACCGTGGTTTCGCTGCTGGCGCTGTGGTGGATCGCCAGCCACCTGCGCTGGCTGCCGCCACTGTTCCTGCCCACGCCGGAATCCATCATCAATGCCTTTATCGATGCCTGGAACGGCAATGTGCAAGGCGGCCTGCCGCTGACGGAGCACTTCCGCGCCAGCATGGTGCGCGTGTTCGGCGCCTTCGCGCTGGCCACGGTCACGGCCGTGCCGATCGGCGTGATGATGGGCGTGTCGCGCATCGCGCGCGGCGTGTTCGATCCGCCCATCGAGTTCTACCGGCCGCTGCCGCCGCTGGCCTACCTGCCGCTGATCGTGATCTGGTTCGGCATCGATGAAACGTCGAAGATCCTGCTGATCTTCCTGGCCTGCTTCGCGCCGCTGGCGATGTCGGCGCAGGCGGGGGTGCGCTCGGTCACCATCGAGCAGATCAATGCGGCGTACTCGATGGGGGCCAACCGGTGGCAGGTGATCCGCCATGTGGTGATTCCCGCGGCGCTGCCCGACATCCTGACCGGGATGCGCATCGCCATCGGCTTCGGCTGGACCACGCTGGTTGCCGCCGAGATGGTGGCCGCCACGTCGGGCCTGGGCCAGATGGTGCTCAACGCGTCGAACTTCCTGCGCACGGATGTGGTGATCATGGGCATCGGGCTGATCGGCCTGATTGCCTATACCTTCGACCTGCTGATGCGCAAGATGGAGAAGTGGCTGGTGCCCTGGAAGGGGAGGATGTAAAGCCAGAGCCTGTGCCGTGCCGGGCGCCGCTATCCGCGCCGCCCGTTTCCCCGTCTAGAACGTAGCGGCCAGCTCCCTGGCCGTTTCCTGCAAGCGCGGCACGAACTCCAGCGAGCGCGACAGCGGCGAGCGTGCCGTGGGCGCATGCACCGCCAGGGCCGCCACCACCTGCCCGCGCTCATCGCGCACCGGCACCGCCACGCAGGAAATCCCCGCCACGAATTCCTCGTTGTCCACGCCAAGCTGCTTGTGGGCGCTGCGGTCCAGCTCGGCTTCGAGCAGTTCCACGTCGGTGACGGTATTGGGCGTAAAGCGCTCCAGCGGCAACTGCCGCACCAGCGCGGCGCGCTGCTCGCGCGGCAGCAGCGACAGCAGCAGCTTGCCGCTGGCAGAGCAGTGCAGCGGCACGCGCGATCCGGGTTTCAGGTCCAGCCGCAGCGGCCACGGGGCTTCCATGCGGTCCAGGTACAGCACCGAGGTTTCGTGCAGCATAGTCAGGTTGACCGTTTCGCCGATATCGGCCACCAGCCGTGCCAGGATGGCATGGCGCAACTGGCGTGTGCCCGAATGCGTGACGATGGCCACGCCCAGCCGCGAGAGGCGCGGCCCCACCGCGTAGGCGTTGCGCGCACCGGGCTCGCGGATCACCAGCCCGCCCGCTTCCAGCGCGCCAAGCATGCGGTGCAGGGAAGCCTTGGGCGCTTCGAAACCCTGCATGATTTCCGCCAGCGACAAGGGCCGGTCCGCCGCCACCAGGAATTCCAGCAGCGCGAAGGCGCGCAGCGTGGGGGTGTCGCGGTCCGCAGCGGCATCGGCTGCGGCGTTCGGGACCGGCGCCGTGGCGGCCGGTTCTTCCAGCCGCAAGGGCGCCGCCGCGCGCGCGCCTTTGGCGGATTTTTCCTTGGGTGCCTCGGGAGGCACTTTTCTTTGTGCTGCTGCTGTTGCCGATTTCAATTCGGACTCCGTTCCGGAAAACGAGACAGATTGATTGTATTCCACTTCAGACCTTCGCTTGTGGGCAGCATCAGCCAGCGCGTCTGCCGCCCCTGTCGGGAGCGGGCAAGGGCCTAGCGTTCGTCGCAAAGTACTTTTGCCATGCCGCGCGCCGCCTCGCGCAACGTCGGCACCGCTCGCACCAGCGCCTCCAGCGATACCCGGGCCGTGGGCGCGTGACAGGCGATAGCCGCTATCACGGGGCCATCCGGGGCGGCGCTGTCAGCCGTGCCGCCGCCGGCGCGCACGGGCACCGCTACCGCCGTCATGCCGCGGACGAACTCTTCGTTATCCACGCCGATACCCTGGGCGCCGAGGCGGTCCAGTTCAGTGTCGAGCGCGCCGATGTCGGTCAGGGTGCGCGGCGTATAGCCGCGGATTTCCAGGCGCCGCAACGTCTGCTGCCGCTCCGCGCGCGACATGGCCGCCAGGAACAGCTTGCCGCTCGCCGTGCAGTGAAGGGGCACGCGGATGCCCGGCGAGAGTTGCAGGCGCAGGGGCTCATCCGTCTCCACCCGTTCCACATAGAGCACATGGTCGCCGTCCATCGTGGTCAGGTTGCAGGTCTCGCCAAGGCTGGCAACCAGCCGGCCAAGAACGGCGCGGCATTCGCGCAGCATTGGTGGCCCTTTTAGTGTCTGCATCGCAATCGCGGCTGCCCTGGGGCCGGGCATGAAGCCGCGCTCCGCGGGCATCTGCACGACAAAGCCGGCGCTTTCCATGGCGCGCAGCAGGCGCATCAGCGTGGTCTTGGGCATGCGCTGGCGCTGCGCCAGTTGCGCCAGGGTCTGCGGGTGCTGGGCGCGCGCGAGGCATTCCAGCACCGTCAGCGCCCGCAGGCTGCGGTCCTCGTCGTCGGCGGCTGGCTTCGTGCTCTCTGCTGCGCTGCGATTCTGAAACGGAAATTGCACATTCTGTTTCATATTCTGTGTCTCCTCACAATTTGCCTTCTTATTCTGGGTTCTCGTTCATAAGATCGGAACAATTCGTTTCAGTATAAGTGGCGCCGCCAACGGCAGCAAAGGGCATGACTGGCCCTGGCGGCAGATAACAAGGAGACAGCGACGATGTCGCAAACCGTTGATTACATCGTGGTAGGAGCCGGTTCGGCCGGTTGCGTACTGGCCAATCGCCTGAGCGAAAACGGCCGGCATGCGGTCTGCCTGCTGGAGGCCGGTCCTCCCGACCGCTATCCGTGGATTCACATCCCCATCGGCTACGGCAAGACCATGTTCCACAAGACGGTCAACTGGGGCTTCTATACCGACCCTGATCCCAATATGCTCGACCGCCGCATCTACTGGCCACGCGGGCGCACCCTGGGCGGATGCAGCGCCATCAATGGCCTGATCTACGTGCGCGGCCAGCGGCAGGACTACGATCACTGGGCCGCGCTGGGCAATCCCGGGTGGGGCTGGGATGAATGCCTGCCGTACTTCCGCAAGCTGGAGAACAACGACCTCGGCGAAGGGCCCACCCACGGCACGGCCGGGCCGCTCAATGCCACTTCCATCGACAGCCGCCATCCGCTGGTGGATGCCTTCATCGAGGCAGGCCAGCGGCTGGGCGTGCCTTACCGCGAGGACTTCAACACCGGCGAGCAGGAAGGCGCCGGCTACTATCAGCTGACCACGCGCAAGGGCTGGCGCTGTTCCACGGCGGTCGCCTACCTGCGCCCGGCGCGGGGGCGGCCGAACCTGCGCATCGAGACCGACGCGCATGCCACCGCGATCCTGTTCGAGGGGCGGCGCGCCATCGGCGTGCGCTACATGCAAGGCGGCAGGTCATGCACCGTGCTGGCGCGGCGCGAGGTGCTGCTCTGCGCCGGCGCGCTGCAATCGCCGCAGTTGCTGCAACTGTCGGGCATCGGCCCCGCGCCGCTGCTGCAATCGCTGGGGGTGCAGGTGGTGCACGCCTTGCCTGGTGTCGGGGAAAACCTGCAGGACCACCTCCAGGTCCGGCTTATCTACGAAGTCTCCAAGCCGATCACCACCAACGACCAGTTGCGCACCTTGTCCGGCAAGGCGCGCATGGGGCTGGAATGGCTGCTGTTCCGCAAGGGGCCGCTGGCGATCGGCATCAACCAGGGCGCCATGTTCTGCCGTGCCCTGCCGGACGAAAGCGCTACGCCGGACACGCAGTTCCATTTCTCCACGTTGTCCGCGGATATGGCGGGCGGCAATGTCCACCCGTTCTCCGGCTGCACGTATTCGGTTTGCCAGCTGCGGCCGGAATCGCGGGGATCGGTGCGCATCAAGTCGACCGATCCCTTCGAGCCGCCGTCCATGCAGCCGAACTATCTCTCGACCGAACTGGACCAGCGCAGCGCGGTGGCGGCGGTGAAGTTCGCGCGCAGCGTGGCCCAGGCCGAACCCATGCGCGGGCTGATGAAGCGCGAGTTCCGGCCCGGCGATGCGGTGCGCTCGGACGACGAGATCCTGCATTTTTGCCGCCAGTACGGCGCCACCATCTTCCATCCGTCCGGCACGGCCCGCATGGGGCCCGCCCGCGACGCGCTGGCGGTGGTCGATGCCCGCCTGCGCGTGCATGGCGTGGCGGGCCTGCGCGTGGTGGATTGCTCGATCATGCCGACGCTGGTGTCGGGTAACACCAATGTCCCGGTGGTGATGGTGGCCGAACGCGCCGCCGATTTCATCCTGGAAGACGCGCGGCGGGAGGTACCGGTCGGCGCGGCGGCATGATGCCCCGGTAAAGGAGGAAGGTCCCGCTGTTTTTCTGCAAGCCCCGGCGCTCAACAATCACATCATTCCAGCGGGCGCCGCTTACCTGTGTGAGGAGACAAAGATGGCAAGCCCCAATGAAAAGGCGATTCGCAAGGTCGTGATGGCGTCGGTGATCGGCGCCACCATCGAGTGGTATGACTTTTTCCTCTACGGCGTGGTCGCCGGCATTGTGTTCAACAAGCTGTACTTCCCGGCCGGCGATCCGCTGGTGGCAACCATGCTGGCGTACACAACCTTTGCGGTCGGGTTCCTGACGCGGCCGCTTGGCGGCGTGATCTTCGGCCACTTCGGCGACCGCATCGGCCGCAAGAGCATGCTGGTGATGACGCTGATGATCATGGGCGTGTCCACATTCCTGATCGGGCTTGTGCCGACCTACGACAGCATCGGTTTGTGGGCACCCGTGCTGCTGTTGCTGCTGCGCGTCTTCCAGGGGATCGGGCTGGGCGGGGAATGGGGCGGGGCGGTGCTGATGGCCTATGAATACGCGCCGGCGCACCGCAAGGGCTTCTACGCCTCCCTGCCGCAGATCGGCCTGGCGATCGGCTTGTGCCTGGCATCGGGCGTGGTCGCATTGCTCTCGCTGCTGCTGACCGACGGCCAGTTCCTCGCCTGGGGCTGGCGTGTTGCCTTTATCGTGTCGGCGGCGATGGTCTTCGTCGGCATGTATATCCGCCTGAACGTCAAGGAAACGCCGGAGTTCGCCGCGGTCAAGCGACAGAACGCCGAGACGCAGATTCCTTTCGTCGACATGATGCGGCGTTATCCGGGCAATATCCTCAAAGGCATGGGCGCACGGTATATCGACGGCGTGTTCTTCAATATCTTCGGCGTATTCTCGATCACCTACCTGACCCAGACCATCCACATCTCGCGTACCCAGGCCCTGGTCGGCGTGATGGCGTCCGCGGTGGTGATGTGTTTCTTCATCCCGTTCTTCGGCGGCCTGTCGGATCGCATCGGGCGCACGCGTGTCTACTTCTGGGGCTCGCTGATCACCGCTTTCTCCTCGTTCCCGGCCTTCTGGCTGATGCTCAACGGCGGGCAGAACGTGATGCTGCTCTGGCTGGCCATCGTGGTGCCCTTCGGTATCTTCTACGCGGCCGTGTACGGGCCGGAGGCCGCACTGTTCTGCGAGCTGTTCGACGCCAGGGTGCGCTATACCGGCATCTCCTTCGTGTACCAGTTCTCGGGCATCTTTGCCTCCGGCATCACGCCCATCGTTGCCACCGCCTTGCTCAAGAGCGGCGGCGGAGCGCCGTGGCAGATCTGCGCCTATGTGGTCTTCGCCGGTGTGGTGTCGGCCCTGTGCGCCGCGTTGATCGGGAGGCAGATGCGCCGGGTGTCCGCGATCAGCGCGCCAACTGCAGCGTGACGATGCCCGCCACCACCAGCGCCGTCGCTACCAGGCGGCGCTTGTCGAACGGCTCGCGCAGCAGGAAATGCCCGAGCAGCGCTGCAAAGATCACGCTGGATTCGCGCAGCGCCGCCAGCTTGGTCACTGGCGCCATCGTCATGGCCCAGAGCATCAGCGCGTAGGAACCCACGCGGTTGATGCCGCCGATCCAGGCGCGTTTCCACTCCTGGCGGTACAGGGTCAGCAGCGTTCGCCCGCGCTGGCTGAAGGCAAAGCCGGGCATGAAGATATGCGACAGCAACTGCAGCCAGGCGATATAGGAGAAGACGTCTCCATATCGCTTGACCGCGGTACCGTCGATCACGGTGCCGCCGGCCAGGCAGGCGCCCGCCAGCAGGGCGAAGCCCATCAGGTCGGGGGACTGGCTGCGCCAGCGTACCAGGCTGACCAGGCCGATGCAGATCAGGGCGATGCCGGCATAGCCGCCGGGGCCGAGCCGCTCGGCGCCGGTCAGCAGGAGGATCATGGCGACCATCAACGGGGCGGAGCCGCGCATCAGGGGGTAGGCCTGGCTGAAGTCGCCGCGGTTATAGGCGGCTACCAGCGATAGTTTGTAGCCGACTTCGAGTGTGACGGTGGCGAGGAGGAAGGGCCAAACCTGGGGGGCGGGTAGCGGTACCAGGAATACCATTGGCAAGGCCACGAGGAAGCAGAAGCTGTCGATCAGCGCCATCGACGATAGGCGGTCGCCGCCGATCTTGACGATGGCGTTCCAGGAGGCGTGCATGATCGCGGAGAGCATGACGGCTAGGAAGGGGGTGGCGGGGGAGTCGGGGGGGAGGGGCATTTGGGGGGGGCTTGGGGGCTTGATGCAACCGCTTAACGTCAAAAGCCTAAAGTCAAAGGCAGTTTCACCACCCCTGCGGGGCGGCGACCTACTTTCTTGTCTTGCCAAGAAAGTAGGCAAAGAAGGCGCCCCATACGGCCTGGTACACCTTGACGGCTCGCTTCGCATCGCGCTGGGGTGTGGCCCGCCCTTGAGGGCGCACCACACGGCTACACCGAATCGTTGTTCTGGTGGCACCGCTGTTGTTTGATGTCCCTGGACATCAAGCATTGGGGCTTTCGTCCGGTACCCGCTTCTGCCGGCGAGCCGCCGTTTGCCATCCACTGGTTCACTCCCCTCTCCCGCTTGCGGGAGAGGGGGCGGGCGTTTGCCCGGACGACGGCTCTGCAAATGCCTCAAGCCGCCCGCGCCAGCGGTGCCTTCATCTCGATGCCCATTTCGCGGAGCGTTTCGTCGATTGCGCTCACCACGTTGCGCATCTCGTTGGCGTCGATGGCGCCGATGCAGCCCACGCGGAATGTCTCGACCTGTGTCAGCTTGCCGGGGTAGAGGATGTAGCCGCGTTCGCGTACCTTGGCGTAGAAGGTCTTGAAGTCATAGCGCGCATCGGACGGTGCATGGAACGTTACGATGATTGGCGCTTGCACCGTGGGCGAGAGGAAGGGGCGGAAGCCCAGTTCCGCCATGCCGCTCACCAGCGTTTCATAGTTGGCTTGATAACGCGCACCGCGTACAGGCTGCCCGCCTTCTTCCAGGAACTGGTCGAGCGCGGCACGGAAGGCCGCTACCACGTGCGTGGGCGGCGTGAAGCGCCACTGGGTGGTCTTCTGCATATAGGTGTACTGGTCGTACAGGTCCAGCACCAGCGAATGGCTGTTGCCCTGGCTGGCTTCCAGCACGGTCTTCTTCACCAGCACGAAGCCCATGCCCGGTACGCCTTCGATGCACTTGCCCGTGGCCGCCACCAGCGCGTCGAACGGCATGGTGCGCGCGTCGATGTCCAGCGCGCCGAAGGAGCTCATGGCATCCACGATCAGGCCCTTGCCCAGGCGCGCGCATAGCGCGGCGATCTCGGGCAGGGGGTTGAGCACGCCGGCGCCGGTTTCGCAATGGACCTGCGCCACATGGGTGATCGACGGATCGCGGGCGAGCGCGGCTTCGATCAGCGCGGCGGTCGCCGGCTGGTCTTCGGGGGTCGGCAGTTCCACGCTGGCGCGGCCCAGTACCTTGCAGATCTTGAGGATGCGCTGGCAATAGGCGCCGTTCTGCGGCACCAGCACCTTGCCGTCGCGCGGCACGACATTGGCGATGGCGGCTTCCACCGAGAAGGTGCCGCTGCCCTGCATGGGCACGCAGACGTGGCTGCCCTGTCCGTGCACGATGGCGATGAGGTCGTCGCACAGGCTGCGGGTGATGGCGTTGAAGCTGGTGTCCCAGGATCCCCAGTCGCGCAGCATGGCTTGCTTGGTGGCGAGCGAGGTGGTGAGGGGGCCGGGGGTTAGCAGGATGGGGTCGTTGCCGCGGATCATGGTTGTGCTCCAGGGATGGATTCAGGGATTGGGATCGTTGGAGTGATGGCTTCCGTGCCTCGTGGGCATGGAATGCCGTTGGGTTGCGTCAGTCGTTGCGGCCGGATTGCCGCCAGGCCTGCGTCTTCGCATCGAGCACGCGCTGCAGCAGGTAGTACAGCAGGCAGGCGAAGGCGGAGGTCAGCACCACCAGCGTGGCCATGGCGGCAGCGGGACCGATGTCGCCGCTTTCGTCGAGATTGACGATCTCCACTGAGGCTAGCTTGGTATCCGCGCCATACAGGAAGACAACCGCCGATACGGTGGTCATGGCGTTGATGAACAGGTAGCGCGAGATGTCCAGGATGGCGGGCAGGCAGGCCGGCACCGTGACCTTGAGGAAGGTGGTGTAGAAGGGCACCTTGAGCGAGGCGGAAACGGCTTCGAACTCGCTGTCGAGCTGCTTGAGCGCCGTTACCGCGGTCAGGTGGCAGGAGGCGTAGTAGTGCACGATGGTCACCAGCACCAGGATGCCCAGCGTCTGGTACATGACGTTGAGCGGGTTGGCCGCCGGCACGAAGAAGAAGATGTAGCCCAGTCCGAGCACCAGCCCCGGCACGCCCATCGGCAGCACCGCCATCAGCCGCACGAAGCCGCGCAGCCAGTCCAGCCCGCGTGTCTTCTCCAGCAGGTAGGCTGTGCTGAAGATGAAGACGGGTCCCGGCAGCGCGCAGGCGATCGCCAGGCGCAGGCTGTTGAAGTACGAGTCCACCACGCCGCCTTCCACCAGGCCAACCCGGTAGTGATCGAGCGAGAGCGAGAAGTCATAGGGCCACAGCTTGACGAACGATGCATAGATCGCCATGCCCATCACCGCCACCATCAGCGCTGCCATGACCCAGCAGAATGCGGCCATGGAGAGATCGAAGCGCCGGCTGCGGCGCGGCACGTACGGCACGGAGCGGGCGGTCATCAGCGCCATCTGGCGGCGCTGCACGCGCGCGTCGATGTAATAGGTGACGGCCACTGGCACCAGCAGCATCAGCGATACCACCGCCCCCTGCGAGAAATCCTGCATGCCGATCACCAGCTTGTAGATATCGGTGGCCAGCATATGGAAGTTGCCGCCGATCACCTTGGGAATGCCGAAGTCGGAGATCGCATAGGTGAACACCACCATGGCCGCGCTGACCAGCCCGTAGCGCGCGCCGGGCACCGTGATGGTGAGGAATTTCCGCAACGTGGAGGTGCCGAGCGCGTCGGCCGCTTCGTACAGGCGCGCGTCCGTCAGCGACAGCGCGGTGATCAGGATCATCAGCGCATGCGGGAAGGTGGCGAACACCATCGACGCGACGATGCCTAGCGGGCCGTAGATCTGCGTCTCGCCCATGTACGGCTTGAGCAGGCCCTGGTTGCCGAACCAGAAGATAAAGGAGATCGCCGCCAGCAACGAGGGCGCCAGCAGGGGGATCATCGCCAGGTTGCGCAGCATGCCCTTGCAGGCGATGCGGCTGCGCGTGAGCGCGTAGGCGAAGGCGAAGGCCAGCGGCACGGTCAGCGCGGTGGCCAGCGCCGATACCCACACGCTGTTCCACACCGAGCGCAGCAGCGCGGGAGACTCCAGGTAGGCGCGGAAGTGCGCGAGGCCGGCGAGGCTGCCGTCGCGGTTCTGCACGCTCTTGGCCAGGATCATCACGATGGGCGCCAGCACGAAGCACAGCAGGGCCAGCGCGGCCACACCCAGCAGGGCGAGCGCCAGGCGGTCGGTCCAGTGCGCGCGCACGCGGGTGGCGGCGGGGGTGGCTTCAGCCACCGGGGCGGTGGATAGGCTGAGGCTCATGCTTGGCGGAAGATGCGGATGCGGTCGGCGGGAATGGCCAGGCGCAGCAAATCGCCGGCGCTGGGGCGCAAGTCGTGCAGGTCGTTCAGCGAAAGATCCGCGTAGAGCGTGGCGCAGTGGCCGCCCGTGTCCGGCAACCTGAGCGTGAGGCGGGAAAACGCGCCCAGGAACTCGATCTTGTCGACGGTAGCGTCCAGCACGTTGCCGCCGTGCTGCTCGATGCCGCGCACGCAGACATCCTCTGGCCGGAAGAACACCTGCACGGATTCATCCGTGCAACAGCCGGGCGGCGTCGCGCAGCGCATGCGCGTGCCGCCAAAGTGCAGTTCGCCGTCGCCGCCCACGCGCGCCGCCAGCATATTGGTGCGGCCGACAAAATCGGCTGCGAACGGCGTGGAAGGGCGCTGGTAGATCTGCGCGGGCGTGCCGATCTGCTCGATGGCGCCCTGGTTCATCACCACGATGCGGTCGGCCATCGACAGTGCTTCTTCCTGGTCGTGCGTGACCAGGATGGTGGTGATGTTCAGCCGCTGCTGCAGCGCGCGGATCTCTCCGCGCAGCCGCCCGCGCACGCGTGCGTCCAGCGCGGAGAGCGGCTCGTCCAGCAGCAGCAGGCCGGGCGAGGTAGCCAGCGCGCGGGCGATGGCCACGCGCTGCTGCTGCCCGCCGGAAAGCTGGGCCGGGTACTGCCCGCCGCGCTCGGGCAGGCCGACCATGGTCAGCAGTTCCGCCACGCGCTCCTGCCGCTGCGCGCGCGGCATGCGGCGGTTGACCAGGCCATAGGCCACGTTGTCCGCCACGGTGAGATTGGGGAACAGCGCGTAGGACTGGAACACGATGCCGTAGTCGCGTTCCATTGGCGGCAGGGTGGAGATGTCGCGGCCGGCCTGGATGATGGTGCCGGCGCTTTGCGATTCCAGTCCGGCGATGATGCGCAGCAAGGTGGTCTTGCCGCAGCCGGAGGGCCCGAGGAAACACAGCAGTTCGCCCTGGCGTACCTCCAGGTCGATATGTTGCAGGGCGGTAAAGCCGCCGAAGCGCTTCTGGATGCCTTGCAGGCTGAGGTAGCTATCGAGCCTGGCGGTCATGTTTTGCATGGTGTGTCGCCTCTTGTGGGGGTGAGGGCTGGCTTGGCTCGCTGCCGCGCACGGGCATGGCGTCGTGCCCGTGCGCGCTGGCGGCCATATTGTTTGCCTTATTGTTTGCCTTATTGCTTTTCCGACTTGCCGCTATAGCGCTTCTGCCATTCGTTGAGCACGCGCTCGCGGTTCTTGGCGATATAGCTGAAGTCGTTCTTGACCAGCATCTTTTCGTAGTTCACAGGGATGCTCTCCACCTTCTTGGCGATGCCGGGATAGGCCACGATGGCCCAGTCGCGGGCGAACAGTTCATTGGCTTCCTTGCTGGCCAGCCAGTCCAGGTAACGCTGCGCGGCCTCCAGCTTCTTGGTGCCCTTGACGATGCCGGCGGCCTCGATGTCGTAACCCAGCCCCTCGGTCGGGAAGATCATGTCGATGGGCGCGCCCGAGGCCTTGGTCTTGTGCGCGCGCAGCTCGAACGAGATGCCGATCGGGAACTCGCCGGCGCCGGCCTGCTTGCACGGCTTGGAGCCGGAGTGCGTGTACTGGGCGATGTTTTCGTGTAACGCGTCCATGTACTTCCAGCCTTCCTGCTCGCCGAACAGTTGCAGCCACGCGGTCACGTCGAGAAAACCGGTGCCGGACGACGCCGGGTTGGGCATCACGATCATGCCCTTGTAGACAGGCTTGGTCAGGTCGCGCCAGGTTTCCGGCTTGGGCAGGTTGCGCTTCTTGGCCTCCACGGTGTTGAAGCAGATGGTGGCGCCCCATACGTCCAGTCCGACCCAGTTAGGTGGCGTGGCCTTGTCGCTGTAGTCGCGGGTGAGACGGTCGAAGCCCTTTGGCGAGTAAGGCGTCAGCATGTTTTCCTGTTTAAGCAGTTCCAGGCTGGATGCGGCCAGCCCGGCGATCACGTCGGCCTGCGGATTGGCTTTTTCCGCGAGCGCCTTGGCGGTGATCACGCCGGTGGAATCCCGCACGTACTTCAGTTCGATGTCCGGGGCGACCTTGGCGAAGCCCTCGGCGTAGGGCTTCAGCGTCTCGATCTCCCACGCCGTATAGACGGTGAGGGTGGTCTTCTGCGCCATCGCGGTACTGGCGCAACACAGGGCGAGGGCGCCGGCGGCCAGGTGCGGAACGAACTTGAACGTCGCTTTCATGTGGGGCTCCTTGTGGCATTTTAGGTTGTATTGTGTGTCAATTTGGTGAATTTGTTGCAGCGCTTTGGGGCATGTTGCACCACCATCGCATCACCACATATCACCGTTAAACCCTTGTTTTACAACGCTTGCAAGACGTGTGCCCGGACTTTCACGGGATGCTGGGCGGCGTTTCGTGCTCTTCATCGGTACCTGGTTTGTTGACAATATACAAACTGCTTGCTTTAATGACAACCAGGAATTTCGATGGTCCCGAATCAGGAGTCTTCATGTCACGGCCAGCCGCTCAGTCGAGCGATATTGCGATCCTGCAGAGCCAGTCGCTGACCACCCTGGTGCAGCGCGAGCTTGAAATGCGCATCGTGTCCGGCGGTCTGCTACCCGGCGCCAGGCTCAATGAAATCGAACTCGCGGGCGAGTTCAATGTGTCGCGCGGCCCGCTGCGCGAAGCCTTCCGGGCGCTGGAGCAGGCCGGCCTGCTGCGCACCGAGAAAAACCGCGGCGTGTTCGTGCGCGCCATCTCCCTGGAAGAAGCCGACGAAATCTATGCGCTGCGCGCGGTGCTGGACGAATACGTGGGCCGCCTGCTCGCCGCCAACATCACGGCCGAAGGCGTGCGCGAGCTGCGCGCGCTGATCGAGGCCATGGGCGCGGCCAGCACCGCGCGCGATCTCGACGAATACACCCGCCTCAACCTCGCCCTGCACGACCGCATGGTGGAGCTCGCCGGCAACCGCAAGCTGGTGGATACCTATCGGCGCCTGGTCAAGGAACTCACCCTGTACCGGCGCGAGGCGCTGTCCGCCGACAGCAACGCCATTCCCACCTCGACCCGCGAGCACCGCGAGATCGTGTCCGCCATTGCCGGGCGCGACGTGGAGCTGGCCGGCAGGCTGATGCGCGAGCACGTGGAACGTGGCCGCGCCCGCATGCATGCCGCCGTCGATGGCGGCGCCGCTACCCATACGCCCTGAAGCTTTTCCTCTCCCGCACAGGAACCCCCGATATGTCGAACCCGAATCTTTCCAGCGTCGCCGCACCGAGCATCACTGTCAATCAGCGCACCTACCAATGGATGAAACAGCCCGTGGTGGTGGTCTGCGTGGACGGTTGTGAGTTCGATTACCTGGAAGCGGCCGCCGCCAGCGGCAGCGCGCCCTACCTGAAACGCCTGCTGGCCGAAGGCGCCAGCTTCCGCGGGGCGTGCGTGGTGCCCACCTTCACCAACCCCAACAATCTCTCCATCGTGTGCGGGGCGCCGCCGGCGGTGCACGGCATCTGTGGCAACTACTTCTTCGACCGCAGCGCCAACGGCGGGCGCGGCGAGGAAGTCATGATGAACGACCCCAAGTACCTGCGCGCCGGTACCATCCTGGCCGCCTTTGCCGACGCCGGCGCCAGCGTGGCGGTGGTGACCGCCAAGGACAAGCTGCGCCGCCTGCTCGGCTACGGCATGCGCGGCATCTGCTTTTCCTCGGAGAAGGCCGACCAGGCCACGGTGGAGGAGAACGGTATCGACAACGTGCTGGAACTGGTCGGCATGCCGGTGCCGGACGTGTACAGCGCGGCGTTGTCCGAGTTTGTCTTTGCGGCAGGCGTGCGGCTGATGGAAACGCGGCGGCCGGACCTGATGTACCTGTCCACCACCGACTACATCCAGCACAAGTTCGCCCCTGGCTCGGACGGCGCCAACGCCTTCTACGCCATGATGGACAAATACCTGGCGCAGCTCGACGCGCTCGGCTGCGTGGTGGCGCTGACCGCCGACCACGGCATGAACGCAAAGCACGACGACGCCACCAAGGCCCCCAACGTGATCTACCTGCAGGACCAGCTCGATGCGTGGCTGGGCCGCGGCGTGGAGGCGGGCGGCGCGCGCGTGATCCTGCCGATCACCGATCCCTACGTGGTGCACCACGGCGCGCTGGGCTCGTATGCCACTGTCTATCTGCCGGAGGATGCCGACCGCGCCGCGCTCAAGGAACGGCTGGCGGCGCTGCCGGGCATCGAAAGCGTGCTCGATAACGCCGAGGCCTGCGCGCGCTTCGAACTGCCGCCGGACCGGGTGGGCGATCTCGTGATCGTCAGCGGCAAGCATGTGGTACTGGGCACCAGCCAGAGCCGGCACGACCTGTCCGGCCTGGACGCGCCGCTGCGCTCGCATGGCGGCGTGTCGGAGCAGACCGTGCCGCTGGTGTTCAACCGCGCCACGGCGGGCATTCCCGGCAAGGCGCAGCTACGCAACTTCGACATCTTCGATGTCGCGCTCAATCACCTGCACTGAGCGCAGCCCCAATCCGCCCGAATCCTTGACGCGAGAACCGACATGAATGCCCCCCAGTTTTCCGCCGGCCAGGTCAGCCCGCATTTCCGCGCCGAAGCGCTGCGCATCGACGGCAAGAAGATGACGCGCGAGCGCGTGATCGAAGTCTGCAGCCCCTACGATGGCTCGCTGGTCGGCACCGTGCCGATGGCCAGCGTGGAAGACGTGCGGCATGCCTTTGCCGTGGCGCGCGCGTACCGCTCCACGCTGACCCGCTTCGAACGCGCCGCCATCCTCAACCGCGCCGCCGCGCTGCTGCGCGAGCGGGTGGAGGAAGCGTCGGACCTGATCACGCTCGAATCCGGGTTGTGCAAGAAGGACTCGCTCTACGAGATCGGCCGGGTGGCCGACGTGCTTGGCTTTGCCGCCAACGAAACCCTGCGCGACGACGGCCAGCTGTTCTCCTGCGACCTGACCCCGCACGGCAAGAAGCGCCGCGTGATGACCCAGCGCTCGCCGTTCCTCGGCGTGATCTGCGCCATCACGCCGTTCAACCATCCGATGAACCAGGTCGCGCACAAGGTGGCGCCGTCCATCGCCACCAACAACCGCATGGTGCTCAAGCCGTCGGAAAAGGTGCCGCTGTCGGCCTACTACCTGGCCGACATACTGTATGAAGCCGGCCTGCCGCCGCAGATGCTGCAGGTGGTGACGGGCGACCCGCGCGAAATCGCCGACGAGCTGATCACCCATCCCTCGGTGGACCTGGTCACCTTCACCGGAGGCGTCGGCATCGGAAAGTACATCGCCAACAAGGCTGGCTACAAGCGCGTGGTGCTGGAACTGGGCGGGAACGATCCGCTGATCGTGATGGACGACGCCGACCTGGAACGCGCCGCGGACCTGGCGGTGCAGGGCTCGTACAAGAATTCCGGGCAGCGGTGCACTGCGGTCAAGCGCATGCTGGTGCACCAGGCTGTGGCCGACCGCTTCACCGAGATGGTGGTGGAAAAGACCCGTGCCTGGAAATATGGGGACCCGATGGATCGTACCGTGGACATGGGCACCGTGATCGACGCCGAGGCTGCCGCGCTGTTCGAGTCCCGCGTGAAGGAGGCGGTGGCGCAGGGGGCGCGGCTGGTGCTGGGCAATCTTCGCGACGGCGCGCGCTATTCGCCTACGGTGATCGATCGTGTCGATCCGGCCATGACGGTGGTGCGCGAGGAAACCTTTGGGCCCGTCTCGCCCATTATTACCTTCCGGGATATCGATGACGCCATCCGTATTTCCAACGGCACCGCGTTTGGTTTGTCCTCGGGGGTATGCACCAACCGGATGGACGACTTTGCCCGCTTTGCGGATGAGTTGCAGGTGGGTACGGTCAACCTGTGGGAAGTGCCTGGTTATCGTATCGAACTTACGCCGTTTGGGGGGATCAAGGATTCGGGGCTTGGCTATAAGGAGGGTGTGCAGGAGGCGATTAAGAGTTTTACTAATTTGAAGTCGATTACGATGCCTTGGGGGTAGGGGGTAGGGGGTAGGGGGTAGGGGGTAGGGGGTAGGGGGTAGGGGGTAGGGGGTCGGGGGTGGGGCGGTGTTGGCATGTTGCACCCAAAGGAATACGACATCCCCCTGCGGGGGACGCCGGTCACTCTTCTTTGCTTCGGCAAAGAAGACTAACGAGAAGAAAGCCGACCCTGCCGGGGGCAGAGCAATCAGGCTATTTCGCATTGGTGATTTCGTCGTGCGGCCAGCAGTTCTGCTAGCTTCTGCCGGTACCAGCTTGCAGGGTCACGAATCTGCCAATTTCCGGGATTCGTGGTGCGGCCCCCGGTAGCGGAATCCTTGCCCATTCGGCCATCTGCCGTTACCGGCGCGAAGCACCACGATACATCGCCTGCCAATGGTTTCGTGGTGGGGCGGGCGCGGTGATCAGGGTCTTGGGCATATCAACCCGGTGCCACCGCGCCCACGACGGAACCGGTGCGCCTGCAACTTCGTGGGCGGCCACTACGCGAGCGACAGACGGCTTGAAGCAAGTGATGTCTGCTACCGGGGGCCTCACCACGAATCCCGGAAGCGCCAGATCCTTCCGTGTTCGCCGACCGGGCCACGGTGCCCACCACGAAACGAAGACGATTGCATTCAGCCACGGCCAGCGCCGGTACGGCAGGGTGTCGAATGGCAGGGTATTCGCCGTCAGAGACAAAACCACGAAACCAGCAAGGCATGAGATGCCGTGGCCCATTGCACCGCGAACGGCAGATGGCCGAATGGGCGCTGGGGTGTGCAATCAGGGGCCGCACCACGAAACCCGTGTAGTGCGCAGTGGTATCGCCGTTGAAGTCGGTAGGACATGCCAGCCGAAGCCACCGCCCGTACGACGGAATCACTGTCGCCGAATAGCCTGATGGCTCTGCCCCCGGCAGGGTCGGCTTTCTTTTCGTTAGTTTTCTTTGCCGAACGCAAAGAAAAGTGACCGGCGTCCCCCCGCAGGGGGGATGTCGTATTCCTTTGGGTGCAAAAACAAACACCGCTCAAAAAAGTAGCGAAAACCCCCAATAAAAGCCCCCAACAGCCAACCAACCTTTTCGTTAGTTTTCTTTGCCGCCGAACGCAAAGAAAAGTGACCGGCGTCCCCCCGCAGGGGGGATGTCGTATTCCTTTGGGTGCAAAAACCAACACCGCCCAAAAAAGTAGCGACAACCCCAAAAAAAAGCCCCCAACAGCCAACCAACCTTCACCCCCCCACCGCCAAAACCCGATCCCCAGCAATCGTAGTCCGATGCAACTCCCGATCAAACCCATCATAGTCATTCATCGCCAGATGCTGCGTACACCGGTTATCCCACACCGCCAACGCCCCCCGCGTCCACCGGAACCGGCAAGTAAACTCCGGCCGCACCGCATGGCTGTAAAGGAACTGCAGCAACGGCGCACTCTCCTCCTCGGTCATGCCTTCGAAACGCAGCGTATAGGTGCTATTGACATAGAGCGCCTTCTTCCCGGTGGCGGGGTGGATGCGCACCACCGGATGCATGACCTCGCTACTGGCGCGCTCGTCGGTGCGTACATCCATCTTGTGCGCGGGATCGCCATTGTTGACGACCGCGCCGCCGGCGCCGTATGAACGCACCGGGCTATGCACGGCACGCAGCTTGTCCAGAACCTGCTTCATGCCGTCCGACAGCGCATCGTAGGCGCGATACATATTGGTCCACATGGTGTCGCCCCCATAGGGCGGAATCACGCGGGCGTACAGCGCGGACCCCAGCGGCGGGATTTCCGCATAGCTCATGTCGGTGTGCCACAGCCCGCCAAAATTGCGTTTGGTCTGCTCGGTCCTGCCCTTCATCACCGGCAGGATCTCGGGATGCCCTTGCAGCGCGCGGATGAACGGCACTTCCAGCAGATCGCCAAAGCGCGCGCTGAATGCCTTGTGCTGCTCGGGCGTCAGTTCCTGGTCGCGAAAGAAGATCACCAGGTTGTCGTGCAGCGCCGAGCGGATCTCGGCGAAGGTCTCGTCGGACAGCGGCCGGGCAAGGTCGACGCCGCGGATTTCCGCGCCGAGCGCGCCGGCAATGGGGTGGATATCGATAAGGCGGTATTGCGACATGGCTTGTCTCCTTGGTGGTGGATGGGTTGTGGCTTTACTGGACCGTGATATTCGCGCTGCGCACCAGCGTGCTCCACTTGCGCGATTCCGCTTCGATATAGCGGCCGAAAGCCTGCGGCCCGGCGCCGGAGACGATGCCGCCCATCTCGTCGAGCTTCTTGCGCACGTCGGGCATCTTCAGCACGGCCTCCAGTTCGGTGTCGAGCCGGGCGACGATGGCCTTGGGCGTGGCCGCCGGCACCAGTACGCCAAACCATCCGGCGATCTCGTAACCCCGCAGGCCGGCTTCCGCCATGGTGGGCACATCGGGCAGCTGCGCGGAGCGTTGGGCGCTGGTGATGGCCAGCGCGCGCAGCTTGCCCGCCTTCACCAGCGGCAGCGCGGAGGGCATGTTGTCGAACATCACCGGCACATGCCCGGCCATGGTGTCGTTCAGTCCCGGCGCGCTGCCCTTGTAGGGGATGTGGGTCATCTTCACGCCCGAGGTGGTGGCGAAGAGCTCACCCGCCAGGTGCAGCGAGGTGCCGGCGCCCGGCGTCGCGTAGCCCAGCGGGGCTGGCTGCCGCCTGCCGTAGTCGATCAGGTCGCGCACCGAATGCACCGGCAGCGCTGGATTGACCACCAGCAGGTTAGGCACCGCCATCAGCATGGTCACCGGGGCCAGGTCCTTGAGCGGGTTGTAGGGCAGGTCCGGATACAGCGAAGGGTTGATGGCGATGGGGCCGATATTGCCCATTACGATGGTGTAGCCATCGGCCGGTTGCTTGGCCACGTAGTCCGTGCCCACGTTGCCGCCGGCACCCGCCTTGTTTTCCACCACCACCGGCTGGCCGAGCCGCTCTCCCAGCTTCTGGCCGACGATGCGCGCGAGCATGTCGGTCGAGCCGCCGGGCGGATATGGCACGACCCATTTGATCGGCTTGGCTGGCCAGGCATCGGCGGCCTGTGCGGCCGGGGCCAGCAGCGCGAGGGCGAGGATGGACGCAAGTGCGGGGGCGATGGTCTTCATCTTGTCTCCTGTGTGAGCGGTGAGGCGCGGTGCTTGCCGCCGCCTTCTTTCTGCTTTAGTATGTTCACCTAATGAACGAAGCGTGCTCTAGGTGAACGAAATAGCGGATGAAGAATAATAGATCGATCCAGCGGTGTCTAGCGATCCTGCAAGCGTTCCGCCACAACGGCCGGCCAACGCTGGCGGAGCTATCGCGCGCGGTGGACCTGCCGCACCCCACCGTGCTGCGGTTCCTGCTGACGCTGGAAGAGGATGCGTATGTGGCGCGGGAAGGCAATCGCTGGCGTCTCACCACGCGTATCTTCGAGATCGGCTTTGCCGCGCTGGAAAGCCTGGGCGTCACCGATGCCGTGCAGGAGGGGCTGCAGAAACTGGCCGACGCCTACTCCGGCACGGCCAACCTTGGCGAGGCCAATCCGGAGGGCGTGATCATCATCGGCCGGGCGATGGCGCCGGCCGAGCGGCGCCGGCTGGTGGTCATGAACCTGCGGGTGGGCAGCGTGCTGCCGGCGGGCAGCGCGCTGGCGACGGCCTTGCCCTTGCCGCCCGGCGAGTGGAGCGTGCTGGCCTACCCGGAGAGCAATCAGGTATCGGTTGCGGTGCCTCTGCCGGCAGCTGGCTCGCGGACATTGTCGCTGGGCATTTCCACCTCGGCGGGCGAAGCCACGCCAGAGCGCATCCCCGCCGAGATCGTGCCCGCGTTGCAGCAGGCCGCGGCCAATATCAGCCGGCTGATCGGGCTGGCCCCGGTATGACGGGGTTAGAATCCACCTTTGTTTTTCCTATGCAGCGGAGTCCACGTGCTGGCTGAGCAGCGGCAAAAATTCATTCTCGACCAGCTCGCCGCCAGCGGCGCGCTGGCGATCAGCGAACTGGTGAGCGAACTCGATGTCTCGCGCGAGACCGTCCGCCGCGACCTCAATGCGCTGGCGGCGCGCGGCCTGCTGATCCTCACCCACGGCGGCGCGCTCACACCCGAGCGGGCCGAGCCCGACACCCAGACCCGCGCCGCGGTCAATGCCGAAGGCAAGCGCGCCATCGGCATGCGCGCGGCGGAGCTGGTGCCCGACGGCGCCTCGCTGATCCTTGACTACGGCACCACCACCCACACCGTGGCCCAGGCCCTGCATGGCCACCATAACCTGCTGGTCTACACCAACGACATCACCATCGCCATGCTGCTCGGACGGCGCAACGGCAATCGTGTAGTGGTGCTTGGCGGGGAACTGCAGGATAACGAGGACGCTACCCACGGCTGGGACACCATCGAACAGCTGTCGCGCTACCACGCCGACTTCGCCTTTATCGGCACCGGCGGCATCACCGCCGATGGCCAGATGAGCGATTTCTCGCGCTCGGCCGCCGAGTTGCGCAGCCGCATGCTGCTGGCCGCCAGCGTGGCCTGCGTGGTGGCCGATCACACCAAGTTCGGCCGCAACGCCGGCGTGCTGGTCAAGCATTTCGACAAGGCCGCCTACCTGATCTCAGATATGGCGCCGGAACCTGAACTGGCGGCGGCGCTGAAGGAACGCGGGCCGGTGCTGCGGATCGCCTGAGCGGGCGCGCCTAGGTGAGGCCGGCCACAAGCCCGAGGGCTGCCTCTTCCATTGCCTCAAGCGGCATGGGCGCGGCGGGAAAGCCCCGGCGCTTGCGCAGCCCGGCAATTTCATAGTCGATGCCGTGGCAATCCACGCCCAGCACGCGAACGCCGGCCGGGGCGGCCAGGGACATCGCTTGCACGAGTCCAGCCTCGGTGTCCGGCGGCACCTGCGGCAATGCCCGCCATGCATCGTCCCCGATCCAGCCCATGCGCGCGACGCCGCCGATAAACCGGATGGTTTTCGGGCTGATGCGGAAGAAGTGGAAATCCAGGGCCAGCAGAGGCTCGGCAGCCGGTTCATAGCGCAGGTATCGCGCCAACTCGGCTGGCCCCGGCTCGAAGCGGGCCGCATCGCCTGCCAGCGTCAGCCGGCGCGCGTTCTGCACGTCCGTGGCGCCCGGTTGCAGCACGGACAGGCTCACTCGCGGATCGGCCAGCAGATTCCGGGTGTGCTCGGCCAGCGCGCTGACGCAGATAACGGGTGCGTTGGCGTGGTCGGCCACGAAGGGCACGACCGTGGCATAGGGGTAGCCGGGCAGGGCGGCCGCGTTGGTGGCCAGGGTGCCGTAGGCCGCCTCGTGGATAAGACTGACCGCCTGATCGATGGGAATTTCCACGCGCTTGAGCCTCGTCCGGGAGCAATCCGCCGATTGTACGGCGCGCGGCTTCCCGCTGCGATCCGCTCCATGTGGCCGTTGATCGCACAAAAATACATGCAAGCGGCCTTTATATGTCTCCTCATCAAAGGTGTTTTGACTGTCGTGCGTGGCCGTGCCAATGCTAAGCTTCGCCCCTGGCGATACATCCAGTCCCAATCCTGAATGTATTGACATGCTCCGGCGGCGGCTGCCGCCGGACTTTGCCGCGTTTGCGCGCCCGAGCCGTTCCGGGCGCACCGTGGCATCCCTCGGCACGCCCGCCGGACAGGTATCCGTGGCGGCCGTCTCCTGCCAAGCACCAGCACATCGAATCGAAGAGACACTTGTGACATCCGCTTCCCTTGAAACATTCCTGGCCGGCGTTGCCCGGCGCGACCCCGATCAGCCCGAATTCCTCCAGGCCGTGAAGGAAGTCATGATGACGCTGTGGCCCTTCGTCGAGCAGCATCCGCGCTACGGCGAGCAAGCGCTGCTGGAGCGGCTGGTGGAACCCGAGCGCGTGATCCAGTTCCGCGTGGCATGGACCGACGACCGCGGCCAGGTGCAGGTCAACCGCGGCTTCCGCGTGCAGCACAGCTCCGCCATCGGCCCCTACAAGGGCGGCATGCGCCTGCACCCCACCGTGAACCTCTCGGTGCTCAAGTTCCTCGGCTTCGAGCAGACCTTCAAGAACGCGCTGACCACGCTACCCATGGGCGGCGGCAAGGGCGGCTCCGACTTCGACCCCAAGGGCAAGTCCGACGGCGAAGTCATGCGCTTCTGCCAGGCCCTGATGACCGAACTGTACCGCCACCTTGGCCCGGATACCGACGTGCCCGCCGGCGATATCGGCGTGGGCGCGCGCGAGGTGGGCTTCATGGCCGGCATGATGAAGAAACTGTCCAACAGCTCCGCCAGCGTCTTCACGGGCAAGGGCATGGCCTTCGGCGGCAGCCTGATGCGGCCCGAAGCCACCGGCTACGGCACGGTGTATTTCGCGCAGGAAATGCTCCATCGCCGGGGGCGCGGCTTCAGCGGCCTGCGCGTTCTGCTCTCCGGCTCGGGCAACGTGGCCCAGTACGCCGCCGAGAAAGCCATCGAACTCGGTGCCAAGGTACTCACGGTATCGGACTCCGGCGGCGTGCTGCACTACCCCAAGGGCATGAACAGCGAGCAACTCGCCGCGCTGATGGCCTTCAAGAACGAATCGCGCGGGCGCCTGGCCGATTTTGCCGCGCAGCAAGACCTGCACTTCGAAGCCGGCCGTACACCCTGGCACGTACCGGCTGACGTGGCGCTGCCCTGCGCCACGCAAAACGAGCTGGACGGCAACGATGCCGAACGCCTGCTCGCCAACGGCGTGTTCTGCGTGGCCGAAGGCGCCAACATGCCCTCCACGCTGGACGCCGTCGACCGCTTCCTCGCCGCGCGCATCCTCTACGCGCCGGGCAAGGCCAGCAACGCCGGCGGCGTCGCCACCTCGGGCCTGGAAATGTCGCAGAACGCCATGCGCCTGTCGTGGCACCATGCGGAGGTCGACGAGAAGCTTCACGCCATCATGAAAGACATCCACGGCAACTGCATCCACTACGGGCAGAAGGCGGACGGGTATATCAATTACGTGGAAGGGGCCAACGTCGCCGGGTTTGTGAAGGTGGCGGACGCGATGCTGGCGCAGGGGGTGGTTTGAACGCGGGCTTCCGCAGGTAAGCCGGGGAGCCTGGTGGTAAGCGAAGCGGGATGGGCGGTGGTGCCATCCCGCTTTTTATTGGGTGTATCGCCGAATCGCAGGATGGGCAGCGTCACGCTGCCGGCCAGGGCGGGTCCTCCCAAGTCGAGACGCCGTGCGCATTAGAGGAACGGCAAAATGTTCGCCATCGCGCGCGTCACGTAGGTCTCCTTTTCCCCCACTGGCGCGTTGAAACCTTCAAAGGTCAGGATGGCGATGTGCTTGGGGGGCCTCGTGCGAGTGGAGACGTTGTATGGCGCCGTCGTAGAACCGATAATCAATACATTCAAATAATTGTCATGGATACGTTCAGGCATGCCTCAGCCCCGCTACAAGCAACTGGTCGACCGTCTCGCGGCCGATATCCGTGCGCGGCGGCTGCGTCCCGGGACGCAACTGCCAACGCACCGCGAGCTCGCGGCTCGCGAAGGACTGGCGCTGGTCACGGCCACGCGCGTCTACGCGGAGCTGCAAGCGATGGGGTTGGTGAGCGGGGAGACCGGTCGCGGCACGTTCGTCAAGGAGGCGCTCCCTCGCGGACAAGGCATTGACTTGCATGCCTGGAGCGCTGACACGGTGGACCTGAGCTTCAACTATCCCTCGTTGCCGGATCAGGCAGACCTTCTCCGGGCAGCGCTGCGCCAGCTCGCAGCCTCGGGCGATCTGGAGGCCCTGCTTCGATACCAGCCCCACGGCGGGCGCGAGCACGAGCGGGCGACCGTGGCGCGCCACCTGGCTAGCCGGGGGCTGGCGGCATCGGCCGAAACCGTATTGCTCGTGAGCGGCGCGCAGCACGGGCTGACGACAACCGCCATGGCCTTGCTCGAGCCCGGCGACGTGGTGGCCGTGGACGCGCTGACGTACCCGGGATTCAAGCTTGCCGCCGAGGTCAATCGGCTGGAACTCGCCCCAATTCCCGCCGCAGGACATGGCCCGGATCTGGACGCATTGGCGGCGCTGTGCAGGCGACGGCGGGTACGCGCCGTGTACGCGATGCCGACGCTCCATAACCCGCTCGGCTGGGTGATGAGCGCAAGGCGACGTCGGGAACTGGTCGCCATGGCTCGTCAGCATGGACTGATGCTCATCGAGGACGCGGCCTACGCGTTCCTGGCGGAAGGCGCCCCACCGCCTTTGGCATCGCTTGCCCCGGAGACGACGGTCTATGTGTCCAGCTTCTCGAAGAGTGTCGCCACCGGGCTGCGCGTCGGCTTCGTCTGTGCCCCGCGCGAATGGGTTCCCAGGCTGGAACGGGCCATCCGGGCCACGACCTGGAACACCCCGGCAACCATGACGGCTATCGCCTGCGGCTGGATCGAGGACGGCACCGTGGCCAGGCTCGAAGCCGAAAAACGGCGGGATGCCACGCTGCGGCAGGGCCTTGCCACTGAAGTCCTGGGCGGGCTGAAAAGGATCAGCCATCCCGCGTCGTACTTCGTCTGGCTTCCTCTGCCACAGGAAGTTCGGGCAGACGCGATCGCGATGGCGTTGATGCGCGAGCATATTTCCGTGTCGACGGCCCATCCGTTCGCGACGGCAGCGCATGTGCCTCATGCCATCCGGTTGGCACTCGGCTCCGTCGACCTGTCCACGTTAAAGCAGTCCCTGGAAACGGTGGCCCGTGTTGTTGCCGATCAGGCCTACTGACCCACGGATGCGGCGATGAAATCCGACAGGCAGGATTCGCTGGCCAAATCTCTTCGGGAGGCTGTCTGGCAGGTTCCGCACCAGGCGGCCGGGAGCGGCCATTCGAGGCCGCTCCTGCAACCGTGCCGCGTAATCGTACGGGGCCGCGTTCGGTAGTCCGGCCGATGGGGTGTTTTCCCTGTGTCTTGCATGTTGCGGCAGGCGATACACTCTGGCATTTCGGACGCCTTGACCGGACCTGATCCATGCCAAAACTTCGCTCGCTCTATCCCGCTATCGAACCCTATGAAACCGGCACGGTGGATGTCGGTGACGGCCACGTGGTCTACTACGAACGCGTTGGAACGCCCGGCGCCAAGCCGGCGGTATTCCTGCATGGTGGTCCTGGTGGCGGCATATCGGCCGATCACCGCCGCCTGTTCGATCCGGCGCGCTACGACGTCATGCTGTTCGACCAGCGCGGCTGCGGCCGGTCCACGCCGCACGCGGAGCTGGAAGCCAATACCACGTGGCATCTGGTGGATGACATCGAGCGCCTGCGCAAGCTGGCCAACGCCGACCGCTGGCTCGTCTTTGGCGGCTCTTGGGGTTCGACGCTCGCGCTGGCCTATGCGCAGAAGTATCCGGAGCGGACCAGCGAACTGGTGCTGCGCGGGGTATATACCGTCTCCCAGGCGGAGCTGGACTGGTATTACCAATACGGCGTCTCGGAGGTGTTTCCCGAGAAATGGGCCCGATTCCAGGCTCCCGTTCCGGAAGCCGAACGCGGCAACATGATGGCCGCCTATCGCAAGCTGCTGACCGGCAGCGATATGGAGAAGCGGCTGGAGGCGGCCCGCGCGTGGAGTGTGTGGGAGGGGGAGACGATCACGTTGCTGCCCGATCCGGCCAACAGCGCGAAGCATGCCGACAGTCATTTCGCGCTGGCGTTCGCGCGGTTGGAGAACCACTACTTCACGCATCGCTGCTGGCTGGAAGACGGGCAGTTGTTGCGCGACGCGCCTCGCCTTGCCGGCATTCCGGGCGTCATCGTGCACGGCCGCTACGACATGCCGTGCCCGGCTCGCTATGCCTATGCGCTGCACCAGGCGTGGCCGGATGCCGATCTGCATCTGATCGAAGGCGCCGGGCACGCATGGACCGAGCCCGGCATCCTTGATCAGCTGGTTGCCGCTACCGACAGGTTTGCGGCGGCGGGGGCATAGCCGGGCGCTGGCAGCCTTGGGGCGCGGAGGCCGGCAACTCGCCACGACCGCGCCGCTCCCTTTCAGTTGCTGCTCACGGAGACCGTGTGGCGTGCGTCGCAGTGCTGCCGGCGCAGATTCTCCGTGGTTTCGCCAGTGCCGTCCGCACGCCAGCCCGGCGGCATCATCACGTAGTTGATCGCGGTCCACACATTGCCCGCCGACGCGATATCCCGGGCGAGGCTGACCCAGTGTTCGAACTGGTTGACGAGCGGATTGCGCGAGTGCGTCGGCGTCACGAGGCCGTAGCGGCAAGGTTCGTCGGCGCGTTCTTCGATATAGGTGCCGAACAGGCGGTCGAACACGATCAGCACGCCACCGTAGTTCGCGTCGAGGTAGTCGACGTTCGACGCATGGTGCACCCGATGCGCGGACGGCGTGTTGAATACGTATTCGAGCCAGCCGAGCTTGGGCATCCACGTGTTGTGCAGCCAGAACTGGTACAGGAGGTTGAACATCAGCGTCGCGAGCACGACCTCCGGGCGCACGCCGAGCCAGACGAGCGGGGCGAAGAACATCGCCGTGCCGGTCAGCTTGCCGGTCCAGCCGAGCCGGTAAGCAGACGATAGCGTCAACTGGTTCGGCGAATGATGGACCGCATGTGTCGCCCAGAAGAACCGGATGCGATGCGAGGCGCGGTGGTACCAGTAGTAGCAGAACTCCTGGCCGACAAACAGCAGCAGCACCATCAGCGCGCTGTTGATCGAGACCGTGAAGAGGCGATGTTCCCAGACGAAAGAGAAGATCGGCGTCGCCAGCGAAAGCGGCAGCAGCGCGAACAACTTGCGGCCGGCGAGATCGGCCAGCGACAGCCATGTTTCACTCCAGTCGAACGGCGTGCCGCTGTTGCGGTGCTTTCGCGTGAGCACGCAGGCCTCGACCAGCGAGACGGCGACGATGAACAACGTGACATAGAGCGTGATTTTTCCGGTAGTAAGCATGATGAGCACAGGTAAGGTCGGGGGGAAGGCGCGCCGTCTGCGGGAATGACCGCCGTCGCGCCGGATGAGCCAACTCTAGTGGGCGGGCGCGGCCAGGAACAGGCGGAAAGTATTTCGCCCGATGTCACCGAATCGGTCCGCCAGCGGGGGAGGCTTGCGGGCGCGGCGGATGGCAATCGGCGCGCACCGTCTCTGCGGTCCGGTGTAACACCGCGACATTTTTTCCAAGGCGATTAACTGGCGATGTCGTTCTATAGTTCGTCCCGTTGCCACGCCGCGGTGCGTGACCTGACCCGAACCGAACCAGAAGGACATCCGATGAAACCCCGTTACCTCCTCACAGCGACCGCCTCGCTGATCTTCCTCGCCAGCACCCCGGCCTTCGCGGGCTGGTCCGGCCACGGCACGGCCTATACGCCGCACGGCGTCTATAACGGCGCGCACTATGGATCATGCGGAGGCGGAAGCTGCTCGCATGCCGGCGGCGTCGTCGGTCCCTACGGCGGGCTCGCGACAAACACCGGCACGGTGTCCCGTACGGCGCCGGGGCAGTTTTCGAACTCCGGCACGGCAACCGGACCGAACGGCCGATCGGTTCAGCACGCTGGCGACACCAGTTGCTCGGGCGGTACGTGCTCGCATACGGGCAACCTCACCGGGGCCAACGGACAGACCGCTTCCACGGCGGGCAGCGTGACACGCGATGCGCCGGGGCAGTACTCGTCATCCGGCACGATCACCGGTTCGAACGGCAACACCGTCAGCCACGCGGCATCGACCAGCTGCGCCGGCGCTACGTGCGACCGCTCGGGGACCGCGACCGGTGCTTACGGCGAAACCGTCACGCACTCGGGCTCCGCGACCCGCGTTGCGCCGGGTGTCGTGACGACCGCGGGCGGCACGACGGTCGTGCATGGCGGGACCGTGACGACTGGTGGCACGGTGACGACCGTAGGTGCCACGGTTGCGGTCGGTGCCGCGCCGGTGGTCATCGCGCCTGCGCCGGTGGCTTATGTGCCGCCTCCGCCGGTAGCGTATGTGCCGCCCCCGCCGGTGGTCTATGTGCCGCCGCCCCCGCCGCCGAAGACGGTCTACGTCGCCCCGCCGCCGCCCAGGGTGGTGTACGTCGCGCCGCCGCTGCCGCCGAAGGTTGTGTACGCGCCGCGTCCCGTCTACGTGACGCGGGCGCCAGCTCCTGCGGTAATGGTGCCGGGACACTGGGTCGGCCGCGTCTGGGTGCCCGCGCACTGGGCGTGACCGCAGTATCGGATCGATCACCCACGCCGCCGGCGAGGGTCGGCTAAACCACGGAGAAAGCCATGAAGAAGATGATCGCGATGCTTATTTTGTGTATTGTTTCAGCAGGTGCGTCCGCCCAGAGCGTCGCGCCGCCCGCAGGAAACAGCGCAAGGGTTGAGCGTGCGATGCAGCAATTGCAGACGCGCTTCGCCACTGCCAACACGACGCACGACGGCAAGCTGACCCGAGACCAGGCAGCGGCCGGCATGCCGATGGTCGCCAGCCGCTTCGACGAAATCGACACGCAGCGGGCCGGCTACGTCACGTTGCCGCAGATCGAGCAATACCTGAGTCAGAAAATGATGGCCCGCTGATTCCCGGCCATCGCCGGAGACGCGCCATGGAGCAGGTGAACAGGATTATCGTGCTCGATGATGAAGCCGAGTTGCGCAACATGCTGCAGCGGTTCCTGACCGGGCACGGTTTCCAGGTGCGCGTGATCGCCGACGGCAAGCAGCTCGACCGCTATCTGCAACGCGAGCCATACGACCTGCTGGTGCTGGACCTGATGATGGAGCCGGAAGACGGCCTGACCATCTGCCGCCGGCTGCGCGCCACGGGACAGACGCTGCCGATCCTGATGCTGACCGCGAAGGGCGATCCGGTCGACAGGGTGGCCGGGCTCGAGACCGGCGCCGACGACTATCTCGCCAAGCCGTTCGTGCCGGACGAACTGGTGGCACGGATCCGCGCACTGCTGCGCCGCCAGAAAATGGCGGCGGGCGATCCGACCGTGACCTCGCAGACCCTGCGCTTCGGCGAATTCGAGTTCGATGTCGGCAAGCAGACGCTGCTGCGCCGCGGCGAACCGGTCGAGGTGCATTCCGCGCAGATGCTGCTGCTGCATGCGCTGGGCTCGTCGCCGAACCGGGCGGTGAGCCGCGATAACCTGCTTGCGCGGGCCCGCGGCCGCGATCACGACGCGCTCGACCGCAGCATCGACGTACAGATCCTGCGGCTGCGCCAGATCGTCGAAGACGATCCTTCCAAGCCGCGCTTCATCAAGACCGTGTGGGGTGTCGGCTACATGCTGGTGGCCGGCATCGAGTCGTAATGCGGCTCGCGCTGCCCCGTTCGCTGCTCGCGCGCAACATCGCCTTGCTGGTGGGGCTGGTCATGCTCACGCAGGTCTGTTCGCTCATTGTCTTGCTGCATTTCGTGCAGCGCCCGCACATCGAACGCGCGGCGAACATCTTTTCCGATTACGTGAAGCTGCTCGACGGCGTGTTTGCCGCCATGCCGCCCGATGAGGGCCGCGCGGCAGCCGCGCGGCTCGGTGGGCAGGCGCAGCCGCCGGAGCATGTGGTACAGGATCCGCACCCCAGTCCGATCCGTATTTTTCGTACGTATCAGCGCGACGTCTTCGTCGATGCATTGCAACGCTATCTGCCCCCGGACATGCCGGTGCGATGGCAGACGGGCGACGGGGAGCGGCTATGGATTCGCGTGCACGTCGCCGGCACGCCCAGCTGGATCGCCTTGCCGGTGGCCGAAGACGCACAGGCGAGCGGCATCACCGCCGCGCTCGTGCTTTCAGTGGCCTTCGCGTTGCTCGCGGCGCTGACGGGCTATCTGATCCAGCTGCATATCAACCGTCCGCTGCAGGACCTGGCGCGGGCCGCGCGTCACCTCAGCGCCGGCGAAGCCCCGGTGCCGCTGCCCACCGACGGACCGACGGAAATCGCCCAGGTAAGCAGCGCGTTCAACCAGATGACGCAGGCATTGCAGCAGGCCGATGCGACGCGCACGCTGATGCTGGCCGGCGTGTCGCACGACATCCGCACGCCGCTGACCAAGCTGCGTCTCGCGATGGCGATGGCGATTCCGCGCGGCGCCGACGAACCCTTCGTGGCATCGGTGGAAGGCTATCTCGATCAGATCGACACGATCCTTCAGCAGTTCATGGACTACGCGGGCAGCGGCGAACGCGAGGTGCCGGAGCCTGGCGATCTCAATGCGCTCGTCAGTCAGCTGGCGGCGGATTTTGCGGGGCTCGGGCATGAATTCGAGCTGTCGCTCGGCGACATACCGGCGATTTCGTTCAGGCCGGTGAGCCTGATGCGCCTGCTGATGAACCTGTTGCAGAACGCGGTCGTCTACGGCCGAACCGGCCTTTTCATCCATACCTGGGCCGAAGGCAAGTCGGCGTATGTGGCCGTATGCGACCGGGGCAGCGGCCTCGGCGCGGAGGAGCTTGAGCAGCTCAAGGCACCCTTCAGCCGCGGCAGGAACGCGCGCGGCCATTCGGGCGGCACCGGCCTCGGGCTCGCGATCGTCGAACGCATCGCGCGCCTGCACGGCGGCTCACTGCAGTTCCGTGCACGCGACGGTGGCGGTCTCGAAGCGGTCGTGGCATTGCCGCTTGACCGGCATTCCGCGTAAAGCCGAGCTCACGCATCCACGCATCGACGCAGCCATGTGTCCCATATGCCCGAGCGCAAGGCAAGGGTGACATCGGGCGACATAATTGCCGCATGGCGGGCGTAGCCGGTTTCTCCCATACTGGCTTCAGCGGGTTGCGGCTGACTCCGATAGCCAATGAGCCGCACCCTGGCAGGCGTGATCTCCGATGGCTTGTGATCCTGCGGATCGAATGATTGTCGGCGACATTCTTACGGCTTTACGGCTTTACGGCAATTGACGGCACGATGGTGCCGAGGACGGATCGACATGCAGACTTCATTCAAATCCCTCGCAGACCGCGCCACGCGCGTGGCGGTTGCAGCTTTCGCGACGGCATCGCTCTTGACGGCGGGCTGTGCCTGGGGCGATACAGGTGTGAATCAAGGCGTGAATCAAGGCGTGAGCCAGGCCAGCGTCCAGGCGCAGGTGCGCGCGGACGTCATCTATGTGTATTCGTTCGATGCGAGCCCGGATCAGGTGAAACTGGACAGCGGCATGGGCCAGAAGCTGAAGACGATGGCCGCTGGCGGTTCGGCCGCCAGCGAGCAGTCCCAGACGGCGCGCGAAGCGCGTGAGCAGGTGTCTGACGAAATCGTGCGCAAACTGCAGTCGATGGGGCTGCACGCGGTACGCGCGGACGGCCCCGTGCCCGCGGACAGCAATGCGCTGATCGTCGAGGGAGGCTTCCAGAAGATCGATGAGGGTACGCGCCGGCGTCGCTTGCTGGTCGGTCTTGGCGCCGGCAAGAGCGAGGTTCGCGCATCGGTCCAGATCATGTACAAGCCCGCGAACGGTTCGCCGGTGCTGCTGCGAAGCTTCTCCGCCGATGCGGACAGCGGCCACATGCCGGGCGTGGCCGAGACTGCCGGCGTCGGCGCGGCCGCGGGCCATCTCGCGGAGTCCGCCGCGGCGGACTCGGGCCTGCATGGCATGTCCGAGGCGAAGCGCGACAGCATTTCCGCGGATGCCGCGCGGTTGGGCGATTCGATTGCGAAACAGGTGGCGGCCGCGATCTCTGCGAACGGATGGATGCCGGTCGGGCAGGCGGATTGAGGGGAGCATGCGAGCAATGCGCGGCCGCTGCCTGGACCAAATGGCTGATCCCGGATACGGATTTGATCTGGGCGACTTGTCTGGTCTTGTGACTTGTTGAGGCGGCAGGCCGCGCTATGTCGCTGTTTGTTGTCTGGCATGCATGACCGCTGGCCAGCTGCCATCCGCAATCAGGGCATGCACGGTTTCCACCAGCAGTTCCTGCACCGCGGACGCCGCAATCGACAGCGGCATGGTGGCCGAGCGGCACAGGTAGACCGGGCGTGAAACGGCTGGCTGACCGATGCGTGCTGCCGACAGCAGACCTTGGAGCACTTCGGAGGAGACCGACGCGTAGGAGAGCACCGTGTAGCCGATACCCGCCGACGCCAGTGCAATCAGCTCCGGGATGGTATTGACTTCGGCCAGGATGCGCAGGTCGACTTCGTGTGCCCGCAGATAGCCGTCGAGGAGGGCGCGAAGTCCGTGCTCACCGGCAGGCAGGATCATTGGATACTTGCTCAGGTCCCGGAAGCGGACAGTCCTGGTCAGCGGCATGGCGCTTTTGCCGCCGCTGGCGAACTGCCCCGCTGGCGCCACAAGGACAAGATCCTCGTCTACCAGATGGCTGCACAGCAGGCCGGAATCGGTCTTGTTCTGGAACGTCAGGCCGATGTCGATATGTCCGGTCAGCAGGTGGCTGGGGATGTAGCCCGTGCTGAGTTCAATGACTTGCAGCCGCACCTTGGGCCAGCGCCGGATGGTCTCCCGGACCAGCGGAACCGTCAGGATCTTGGCCATCGATTGCGGCAGGCCGATCGCCACCCGGCCCTCGGGATCGTTCATCACGTCACGCACGTGCTCGCAGGCAATGTCGAGTCGCCTCAGGATGTCGCGGGCGTGAATCGCCAGGCGCTGGCCAGCCGCGGTCGGCACCACGCCCTTGTGGCTGCGCGTGAACAACGCCACGCCCAGCGCTTCTTCCAGATGCCTGATCTGGATACTCAGGGCGGGCTGCGCGATGTGCAGGACTTCCGCCGCACGAGAGATCGAGCCTGCCGTCGCCACGGCAAGGAAGCACTGCAACCCACGCAGATCTACCGGCATTCCCAATGCTGTCTCCCATCATCGCTGCCGGTGCTATGCCGACGCGTGCGACTGCGCCAGTCCAGTCTCGCAACCCCCCGGTTCCGAGGGTATATCGCGAAATGATAGCCGGCATAAAGAATATATCTTGGACATATATCCCGCGGAAAGCAATAGTGCGGTCCTGGGCCCGCCGCGCGGCGTACGCGGATCGGCGCCGACATTGATGGGAGATGTGATGAGAATCACTCGCCGTACTTTTTTGGCAGGCACAGGTGTCGCGCTGTTGTCGCGCCCGCTCCTGGCGAGCCAGTGGCCCTCGCGGCCAATCCGGCTGGTCGTGCCATTTGCGGCCGGCGGGCCCGGTGATTTCGTGGCGCGGCAGATCGCCTTGCCGCTGGCACAGAAGCTTGGCCAGCCGGTCGTGGTGGAGAACAAGCCCGGAGCCGGCGGCAACCTGGGTACGCAAAGCGTCCTGGATGCGAGCGCCGATGGCTATACGATCCTCCTCAACACCGTAGGCATGCATGCCGTCAACCCGCTGATGTTTCCCGACCTGCGCTTCCAGCCACGGCGCGACCTGACGGCCGTCGGCGTGATCGCCACCGTGCCGAACGTGCTGGTGGTACACCCCACCAAGCTCGATGTCAGCGGCCTGGGCGACCTGGTCCGGCTTGGCCGGCAGCGGCCGGACCGCCTCAGCTACGCTACCTATGGCGCCGGAAGCTCCCCGCACATCTATGGCGCCCTGCTGCTGAAGGAGGCCGGATTCAGCGCCGTGCCGGTGCCCTACAAGGGCAGCGCGCCAGCCAGCAGCGATGTCATGGCGGGCAATGTGGACTTTCTCTTTGACAGCATGACCACATGCATCGGCCAGATCAAGGGCGGCAAGCTCAAGGCGTTGGCAATCACCTCGGCCGCCCGTTCCCCCCTGCTGCCGGATGTGCCGACGCTGCAGGAAGCTGGCTACCCGGCGCTGGACCTCAAGTTCTGGCTTTCGCTGCAAGTCTCGGCCAGGACACCGGGCACTGTCGTGAGGGCGCTGCGCGAGGCCGTTGCCGAATGTACCCAGGATGCCGCCTTCGGCAAGGCCCTGGTTGCGCGCGGCGCCGAACCGTTCCAACTGGCGCCGGCGGAGGTCCAGGACTTTGTCAACCGCGATTCCGCACGCTGGACGGCGCTGGCGCGTTCCATCGACATCAAGCCCGAATAGGGTAGCCCGCGGGGCCGCAATCCGGCCCCGTACGTTGGCACCATGCCGCGCGCGGTACGGTGCCGGCATCGAACCGCTCCGGATGGATACACATGACTGGACTACAGGGAATTCGCGTACTGGACCTGAGCAAGGTGCTCGCCGGCCCGCTGTGCGGCCAATACCTGGGAGAGCTGGGTGCCGAAGTCATCAAGGTCGAGCCGGTGGGCCGCGGTGATGACACGCGCGCGTGGTTGCCACAGGACCGCGGCGAGTCTGCCACCTTCCTGGCCGTCAACCACAACAAGCGCAGCCTGGCGGTTGACCTGAAGACCGGGGAGGGCAGGCAGATCGTGCAAACGCTGGCGGCCCGCGCCGACATCGTGCTGCAGGGCTTCGGCAGCGGAGCCGCCGCCCGGCTGGGCGTGGACTACGAGACGCTGTCGGCGCGGAACCCGGCGCTGATCTACTGCGAAATCTCAGGCTACGGGCGTGCGGGGCCGTTAGGCAAGGAGCCTGGCTACGATGTGATGCTGCAAGCGTTCAGCGGAATGGTCAGCACCATGGGCGAATCCGGCGGCAAGCTCGCGCGCGCGAGCTTCTCGCCAGTGGACCTGGGTACCGGCATGCACGCTCTGAGCGGCATCCTGGCCGCGCTGCTCGAGCGCCAGAAGACCGGCAAGGGCATGCTGCTGGAGGTGTCGTTGCTGGACACGGCCATGGGGTTCATGGGCTATCTGGCGCAGAACTACTGGTGCAGCGGGAAGCTGCCACGGCCCATGGGAACAGCGCATCCAGCCATGGCGCCCTATCAGGTGTTCGAGGCCGCCGACGGGCCGGTCATGATCGGCGTCGGCAACGATGCCCAGTGGCGGCGTTTCTGCGCGGTTGCCGGGCTGCATGACGCCGTCGACGCACCCCGGTTTGCCACCAACGCGGCACGCGTCGCGCACTTCGACGAAACCGTGGCCATGGTGCAGGCGCGAATCGTCACGCAGCCGGTTGCGTACTGGCTGGATGCGCTGCGCAAAGCCGGTGTGGCTTGTGCCCCGATTCATACGCTGGGCGAGGCGCTGGCGCATCCGCAGCTGGATGCGCGCGGCCTGATTGTCGAGTCCGAGCACCCGGTGCTCGGCAAGATCCGCAACATCGGCCTGCCAGTCCGCTTTCGCGGTGAAGACCGCAAGGCATACCGTCCGCCCCCCCTGCTCGGCGAGCACACCGATGAGGTGTTGCGCCAGGCTGGCTATGGACCCGGCACCATTGCCGAACTCAAGGCCAGCGGCGTGGTCGCTGCCGCCAACGCCCCCGAAGCCAGCCTCGGGCCCACAGCTTTGCCACTTACGGACCAGTGACTGCCATGTCTTCCGTTTCCTATGAGGTTCGCGACCGCGTCGCGGAAATCCTGCTCGACAGCCCACCCGTCAACGCGCTGAATGAAGAGATGATTGACGCCTTGCTGCAGGCGCTGTACCGCGCGGCCGAAGACAGCGCGGTACGCGCGGTGATCCTTGGCAGCGCGGTGCCACGGCGATTCTGCGCCGGGCTGCAGCTGGGCGAATTGGTTGGCGCTTCGCCAGCACGCAGCTACGCGCTGGTCGACAAGCTGTACAACGGCTTGTGCGATGCGCAATTCCGCCTTGGCAAGCCGTCCATTGCAGCGGTTGGCGGCACCGCGCGCGGCGGTGGCATGACATTGGCCATTCACTGCGACATGATTGTCGCCGCCGATACGGCTTCCTTCGGCTATCCGGAAATCGATGTCGGGCTGACGCCGGCCATTCACTACACACATCTGCCCCGCATCGTTGGCCGGCACCGCGCCTTTGACCTGCTGTTCACGGGGCGCACCTTTGACGCAGGGGAAGCCATGTCATTGGGGCTGGTCAGCCGCGTGGTTCCCGAGCAGGACGTCATGGAAGAGGCGCGCGCACTGGCGCAGGTCCTGTGCCGGAAGTCGCCGGAGATCATGCGGATGGGGCGGCTGGCATTCATGCGTGCGAACGACTCCGACTACCGTCGCGGCGTGGCTACCGCTGTCGAGTCGTTTGGCAACGTCATCGCGACCGAAGATGCAAGAGAGGGCCTCGCGGCGTTCGTGGAAAAGCGCAAGCCCCGCTGGCAAACTTGATGTCCGGCAATCGGCATTCGGCAATCGCCGATAAGCGCCACGCGGACCCTGTTGCCCGAATCGAACCTCCATGAAGGAACAGAAGATGTCGCACCTGTCAGACACCGGATCGGTTCAACGCACTGACGAGGCATTCCGCAAGGAAATCCGCGCCTTCCTGCGGGACGCGGTGCCGCCCGATATCCGCGCTGCGACGCGCGCCCATTGCCTTGTCACCCGGGAGCAGGCGGCCCGATGGCATCGCATTCTGCATGCGCGCGGCTGGGCGGCGCCGGGTTGGCCGGCCGGGCACGGCGGGCCGGGATGGTCGCTGGTGCAACAGGCCATCTTCCGGGAGGAGCTGGCGGCCAGCGATGCGCCATATATCGAAAACCTCGGCATCGATACCATCGGCCCAACCTTGATCCGCCACGGCACACAGGAGCAATGCCGCCGATTCCTGCCCGGGATGCTCTCCTTTGACGATTTCTGGGCACAGGGCTATTCGGAGCCCGACGCCGGCTCGGACCTGGCCGCGCTGCGCACCACGGCACGCCGCGATGGCGACGCATGGATCGTGAATGGCTCCAAGATCTGGCAAAGCCTGGGGCATTGGGCCAACTGGGCCCTGGTGCTGGTACGCACCGATCCGACCGCGTTGCGCAAGCAGGATGGCATCTCCGTGCTGCTGATCGACTTGCGCTCACCCGGCGTGACGGTACGGCCGATCCGCTATATCAACGGCGCGTTGTTCCACGTCCAGATGTTCTTTGACGATGTGAGGGTGCCTGAAGCCAACCTGGTCGGCAAAGCGGACGGCGGATGGGCCATCGCCAAGGGACTGCTGGTGATCGAACGCCTGTTCGTGGCTCGGGTGGCTGAGTGCAAGGCGGAGTTGGCCCGCGCCGCGGAACTGGTCCGGGCGCGGCGCAATGAGGAAGGCCAGCCTGGGAACATGGAGCACGCCATTGAGCATGCCCTGGTCGCGCGCCGCCACGCCGCGTTGGACATTCGCCTGCGCGCGCTCGATGCGGCGTGGTGGCCGGCCGTGCGGCAGGCAGCGGAAGGGGGCAGTCCCGACCTCGAAGCGTCCCTGCTGAAACTCGAAGGCATTCAGTTGCTGCAGGATCTTCATCTGTTCCGCATGGATGCGCATGGTGCCGCCTCCATGCCGTTCGATCCTGAAGCGTTGGAAGGCCGGCCGCAAGCCGGGCAGGAGCCCTCGGCCCACGCAGGCAACACGACTCTGCATATGTGGCGCTATCGTGGCAGCTCGCTGGCGGGCGGTTCCTCGGAGATCCAGCGCCAGATCGTTGCAAAGGCAATATTTGCCGGGCAGACCGAGCTCGACCGGCCGCGCAACGATCATCTCGGCGAAGAGCAGGCCATGATGGCCGATACCGTGCGCCGCTGGCTGGATGGCCACTACAGCTTCGAGCGCCGGCAGAAGATCATCGGCATGCAGGGCGGCTTCGACAATGAGGCCTGGGCAGGTCTCATCGGTCTGGGCTTGACCAACCTGGCAATGCCGGAAGCGTTTGGCGGCCTGGGCCGGTCCATGGAAGACCTGTTGCCTCTAATGGAAGCACTGGGGGAAGCGCTCGTGCTGGAACCTCTTCCGTGGAGCGCGGTACTCGGGGTCCAGGCCCTTCTCGCGCTGCCGGCCAGCACCACGCGCGATGCGCGGCTGGCGGCGCTGGCCAGTGGCGATGCGCGTTGCGCGGTGGCCTGCGGCGATGAGCCCGTCGCGGGGCGGGCGCTGCGCCCGACGATCACCGCGCGGCGGGTTGGTGGAGGCTGGCAGCTCGATGGTCTCAATCCACTGGTAATGGGTGGCGCCCAGGCGCACCACTTCATCGTCGCCGCGAAGCTGGAAGACGGCAGTCTTGGGGTATTCGACGTGCCGGCGGAAGCCGGTGGTGTCGTGGTACGCGCTTATCAGCTCCACGACGCGCGCGGCGCGGCTGACGTGCGGCTGGACGGCCTTGCGCTGGCGGCCGGCGCCTTGATCGGCCGGGGGGACGACGCGTTGGCGGCAATGGAGCATGCCATGGCACTGGCCACCATCGCCCTGTGCGCTGAAAGCGTCGGTGCCATGCGGCGCGTGCTGGGCATCACCGTCGAGTACCTGCGCACACGCAAGCAGTTCGGACGCACCCTGGCGGAACAGCAAGTCTTGCAGCATCGCGTGGTCGATCACTATCGCGCCTGGAGCGGTGCACGTCATCTGGTGCGGCGGGCATTGATCGGCTGGCATGCCGCGCTCCCCGGCGAACGCAGGCGCCGGGTCAGCGCGGCCAAGTACCTGTCCGGCATGGCTGGTCGCGCTATCGCGTTTGATGTCTTGCAGCTGCATGGCGCTGTCGGACTGCAACACGAGACGCCGGTCAGCCATTACAGCAAACGGCTCATCGGCAATGAGCTGCTGCTCGGCAATGCCGCCATGCACCTTGGCCGCTTCGCCGAGGCCGCGGATGCGGCACCCGTGCCCTGACATGGATCGGTCGGAGAATCCGAAGCAGTACATCCAGGAGACAAACAGTATGAGAGCACTCTGTCCATCGGGACGTCCGGTAGTGTCCTTCGCCTGCGGCCTTGTGGCGCTGGCGTTTTCCGCTGTCGCGGGTGCGCAGTCCGAGACCGCCTGGCCGACACGACCGGTCACGATCGTCGTACCGGGTGCGCCTGGCGGTACGATCGACATTCCCATCCGCCTGCTGGCATCAAAGCTCGGTGCACGCCTGGGCCAGCCCATCGTCGTCGACAACCGACCCGGCAGTGGCGGCATCATCGGTACGCAAGCCGCCTTGCGTGCGCCGGCCGACGGCTATACCCTCCTGGCCGGCAACGTTGGCCCGCAAGCCATCAACTACAGCGCCTACAAGCGCCTCACGTACCAACCATCGGATTTGACGCCGATTACCGATGTCATTGCCTTTCCCAATGTCCTGGTGGTCAATGCCCAGTCGCCGGTCAAGAGCGTGGCTGATCTTGTCGCCCAGATGAAGCAACACCCCGGCAAGCTGTCCTTCGGCTCCGCGGGCATCGGCCAGACCAGCCACCTGGTGGGCGAACTCTTCAAGATACGCACCGGCACGGATGCCATTCACGTGCCATACAAAGGCTCCACGCCTGCCACGACCGCCTTGCTTGCGGGGGAAACGACGTTCCAGTTCGACAATCTGACGCAGGCGCTGCCATATATCCGCTCCGGCAAGCTGCGCGCACTAGCGGTGGCCGCGGCGCAGCGCGTGCCGAGCCTGCCCGATGTGCCGACCATGGAGCAGGCCGGATTTGCCAATTTCGTCTCGACGGCATGGATTGGCATCTTCGTCGCTGCAAAAACGCCTCCCGCCGTCGTCAGCCAGCTGGAACACCACCTCGCGGCAGCCATGCGCGATCCCGACCTCCTGTCACAGCTGCGGCAAATGGGTGGGATTCCGGGCGGGCAGTCACCGGCAACGTTTTCCGCCTTTGTGGCTGGCGAGCGGGAAAGGTGGGGAGAAGTCATTCGCGCATCGAACATGACGCTTGATTGACGAATATGTCTACCGCCGACTCCCCGACCCCGCCGTAGCCGGGCAGGGCGCGCGGAAGCCGTGGCTACGCCGAACGCGGGCCAGGGAAGTCGGGTTTGTGCTTCTCCATGAAGGCGCGCGCCCCTTCGCGGGATTCCCCGGCGCCGTCATGCAGGCTGTGCGCCTCGGATAGAATTTGATGCGCCGCCATGGCGCCGGTGCTGACCGGCCGGGTGCCGCCGGGTAGCTGACAGCCATATCAACTTTCGAAATCCAGCATGAACATTGCGCTTGAAAGCCCGACGCAAGCAGAGGTGATCCGGCTTATCGACGAACTCGACGCGTACCAGAAGCCCCTATATCCGCCGGAGAGCCATCACGGCATCGATATCGAGGCGCTGTCGCAACCCAACGTGCTGTTTGCCGTGGTGCGGGACGGGCAGGGCGTTGCCGTCGGTTGCGGCGCGATCGTCTTGCAGCCGGAGTTCGGGGAAATCAAGCGCATGTACGTGCGCCCGGAACATCGCGGCGGCGGCATTGCGCTGGCCCTGCTGACCCGGCTCGAAGGCGAAGCTATCGCCAGGGACTGCCCGCGCTTCGTGCTGGAGACCGGCGTGAGCCAGCCCGAGGCACTCGCCCTGTACGGCCGGGCGGGTTACGTCCGGTGCGGGCCGTTCGGAACCTACGCCGACGACCCCCTCAGCGTGTTCATGCAAAAGGACGCGGCCCGGCCGGCCGGCCAGACCGCGGCCACACGGAGCAAATAGCCCTGGCGGTGACGCGCGGGCCGGGTATCATCTGCCTCGCTCGTCACTTTGTCCAGTCAGGATGTTCCGTACTCCCCCCATCATTTGTTCCCGACAAGGCCGCCGCGTTGCCCGGCTTTCCCGCGTGCTCGGCGCCGTGGCACTGGCGTTCGCCTGCACCGCCGGCATGCCGCCTGCCGCGCTGGCCTACGATATCGGCGAAGTCATCGACGCCATGCGCCTGGGCCGGTATCCCCTGAACGCGCCGGAGCGGCGCGTGTGGGGCACCGAGAACGCGCGCGATGCGCTGCTGGTCGGGCAGGTCGAGAACCGCTTGTTTTTCTATCGCTACCTGCGCGAAGGCGGGACATACGCGCTGGCGTTCCGCTCGCCGGCGCTGGTGATCGATCCGGACGCATGGCGTGCGTCGCGCGAGGAGAGGGTGACGGTGGCCCAGCCCAGGGGCGAACAGGTCTTCTACTGGGTGGCCTATGCCTACAGCGAATCCGATGGCAAGCAGGTGAACGGCTACCTTGTCGACGCCACGGGCGAGGCCGCCACGTTGCGCGCCGATGCCGGCACGGCCACGGTGACGAGCACGCGGCCCTGGGACGCGGCACGACAGGCCCAGGCCATGGCGACCTTGCGCGGCGCCCTGGTGAGCTATCCGAGCCGGCTTGCGGCCGTGCCGCCCGATGTGCGCTTCGTGCAGCAGGCGCCCGCCGATACGCTGGCGGCCTTCCGCGCGCTGCACCAGGCGGCGCGTGCCATACCCCGCGCGAAGACGGCGGAATTCGGCCGCGCGCTGGCGCAGCTGCGTACCTTCGTCATGGAGCACGACTACCGCGAGATCGATCCCGGGGGCGAAAGCGCCGGCACGCTGCTCGCCTTGAACGACTATGCATTCTGGCTGGCCGAGACAGGCGACGCGGCCCAGGCCGACCTGATCCTGGGCGAGGTGCTGCGCCGGGACCCGTCACGTACCGCCGCCTACCTGAACCGCGCGGATGCCCGCTGGCAGCAAAGCGGACGCGAACGCGAGCCGCAAAGGCGCGACTATTACCTGGCGCTGGCGCGCGAGGACTACCGCCAGTACTGCACCCTGCGGATGGCGTCGAATACGGCCATCCCGTCTAACGTGGCAGCCCGCATCGGCGCCGCGCTGGGCGAGCCGGCGTTGACGCCGGCCACGTGCCGGCCGCGGCTGGAGATTTTCGCGGCGATCAAGGCGGGCGACCTGGAAGCGGTGCGCGCGCAGCTTGCGCGTGGCCAGGATCCGGACGGGGTCAACGAATATGGCGTGTCGGCGCTGGGCTCGGCGGTGTACCACAAGCAGGCGGAGATCGTCCGCACCTTGCTGGCAGCCGGCGCCAAGGCGGACGGGCCGGGCACGGGCCGGGCCATGCTGGCCGGCGCCATGCCGGTCGGGCGCGATACGCGTCCCCCGGCGCAGCGCTACGCCATCGCCGACATGCTGCTGGCGGCGGGCGCCTCGGTGGAGGCGCCCGACCACAACGGCACGCCCTTGCTGATCACGCGTACGTCCTACTACGGCGACGATCGCGACACGCTGGAGTACCTGCTGTCCCACGGCGCCAACCCGAACGCGCGCGACAAGCAGGGTCGCAGCGTGCTGCACGCAGCCATCTCCAACTACCGTACCCGCTGGTTCGCCGAACAGTTGCTGGCCAGGGGCGCCGACATCAACGCGGCGTACATCCGCATGTATTACGGCGCTAGCCCCCAGTGGGAAACGCCCTTGCTGGAGGCGCTGCGCGCGTCGTACGCCGAGTTGAAGCCGGGCGCGGCCCTTGCCGTGCCGGAACGCGTGGCCTTTGCGCTCGATCATGGCGCGGATGCTTCGGTGGGCGGCTACGGCGTCAAGACCGGGGTGGCGCGCAACGGCATGGACGAAGCGCTGAGCCTGTCCGCGCGCTACCTGCAGCCGGCGCTGGTCGACCGGCTGGCGCAGGCTTCGCGCAAGCCGGCGGCGCCGCTCACCAGCGAGCCCATGTCGGCGCTGTTGCGTACGTGGAGCGAACTGGAGTTGCGCGCGGCCGCCAGCAAGGAGAGTCCTGCCTGGGACGGACTGCGGGCCAGCGCGCGTGCCGTGGGCGAGCGGATGGTTGCCGCCGGCGTCAGCCTGAAGTACCTGGACAGCGCGCAAGGCATGAAGAACAACGGCATCGCGCCGCTGAGCTTGCCGTGGCTGCCGGACGACCTGTACCTGGCATGGCTGAAGGCAGGTGCCGACCAGACCGACCGCACCGATGCGGGCGTGCGTATCGCAGGGGTGGACCAGCCCGATGCCTTGCCGCTGGTGACCATGATGATGATGGGCCAGCAAGCCAAGGTGAAGATGCTGCTTGCACACGACGGCGCGCTGTATCGCGACCCGCGGCGCTGCGGCATGGCGGTGGCGGACTTGTTGTCGTGGCGGTTGGGCCGTGGCGCCGAGGCCAGTCCGGAGCTGGCGGGCGCGGTTAGCCAGGTGATGGATGGCGCTGCCAGGGCCGGCAACTGCGATATGAGCATGACGGCGCGCGCCAGGCCTTTTGCCGGCGAGCGGGCCGACGAGCTGGCGCGGCGCGTGGCCGGGAGCGTTGCCGTCCGGTAGACGCGGCGCGGTCGCGGAACTAGCCGGGCTTTGCCGTACGCCGTCTGCCTGGCCGGTGTGCTGCCATGCCATTCATCAGCACATCGATGACCTGTTCCGCATGCTGGTCCGCCTGCGCGGGCGTCATGGGCCCCACGCCATAAAGCCGCTTCAGCAGATGGGTAGCCGATTGCACCGCCGTCAGCATGGCGGTCATCATGACGCTGGCATGCTCAGCCGGGTAGGGCTTCAGCAATTCCGCCGCATGGCACTCCGCAATCAGCGCATCGAGCTTCTCATGAAACGGCTTCATGTAGTTGTCCACCAGCCAGTCCAGTCGTGGACCGTCCTGCGCGACTTCCATGAGGACAAGGGAGTGCGCTGCCGGATGCAGGATATTGCTCACCGCGAAGGCCCTTAGCGCGGCTTGCAAGCGGGCGAGCGGATCCGAGCGATCGAGCGCATCCGCCGCTTGCCTGGATGCGGCAAGGGATCCCGCGTACGCATTCTCCACTACCGCGCGCCAGAGCCCTTCCTTGCTGCCAAAGTGGTAGTTCAGCAGCGGTTGCTTCACGCCCGCGCGGTTGGCGATGGACAGGACCGAGGCGCCGTCGAATCCTTTTTGCGTGAACTCGCTCTCGGCGGCTTCGATCAGACGCTGTCGCCCCGATACCTCGACCGCGGGGGAGGCGGGTGTCGTGGCGGCGGATGCTTCGGTGGCGCGCTTTCGGGCGGGAGTCTTGGTGTGCCGGCTATCGACAGGGGGCATGGTGGCTCAGGACGCGTTTCGCTCACGGTAACGATCCCGGCATTCTCCCACATGCCTGGGGCTTGCCCCCTGGCATCTGCCTGGGTGGCAGCTTCGCCGGGCTCTCCTTTCGCGTCCTCATCGAAGTCTCACTGATATAAGTATAAGTACCAGTGTGATCTTGACTTATACTTGTATAAATTCACGTCCCAAGGCGGCCGTGAGGCGGCCAGCAACATTGGGAGGCAGGGATGCGCGAGTTGGATGTTCCGGTATTGATCGTAGGTGCTGGCCCGGTCGGCATGCTGATGGCGGCGCTGCTGGCGGACCAGGGCATCGAGTCGCTGCTGGTCGAGCAGCGCGATGACCTGCATCTCGCGCCGCAGGCGCATGTCATCAACACCCGGACGCAGGAGATCCTGGCCGGTATCGGCGTCACCGACGAGGCACTGGCGGGTATCACGACCCATGCCGCCGAAGCGCGCTTCGTGACATGGCGGCAAAACCTTGCCGAAGGGGACCTGGCCCGCATCGATATCGGCAGCGCCGGCTACCTCGCCAGCATGGAGGCCGCCAGCAGCAAGCGCACGGCGAATATTCCCCAGCATCATCTTGAGCGCCTGCTGTTTGCCCAGGTGTCGCGCCGCGTTCGCTGCCAGACGCGCTTCGGCCATGCCTGGCAGGGCGCGGAGCACAGCGGGCACGGCGCCGTTTCGTCGGTGAAGGATGTCGCGACCGGCGAGACGTACCGGGTGCGCAGCGACTGGCTGATCGCGGCCGACGGTGCCGGCAGCCCGGTACGCCGCAGCCTGGGGTTGCCCATGGTCGGGGAGACCAACCTGGCGCATCTCATCACCATCAATTTCGAGGCGGATATCCGGCATCTGGTCAAGGACAGTCCGTCGATCCTCTTCTGGGTCCTGTCGGCCGCGGCGCCCGGCACCTTCATCGTGCACGATGCGGCGCGCTACTCGGTTTTCATGACACCGTACTTTCCGCAGTACGAATCGCCGGCCGACTTTCCGCCGGACCGCTGCGAGCGCATTCTCCGGGCAGCGCTCGGCGACCGCCATTTGCCGTTGCGCATCACGTCGCTGTCGAACTGGACGATGCAGGCTCACATTGCCGCGCCATACAGCCAGGGGCGCACCTTCCTTGTGGGCGATGCCGCGCACCGCTTCCCGCCCACCGGCGGGCTCGGGCTGAACACGGGCGCCGCCGACGCGCACAACCTGGCGTGGAAGCTGGCCTGCGTGATGAAGGGGTGGGCGGGCCCGGGGCTGCTCGATACCTATGGCGACGAGCGCAAGCCTGTCGCCGAGACGAACAGCCGCGTCAGCGTGGCAAACCACCGCAAGATGCGGCAGGTCACCGCGGCATTGGGCCTTGATGAGGACAAGCTGCCGACGCTGGCGCGGCTGCGCGCCAGCGCGCTGCCCGCCGCGCTGCGCTCCGCCGTGAAGCGCCTGCTGGTCGCACCGATCGACTCGCGGACCCGGAAAGTGCAACGGGCGGCTACGCCCGGGTTCGCGGGCATCCGGCGAAACGTGCAATTGGCCGCCGAGGCGCAGATGGAGCATTTCAACACGCTCGGCCTGGACCTGGGCTACGTGTACCGGAGCGCGGCGGTCTGCGGTGGCGGCGCGGCGGCCCCGATGGCGTCAAATCCCGTACTCGAAGTGGCGCAGTCGCTCACGCCGGGCGCGCGGCTGCCGCATTTCCGGCTGCAAGGCGTGCCGGGGTCGCCCGCCACTTCGCACGATCTGGTTGGCCATGGGCACTTCCTGCTCGCCGGCTTTGGGCGCCATGGCAAGGCGTGCGCCGGACTTGCCGAGTCAGCGAGCCAGCAGCTTGGCGGCGTAGCCGTGCACGGCGTGGACCTCGACGCCGTCACGCATCACGCCGACAGGCCGCAACTATCCGCATGGAACCTTGGGCTGCCCGACGCCGCCATCCTGGTGCGCCCCGATGGGCACATCGCCTGGCGGCATGCGGCGGCGACGGACGCGCGGTTGGAGGACGTGCTCGGCGCCCTTTGCCGGGTGCTTCAAGTCCCCGTCCCGTCACGCGAACCGCTGCCATCCGGCGCACGGCCTGTCGCGCCTGTCTCGTAAGCGCGTCCGGTCCGGGCCAAGGCTCCCGGCTGTCGCCGCGCCCCGCCGCGCAGGCACTCATCAACACTCTCGCGAAGGTTTACCTGTGACACACGATCCCGAAGCCGCGCCGCTCGGCCAGGGTGGGCATCCCACCCCCGTTGCAATCGTCGGCGCCGGCACGGCAGGCTCCGTGCTGGCCCTGCTCCTCGCCAGCCGCGGCATCCGCAGCGTGCTGATCGAGCGCCAGCCGAATGCGGATACGCATCCGCGCGGACACGTCTGGTCTGCCCGCGCGATGGAGGTGATCCGCTCCATCGATGCCGAACTTGCCGAGGCGCTGCGCGAGATCAGTTCGGCGCCGCTCAAGCTTCGCTACATCACGTGGTGCACGTCGCTGGCGGGGGTGGATCTCGGGCGCTGCGTGCCGATCGGCAACGACCCGGTGCATACCGCGCGCCTGCTGGGCAGCGGGCCTTGCCGCCCGCTGCACCTGTCCCAGAACGTGACCGATCCGATCTTGCGGCAGCGCGTTGCGGGCAGCGAGCGGATCGAGTTCCTGGCGGGATACGAGCTGGAGGCGCTGTCGCAAGACGATGACGGATGCGTGTTGACGCTGCGCGAACTGCGCAGCGGCCGGCGCGTGCGGCGCACCGCGCGCTTCGTCGCGGGTGCGGACGGCGCGCAGAGCACCGTGCGGCGCCTGCTCGGGGTGCGGTCGGCCGAGACGCCGTTGCAGGCGGTCGCGCAGATCCATTTCCGTGCGCGGCTGGACAGGCTGAACACGTCGCGGCCAAGCCCGCTGTACTGGATCCTCAACCCCCGGGTGGTGGGCACGCTTACGGCCCACACCGCCGACGACGAGGACTGGGTCCTGTCGACGGCGGTGCTGCCGGAGATCGAGCTGGCTGGCGAGATGCCGGCCGCGCGGGCGCGGGCGCTGGTGCGGGCGGCGATCGGCGATGACAGCATCGACGTCAAGGTCCAGTCGGTCCGGCCATGGGCCATGGCGCTGCGGCGCGCCGAGACCTGCCGGGTGGGCCGGGTAATGCTGTTAGGCGACGCTGCCGCCGGATTCTCCGCCATCGGGGGCTTTGGCATGAACCATGGCATCGAGGATGCGGCGAGCCTGGCGTGGCGGCTGCAGATCCTGCTGGGCGGCTTCGTCCGCGGCGACCTCGCGCAAGGGCTGTTGTCCAGTTATGCCGCCGAGCGGACCGCGAGCGCGGATGCCCATGCGCGCCGCACGCTGCAACTGAGCGAACTGTCCGACGCGGTGTTGCGTGCGGCTGGCGTGGAGCCTGCGGGCTTCAAGACGTTGTCCGCGCTTTCCCGGTCCGCGTGGGTGCGCATGCTGCCCAGGCGCGCGGCACGAGGGCTGTTCCGTACCGTGACGGGCGCCGGCCTGAAGCCGCTGGGCCATCTGGCGGCCGCGGAGCCCGGCGGCGCCGAGGCCCGGGCAAAAGTGCGAAGGGCGATCGACAAGCAGCGCGAAGTGTTCGTGACGCTGGGCACCGATCTCGGCTACGCGCATTCGGTCGGATTCGTCTGTCGCGAGCCGCATCCGCACCCTCAGTCTCCCCATGCCGGCGCCGAATACTGGCCGAGCACAAGTCCCGGCTCGCTGGTTCCCCATCTCTGGAGCGAACGCGATGGCGAGTCACTCTCGACGCGGGACCTGGCGCGGCGCGCACCGATGACGCTGCTGGTCAACGAAAAGGAGCGCGTGCGCTGGCAGGCGGCCCTGTCGCAACTGCATTCCGACTGGGGCATCGAGGTGGCGTGTCCGCTTGTCGGCAGCGGCGACGCCGCGCAGTTTCGCATCAACCCGTCGGCATTCGCCGCGGCGCTGGAGATCGACGAGTCCGGCGCCGTGCTGCTGCGCGGCGACGGCATCGTGGCCTGGCGCAGCCGGCGTCAGTGCGCCGATCCCCGGGCGGCGTTGCGGGACGTTGTCACCCGCCTGGTTTCCCAGTCCGTCACCACCGTCACCACCATCACCACCATCACCACCAGCGCCGCAAGCGCGGCACACCTCACGAAGGAGAGGCAATGAGCGACATCATGGACCAGTTTCCTATCCCCTGCCCGGACCCGGACGCGCGTCCCCCGGCGAAGCTCGCCCATATCGTGCTCACCACGCGGCGCTTTGACGAGGCGATCCATTGGTGGAGCATCGTGCTGGGCGCGCGCGTGATGTTCCGCAATGCCTTGCTTTGCTTCCTGTCCTACGACGAAGAGCACCATCGCCTGGCGCTGATCAACGCCGCGAATTTCGAGCCCAAGCGGCGCGAGAGTACGGGCCTGGACCATGTGGCATTCACCTTCGGCTCGCTCGGCGACCTGCTTCACACCTATGAACGCCTGAAGGCGCACGCCCTCAAGCCGGAATGGTGCATCAACCATGGGCCGACCACGTCGCTGTACTACCGCGACCCCGACGGCATACAGGCTGAACTCCAGGTTGACAACTTCGCGGCGCCGGAAGACCTGCAGGCCTGGTTCCGCTCGGGCGCCTTCGCCGAAAACTCGATCGGCGTCGAGTTCGATCCGGAGCATTTGCTCGAACGCTACAAGGCGGGCGAACCCGACAGCCTGCTGATGCGGCCCGGCGAGGTGACCAGCCGCCAGTTCCTGACGTTGCGCTGAGGGAGTCAAGGCCGTGAGACTGTGTACGTTTTCCTCGGCGGACGTGGCGAGCCATGTGGGGCTCTCGCTTTCGGGCGGCCGCGTGCTGGACGTGACCGCTTCCTTTTCAGGGGACGCGCGCTTCGCTTCCCTGCTGGCGCTGATCGAGCATCAGGATGAGACGCTGCCGGCCATTCGGAAACTGGCGGCGGAAGGCGCCGGGGCGGGCCGCGCGCCGGGGGTCCATGCGCTGGGGGAGGTCCGGCTCCAGGTTCCTTACCGTCCCCCGCAGATCCGTTGCTTCAGCGTGTACGAGCAGCATCTCAGCAATGCATTCCGGCAGGTCATGGCGCATGGCGTCAGCCCGCTGACAGGTTTGCTGATGCGCATGCTGGGCGCGGGCGAAGTCCCGAAGGCCTTCTTTGAGACGCCCATGTACTACAAAGGCGCGCGCCTCAATCTTTCCGGTCACGGGGACAGGGTGCGCCGGCCCGCGCCGGGCACCAGGCTGGACTACGAGGCCGAGCTTGGGGTCATCGTCGGGCGTCCGGGCAAGAACATCGACAGCGCGGCGGCGATGTCGCACGTGTTCGGCTACGTGATCTTCAACGACTTCTCCGAACGCGCGCAGCTGATGAAGGAGATGCGCGCCCGGCCCAGCGCGGGCCCGGCCAAGGGCAAGGACTTCGATGGCAGCAACAGTCTCGGCGCCTGGGTCGTCACCGCGGATGAGATCGGCGACCCGCATGCGCTCGACGTCATCGTGCGCGTCAACGGTGAGGTGCGCGGCAAAGGCAGCACCTCGGGGATGACCCATCGCATCGACCGCATCGTCAGCTATGCATCGTCCAACGAGACCCTGCACGGTGGCGAGCTGCTCGCCACCGGATGCGTGCCGAACTGCGCCGGCATCGAGCAGTGGCGCTTCCTGCACGACGGCGATCGGGTCGAGGTTGAAATCGCCGGACTTGGCGTCCTGACCAATCTGATCACCGGCCACTGATCGCATCAAGCCCCCCCGCGAGGAGGCAGAGACATTCCCGCGGCCATAACAATGACAATGGAGACAGCAGTGAATTCGAAACAGTGGATCGTCACGTCCGCGGCAGCACTGTGCCCCGCGCTTGCGCTTGCCGACAACGGCTACTTCCAGATTGGCTACGGCGCCGAAGCGCGCGGCGTGGCCGGTGCCGCCGCCGCATCGACGCGCGATGCGTTTGGCGGCGCCAGCAATCCCGCTACCACGGTATGGGCCGGCAACCGCTTCGACGGCAACCTGATCGCCACCAACGGCCGGACCAGCATGAGCCGCTCGGCGGGCCTGCCGCCGCCATTGACCGGCGTGCTCGACACCCGCGCGGATAGCGCGAACCGCTGGGTGCCGCTTGCCGACATGGCGGTCAGCAAGATGATCGGTCCCGACCTGTCGCTGAGCCTCGTCGGCTATAGCAATGGCGCGGGCACCTACTTCACGGGCAGCGCCACAACCTGCCTCGCACCGCCGCCGGCGGCGCCCGGCGCCACCTACCGTGGCAATGTGCTATGCGGCAACGGCAGGGCCACCACCACCATCCAGCAGTTGACGATAGCGCCAACGGTATCCGCACGGGTTTCCGATACGGTCTCGGTCGGCTTCTCGCTATTGATCGCGGCCCAGTTGTTCAGTGCCGAGGGTTTGCAGGCGCTGGCCCCGCAATCGGCGGCGCCGGACCACCTGACCAACCAGGGCACGGCGTCCTCGTTCGGCGTGGGGATGCGCATCGGTTCCTACTGGCGTGCCAGCGATACGCTCAGCTTCGGCGCGGCGTACTCGCCCCGTATCCGGATGGGACGGCTCACGGAATATGAGGGCTTGCTGGCGGACCAGGGCCGCCTGGATATTCCGGAGAACATGCTGGCCGGCATGCAGTGGTCGCCCACGCCCGACCTGTCCTTTCTCTTCGACTACCAGCGCATCAACTATTCGGGAACGTCCGGGCTCGGCAATCGCCCCTTCGACGGCACCGCCTTGCGCGGCAGCGGCGGCGGCCCGGGCAATGGGTGGAAGGACATGAATGTCTTCAAGCTCGGTGTGCGCTACCAGGTGACCCCCGCCTTGCACGTGTCGGGGGGCGTTTCACTAAACAGTGCGGCCTACGCGGATGAGGACACGGCCAGCAACGTCACCTCGCCTGCCACGTTCCGCCGGCACTACACGCTCGGACTTGGCTATGCGACCGGGCCGAACAGCAAATGGTCGGTCTTCTACTCCTTGTCTCCCGGCTACACCACCACCGGCAGCTCGGCACTGGGTTCGGCCGTTGCCACACAACTTTCAGGCAATCCCACGGTAGCCGGCCGGGAAACCCTGTCGACGCGGCAGCAGAGCATCGGCGTGCAGTACTCGCAGCGCTTCTGATTGCCATCGATACCTTAATCATTCATCACGGAGTTCGTTTCGATGACGGCTTGTCTTATTCCGCGTGCCAGCGGTAACCGGGTACTCACAGGCGGTCAGCCATGAACGCGCGCACGGAGCCAACGGCGTTGCCGTCGCCCCGGCTGGACGACCGCTTCGAGCAACTCGCCGGCAAGGTCTTCCTCACCGGCAACCAGGCGATCCTGCGCATCGCGCTGGACCAGCGCCGCATCGATGCGCGCCTGGGCAAGAATACCGGGGGCTTTATCTCCGGCTACCGCGGATCGCCGCTGGGGCGGCTCGACATGGAGCTGTGGCGCATCCAGCCGTTGCTGCAGGCAATGAACGTGCGCTTCCAGCCCGGCGTCAACGAGGACCTGGCCGCCACTGCCATCTGGGGCACGCAATACGTCGGCACTTTTCCCGGCGCCACGGTGGAAGGCGTGTTTGGCATCTGGTACGGCAAGGGTCCGGGCGTCGATCGCAGCGGCGATCCGCTGAAGCACGGCAACCTGGCCGGCACCAGTGCCGCCGGCGGCGTGCTGGTCCTGGCGGGCGACGACCATAGCGCGAAGTCGTCGACCACCGCGCACCAGTCTGACTTCTCGCTGATCGCGGCAGGCATTCCGGTGCTGTACCCGGCGAACGTCCAGGACATCATCGACTTCGGCTTGCGGGGGATCGAGATGTCGCGCCACAGCGGATGCTGGGTGGGCATGAAGCTTGTGACAGACGTGGTGGAATCCGCCAGCGAAGTCGAGGTGGGGCAGCACGGCCCGATCGGTGCATTGCCCGCTGTCAACGGGCCCCTGCATATTCGCGCCTTCGAAATGGCGCCGGTCGCGGAAGAGCGGCTGTACGTGCACAAGCTGCCGGCAGCCGTCCAGTTCGCCAGGGCGGCGGGGCTCAACCGGCTCGTGTGGCCTGCCCCGGCCGCGCGCGTGGGCATCGTCACCGCCGGCAAATCCTACGCCGATACGATGCAAGCCTTGCAGCGGCTCGGCATCGACGCTGCCAGTCCGCACGGCGCGTCGCTGCGCGTATTGAAGATCGGCATGGTATGGCCGCTCGAAGACGAAATCGTGCGCGCCTTCGCCCAGGGTCTCGACACCATCCTGGTGATCGAGGAGAAGCGGCCGCTGCTCGAGTCGCAACTGAAATCCATCCTCTTCGATGCGCGCATGGCGCGGGCGCCCGTGGTGCGTGGCAAGTTCGACGGGGCGCCTGAGTGGTCCGCGTCGCGGGGCGCCCCGGTGCTGCCCATCTGCAATGAACTGACGGTGCTCCAGATCGCCGAAGCCATCCACCGGCTGCTGGGATTGCCGGCGCAGGCCGTGGCGGATGCGAATGCGCCATTGACGAGCGCGGCGGAACCTGCCGCGCCGCTGCGCCGGCCGAGCTTTTGCGCGGGTTGCCCGCATAACACGTCCACCAGGCTGCCGGACGGCAGCAGGGCGCTGGCAGGCATCGGCTGCCACACCATTGCCATGCTGAACGACCCGAAGAAGACGCACACCGTCTCGCACATGGGTGGCGAGGGGATGATGTGGATGGGGCAGGCGCCGTTCACGAACGAGCCCCATGTCTTCGCCAACATGGGCGACGGGACTTACTTCCATTCCGGCTATCTGGCGATCCGCCAGGCGCTGGCAGCCAATCTGCGGATGACCTATAAGCTGTTGTTCAACGGCTTTGTCTCCATGACGGGCGGCCAGCCGGTCGACGGTGAGCTGAGCGTCGACAAGGCTGTCGCCCAGTTGCGCGCGGAGGGGATCAGGAAGCTCGTCGTGGTCACGGATGACGTGACGGCTTACGACCAGCGCCGCCGCGCAGCGCTGGACGTGCCGGTATACGACCGCGCGGCGCTGGAGGCCGTGCAGCGCGAGCTGCGCGAATTCGCCGGGCTGTCGGTGCTCATCTACGACCAGGCCTGCGCCACGGAGGCGCGGCGGCTGCGCAAGCGCGGCAAGCTGCCCGACCCGCCGGTGCGGACCTATATCGACCCCGAAGTCTGCGAGGGCTGCGGCGATTGCGGCGACCAGTCCGGATGCCTGGCCATCGAGCCGCTGGAGACGGCGCTGGGCCGCAAGCGGCAGATCAACCAGTCGTCGTGCAACAAGGACATGTCGTGCGTGCGCGGCTTTTGCCCGAGCTTCGTGACGCTCGACGGGGCAAAGCCGCGCCGGCCTGAAGCCAGGGGCGGCACGCCAGGCGAACTGAAGATTCCCGCGCTGCCGGACCCCGCCATCCCGGGCGATTTCGAACCGGCGTCGATCCTGGTGGCGGGCATCGGCGGCACCGGCGTCGTGACCATTGGCGCCGTGCTGACCATGGCGGCGCACCTGGATGGCAAGGCCGGCAGTTCACTGGACATCACCGGACTATCCCAGAAGTACGGTGCGGTCGGGTCGCATATCCGGATTGCCCCCAGCGCGGAACTGCTGCACGCCGCGCGCATCGGCAGCGGCGAAGCCGATGTCCTGCTGGGATGCGACCTGATCGTCGCGGCCGGCGCCGACGCCCTGTCGCGGTTGCGTCCGGGGCTGGCGCGCGCCTTCGTCAATACCGAGATCGTTCCCACCAGTGACTTCACCAGCCAGCCGGACTGGTCGGCCAATGAGACAGGTCTCAGGCAGCGGCTGACCGCGGCACTGGGCGGGCGAACCGAATTTATCGACGTGGCGGCGCTGGCGCGGCAACTCCTTGGCGATGCCATTCTCTCGAACATGCTTTTGCTTGGCTACGCCTGGCAGAAGGGCGCGATCCCGGTGCGGCGGCCCGCGATGGAGAAGGCCATCGAACTCAACGGGGTGGTGGCCGCCACCAACCAGAAGGCGTTCGCGCTAGGCCGGTGGCTCGCGCATGACAACGCGGCGGTACTGCGGCTGCTGGCGCCCGTGCAGGTGGTCCGGATGCAGATGACGGCGGGCGGATCGCTGGCCGGGCTGATCGAGGACCGGGCCCGGCGACTTGTCGGCTATCAGAACACGGCGCTTGCCGATCGCTACCGCAAGCGGATCGCGGCGGTCCAGCGCACGCTGGCAGGCCGCAGCGACGCCGAGGCCCTGGTCCGTCAGGTGGCGACGCAGTACTTTCGCGTGCTTGCGGTCAAGGACGAGTTCGAGGTGGCGCGCTTGTATGCCAGGCCCGAGTTCCTGCAGTCCCTGCGCGATGCGTTCGAAGGCGAGTTCAAGATTGGCTTCCATCTGGCGGGCGGCCCCTTCGGCAAGCTGGACAAACTTACCGGAAAGGTCAGCAAGACACGCGTTGGCGGCTGGATACGTCCCATGTTCCGCATGCTGGCCGGCGTGCGCTTCCTGCGTGGCAGTTGGCTCGACCCGTTCGCACGCGGCGCGGAGGCGGTACTGAATCGCCGCGTGCGCGATGCCTACGAAGAAGACCTCGACGCGATTGAACAGGTGGCGGTGCAATGGCCCGCGGAGCGCTTGCGGGAACTGCTGGCCTGGCCCGCCAGCGTGCGCGGGTATGGGCATGTCCGGGAACGGCAGGCGCAGTCCGGCTTCGCCAGGCGGGACAAGGCCCGCTCGAACCCATTTCCCGACGAGGAAGCATCTTGAACAAAGTCATCATCACCTGCGCCATTACCGGGTCCATCCACACGCCATCCATGTCGCCCCATCTGCCTGTCACGCCTGAGGACATTGCAGCGAGCGCGATTGGCGCCGCGCAGGCCGGCGCCGCCATCGTTCACCTCCACGCGCGCGATCCCGGCGATGGACGTCCTTCGCAGGACCCGGCGCTATTTCGCCGGTTCGCACCGGCCATCAAGGCGGCTTCGGATGTGGTGATCAACCTGACCACGGGCGGCGCGCCGACGATGAGCGTCGAGGAGCGGCTGCAGCCCGCGCTGCAGTTGCGGCCGGAACTCGCGTCCCTCAATATGGGCACGATGAACTTCGGCCTGTACGAATTGCTGGACCGCTTCAAGGACCTCAGGCACGAGTGGGAGCGTCCCTACCTGGAGCGAAGCTACGACGGCATCTTCAGGAACACGTTCAAGGACATCGCATACATTCTCCAGTCCTGCAGTGAAAACCAGACGCGGTTCGAGATCGAGTGCTACGACATCGGGCACCTCTACACGGCGGCCCACTTCCTCGATCGCGCGCTCCTGACGCCACCGCTGCTGATTCAGTCCGTGTTCGGGCTGCGGGGCGGCATCGGTGCGCACGTCGAGGACCTGATGCACATGCGCCGCACTGCGGACCGGCTGTTCGGCAGTGACTACGTCTGGTCGGTGCTGGGCGCCGGACGGCATCAGATGCCGCTGGCGGCGATTTCCGCGTCGGTCGGCGGCAATGTGCGCGTCGGGCTGGAGGATTCCCTGTGGGATGGCCCCGGCAGGCTCGCGCACAGCAATGCCGCGCAGGTACTGCGGGCGCGCAGTGTGATCGAGGCGCTGTCGCTCGAGGTCGCCACGCCGGAAGAAGCGCGGTCGCTGCTGAAACTGAAGGGGCGCAATAACGTCGGCTTCTGAAGCGGAAGGTGGTCCGGATCAACGCGTGCCGGGCCTCGTTCGAAGCTTGCAAGCAAGGGTATGGAAGGGGGTGGACAAAGGATCCACCTTCTCCAATTTCATCGGAATCCTGGTTTGTGCTCAATCCGTCTCATCGATATAATTCACCGGCAATGCCGCCCGACCGGGGCATTTCATTCTTATATCCATTGAGCTGGAGCATTTAATGTTGTTGATTTGGCAAGGTTTAGGTTTTCTCGTTGTCATCGTTCCGCTTGCCGTCATGCTTGTCATGAGCCTGCTGGGCTCGGTGCTGAATCTTTCCAACGTGGCGACGATTGTCGTTGCACTGATGTTGTCCGCCGTGGCCGTCTTCTATCTCGGGCGCCGCCTCAACTCCCGCCCCGGGCGCATCCTGGTCGATCCCAAGACCCAGGAACCCGTCGAGCTTCGCAAGCGCCATACGCTGTTCTGGATCCCCATGCAGTATTGGGCGGTTCCTATCCTGATCATTGCCGGCATCGCCGCGATGGCGCTGTTTACCGCTGGCGCATAGTCTCCACGGGCGGGCCGCTTTTCTTGTCAGCCCGTTCCCGCGTCGCCGGACGCCTGTCCGGCCCTGTTTTGCAAGCCGCCAACACCAATGCCGGCGGCAGATGATCGGGAGGCCGCGTAGAATATCGCTCTTTCAACCTGAACGGCGGCCCGCCATGCAAGCTTCGGGCACGCAGGGCGCGCAGGCACTTTCAAGAGTCGGCCCCGCCAAAGGTTGATGGTTTTCGTCAAGAGATTTCAAGTTGAAAAATCCGGTCAGTTACTGGCGCAATCGCCGGTTCTCCTCCGCGTTGCCTGAGGAGAGTGCATTGCATGGCGCCGGTACGGCGGCCCGGCGTGCCCGGCGCGGTATTGTCCTGCTGACCTTCGCCTTTGCGCTAAGCCAGTTCTATCGCAGCTGCCTGGCCGTGATGGCGCCCGAACTCCAGCATGACTTTGGCTTGACCGCCGCGGGTTTCGGCAGCTTGTCCTCCTGCTTCTTCCTGGCATTCGCGGTCGCGCAGATTCCCGTCGGGATCGCCTTCGACCGATATGGCGTGGGCAAGCCCACGGCCCTTCTTCTTGCCGTCGGCGCGGTGTCTTCCTTGCTGTTTACGGCCGCGCCCAACGGCACGGTCGCCATGCTTGCCCAGGCGGGGCTTGGACTGGCCTGCGCACCGGTCTTCATGGGGCTGCTGCATTTCGCTTCCGAGCAGCTCTCCGAAAGGAACTACACCAGGGTTGTCAGCCAGTCCAACGCCACGGGCATGATTGGCGCACTGTGCGCAACGGCGCCGCTCGGGTGGGCCATGCACCTGCTCGGCTGGCGCGTTGCCATGTCCTTCGCGGCGCTTTGCATGGTTGTCGCCTGCTACGGCGTCTGGCGTTTCGTCCGGGACGAAGGGCACGCCGAGGCCCGCCATGTTCCGCTGTGGCCCATGCTCTCGCAGAGCGCGAAGCTGCTGGCCATCGCACCCTTGTGGACCCTCATCCCGATGTGCGTCGCCATGTCGGCGGGCACGGCGTTCCGCAATGCGTGGAGCGGGCCCTATCTGGCCAATGTGTATGGCCTCGACTCCGGCGCCCGTGGCGTCGCGCTGGCCTTGCTCAGCGTCAGCGGGTTCCTGACCGCATTCTTCCTGCCTGTGCTGGTGCGGCGCAGCTCGCTCAAGACGACCATCGCGGCATGGTCCTGTTTCGCGATGACGGGTGCGATCTTGCTGACCATCTGGCCTGCGAGGGGCATGGTTTCCGGCGTGGGCCTGATGGCGTTGCTGTCGACCATCGGCATGCTGCATCCGCTGGTCATGGCGCAGGGGCGTGGCCTGGTTCCGCCGTCTTCGCGCGGGAGAGGTCTCGGCGTGCTCAACACGTTCGTCTTCCTCGGCTCGGCGCTGACCTCGTGGGGGTTCGGCATGATTGCCCGGATGGGCGACCTGCAGCGCTGGCCGGTCTCGAAGACCTACGCCGCGATTTTCCTCACCGCGGCGGTGGTGGTAGCGCTGGCGGTGGTGCCGTATCTCTTCAGTCCGGCGCCGAAAAGAAGCTGAGCCGCGCGCCGGCGCAAACGCATTTCACCCGACCCTGGCTATCCTTTCGGAGGCACGGTTCGAAGCGAGCCTGGAAAACAATGAAAAAACGGATTCGCCTTGTTTGCTTCGCCGTGGCGGTCACCGCCCTGGCTTATCCATCGTATCTTTACCTGTACTACGGCGTGCCTCATGGGGCCAGGGTATATAGCCCGAACCAGGCGTTCTACTATCAGAAGTACAAACTGTTCAGCTGGATGAACCTGATCCCGACAATGTCCACCCCTGGGCAGGGATCGGACAAGCTCTACTATGTGAACGGCTATGTCCGGGTGTATTCAGCCAATGGCATGCAGGTCGGCGAGACCCCTGCGTCCGGCGTGCCGGTGGCGGAAGTGCACTGGGCAGGCGATGCGGTGGTGGTGATGGACGGCCACGACGGCGGCATCATCGAACTGCCGGGGAAGTCCGAATAACCGGGGTCAGAGCGGGGCGGATATCAGGCTGGCGCGCGTACGGAACGCGCCGCGCCCCTCGCCCCCGTTCGCCAGGCAGGCGGCGATGTGGTCGACAAGACGCGGCACCCGGATCTGGCATGGCGTTCCCGGTGGGGATCAACCCACGATCAGTTTCAACCCGGCGGGCAGGGACTCGCCAAACACGCGCCCCTCGTCGGCCTCATCGAGTTCCACCGTTTCGCGCACCATGGCGATCCAGCTTTGCGGTGCGTGGGCGGCTTCCAGCCGCCGGACCACGCTCGCGCGGATCTCGGGGGACAGGTCCCTGGAGCGGTCGCCCGTCATGCGGGCGATCTGGACGGCGGCGAACGCGGCCGGCTCGACCTTCTTCCAGTCGAGCGCAAGAATCGCTTCCAGCCATTGCGCGGCGACCTCGGCTGGCACGACGCTGTGCGCGCTGCCATAGAACGGCCGGCGTGCCCCGATGCGGCCCACGGCCCACCAGCCCTGGCTGTTTTCCGAGGGCTTGCGCAGCCGGGCCAGCAGCCATTCGGCGAGTTCGATCTTGCGCTCGGCCGGGATGCGCTCAAGGGACCCGGCAAGGCGCACCATGTCGGCGTAGCCGGCCCTCGCGGGGCCGGCAGGCCGTTTATATCGCGTGCTGCCGGGCGGCTGCAGATAGAAGGCCATGTCATCCAGCAAGCGCAGTTGCGCGCTCTCGTCCAGGCCGCCCGCCGCCCGCCGCCAGAGTGTCCACCACTCCGACCAGATCTGGCTTTCGTTGACGTACTGGATCCCTTGCTCGTACAGCGACCAGAGCTGTTCGACGCGCCAGTCGTCTAGCGGGTAGCCGAACCCCGGCCGCACGCAGTAGCCGGCCAGGTTCAGCCACAGGCGTTCATGGTCGGCCGTGCGCCGCCGCCGCCGCACGCGCTCCCAGAACGTGCCGAACAGTTCGCGAAGCAGGGCGCTGTCCCAGCGCTCGCGCGTGCCCAGGAGTTGTTCCAGTTGCGCCCGCATCCGCTTGACCTCCTTGGGGCCGACGTCTTGCGAGCGCGCGCCGAAGGTACGGTCGATGGCTTCGACCGCTTGCGGCAAGGCTGCGTTTGGCATATCCGGCGTTTCAGCGGGCGTGGGCGCTGCCGTGCCGTTGGCGCGCAGCTGGAATTCGAGCAGCCATCGCTGCGAGGCATCCGCCATGTCGATGCAGTGCACCTCCAGCGTGCCGACCTCGGTCAGCGACGTGGTGAGCTGCACCGGCGTTTCCCGGGGCCCGCTCGCGCCGCGCGGCTGCACCACGGTGGCAATCGGCGGCAGGCGAACGAAGTCGCCCTTCGACAGATCGGTCAGCTCGCCCGGCCGATAGGCCGTGTCGGCGACGGAGGAAACCAGGTGGAAGCGCACCGGATGCCCGAGCCGCAGGGCGAAGGCGCGATCCTCCAGATGGATCTCGTGGCCTTCTTCCGTGCCTCGCGGCAACAGGCAGATGCCTTGCTGCCCCTGCGCGCCATCGTCGAGAACGAGGAAGTAGCTGCGCGGCGATCCCCCGCCGATGCGCGGCGCCTGGCCGGTACGGGCGCGCGCGTACGCTACCGCGCCACGGGCAACGGCTACGTCGGGGTTGTCGTTGTGCAGTACCTGCACGGGCGCACCGCGCCAGGTGCCCAGGGTGCCGGCAACGCGCCCCGCCAGCGCATCGGCGCGGAACACCCCGCCGTTGAGCAGCAGGGTATCGGGCATCGCCAGCGCACCATCAAGCGTCTGCGCCGCGCCCAGTGCCGTTTGCGACTGCGCGGCGTGCTGGCTCAGGAAGGCCGCAACGTGCCGCGTGACCGCCGGGTCGGCCGCATAGGGCAGGCCAAACTCGACAATGGCGCCCCGTGCGCGGCCGGGCCGTTCACTGGACGACACTGCGGGGAAGAATCCATCGACGATGAGCTGTTGGATTTCCTGCCGCGTCACTTCCACCGAGCGCGCCGCGCCGATCAGCCGGGAGCCCGCGCCCAGCAGCGTCACCGTGACCGAGTCCGGCGGCTGCGCGCCGAGGAGCTGCTCCTTGGCGGCGCGGCAGCGCGCGACGAGCTGCGACAGGCTGGCCGCCGACAGCCGTGTCTCCGCCGTGGCGAGACGCGCTTCGACAAGATGCGCCAGGGCGAGGTCCATATTGTCGCCGCCGAGCATCAGGTGATTGCCCACGCCGATGCGGGTCAGTTGCGGCTGCCCGTCCTGCATCTCCACCTTGATGAGGGTCAGGTCGGTGGTGCCGCCGCCGACGTCGCAGATCAGCACCAGGCGCGTTTGCGCAAGGTCCGCTTCCAGTGTCTGGCGATGATGGAACAGCCAGTCGTAGAACGCAGCCTGCGGCTCTTCGAGCAGGCGCAGGGCGGGCAGCCCGCCCATGCGCGCCGCTTCCAGCGTCAGCGCGCGCGCGCCTTCGTCGAAGGAGGCGGGCACGGTAAGCACCACGTCCTGTTCTTCGAGCGGAGCCTGCGGGAAACGGTGATTCCATGCCGCGCGCACGTAGGCCAGATAGCTGGCGCTGGCCGCCACCGGCGAGATCTTGCCGACCTCTTCGTCCGCCCCCCACGGCAGGATCGGCGCGGTCCGGTCGACCGAGGCATGCGACAGCCAGCTTTTCGCGCTGGCCACGAGCCTGCCGGGCACCTGCGCGCCCAGCGTAGCCGCGAGGCGGCCGATCACGGTCCGGCGCGCTCCGGCGCTCGCGGCATGTTGCCACGGCAACTGCAGGTCGGCCCCGTTGAGTTCGCCGGGCGCCGCGTGGTAGCGCACGGATGGCAGGAGAGGCCGCGCGGCGACCTCTCCCAGGCTGACCAGCTGATCGATATCGAAGACGCGGATCTGCTCGGACCCCGCCTCCGCATAGGCGACGACCGTGTTGCTGGTGCCAAGGTCAATGCCGACGATGTACGGCTTCATCTCAGTCAGGCATTGGGGTTGCCGCGCACGTCGAACTCGACCTTCCAGCGCTCGCCGGCGCCGCGGGGCACGGCTTCCAGTTCCAGCGTCCCGGCCTCGGTGACCCGCGCGTGCAGTTTCACCGGGACCACTTCGCCGGGCGTGCGCCCTTCGGGCGGCAGCGTGGCCTGGATTTCATCGAGTTCCTGCAGTTCCTCGGGCGACCAGGAGTCGAGCAGGGTGCCGACCTGATCCTGGCGGCGCACCGACGAGCCGAAGAAGCGGAAGTGGACGGGCTCGCCCACCACCAGGCCGAATTCCTGCGGCGGCAACGCGGCCTCGGTCCCTTCTTCCATGCCGAACGGCGCCACGCACAGCGCCTGTATGGGCGGCTCGAAGCCAGGCACGGCGGGCATCGACGATTCCACGGCGATATAGTAGGCACGCGCGGTGCCGCCACGGATGCGCACGCCCTTGCCGCGCCGCACGTAGCCGTAATACGCAGCGCCGCGCGCCACGGCCAGGTCCAGGTCGGCGCCTTCCAGCAGGCGCGCAGGCGCCGCGCCTTCCGCCGCAAGCCAGCCATTGAGCGTCTGCAGGATGCGCTCCACCAGCAAGCCCGACTTGAACACGCCGCCATTGAAGAGGACGGCGGTGGGGTGCAGGAACGTCGCGCCTTCCGGCTGCGCGCTCTGGAAGCCTTCGAGTTCCGCGAGCGCCGCCACCTGGCGGCCCAGGAACGCGGCCAGATGCCGCGTGATGGCCGCATCCTGCGCATACGGCAGGCCGAGTTGCGTGAGCCCGCCGCGCGCCCGGCTTACCGGGCGGGCCGAGCCCTCCACTTGCGGGAAGAAGCCTTCCAGGATGGTCTGGGTGAGCTCGGCGCGGGTCAGCTCCGTGCGGATCGAGCCGCCGATCAGCTTGGACCCCCGGCTCGGCACGACCAGCGGCACGGCATCCGTGGCCGGATCGGTGAGCAGCGTTTCCTTGGCCGAGCGGCAGGCATAGGTGAGCGCGCGCAGTTGCCACGGATCGGCCTGCGTGCCCTGGCCAGCCAGCTTGCGCGCCACCACATGGGCCAGCGCGAGATCCATATTGTCGCCACCGAGCAGGATGTGCTCGCCCACGGCAACGCGGTGCAGCTCCAGGTTGCCATCGCGCTCGACCACGGCGATCAGCGAAAGGTCGGTGGTGCCGCCGCCGACGTCCACGACGAGGATGATGTCGCCGACCCTTACCTGCTTGCGCCAGTGGCCGTCGCTCTTCTGGATCCAGCTATAGAGCGCGGCCTGGGGCTCTTCCAGCAGGGTCATGCGTGCATACCCGGCCGCTTCGGCCGCTTCGGCGGTCAGCTCCCGCGCGGCGGGGTCGAACGAGGCGGGAATCGTGACGGTGATTTCCTGCTCGCCGAACGGGGCTTCGGGATGCGCGTGATCCCACGCCTCACGCAGGTGCGTGAGATAGCGCACGGAGGTCTCGAGCGGCGAGACGCGCGTCACTTCAGGCGGCGCGTCGTTCGGCAGGATCGCCGCCCGGCGATCCACGCCGGGGTGGCACAGCCAGCTTTTCGCACTCGACACCAGCCGGATCGGCGTGGCTGCGCCGCGGGTGCGCGCCAGTTCGCCGACCGCGAAGTCGCGCGTGGCGTTCCACGGCAAGCCCAGGTCGCCCGGGGCGAGTTCGCTCGGGTGCGGCAGGTAGAGGAAGGAGGGCAGCAGATCGAGGTCTTCGATGGCACCCGGCGCGGTGAGTTGCGTGACCGGCAGGACACCCTGGCTGGTCTTCTCGCCGTCGCTGGCGGTAAGGTCGACGTAGGAGAGGGCGCTATGCGTGGTGCCCAGGTCGATGCCGATGGAATAGCGTGCTGCGCTCATAGTTCCACCTCGGCCGGGGCGATCACGGTGGCGTCATGGCGTTCGGCCAGCCGGGGCAGGCGGACTTCCGCGACTTTCCAGCCGCGGTGGCTGATGCTGCCGCTGAACGGCGCGCTGCCTACCACGTTGCCGGTCAGCCGGACGGCGGTGGCGTCGAAGCCGTCGGCCAGCGTCACGCGGCTGCCCTCGGCTTCCTCGCGCACCGGCTTGATGGTGAAGTGTTCACGCAGCACCGCGCGGCAGCCATCGTGCACGAGGCGGGCGGCGGCACCGATTTCCGTGTCGGAATAGGCCGCGATGTCTTCCTCGACAAAGTCCACGAAACGCGCGTCGCGCTGGAGCAGTCCCAGCAACTGGAGTGCCGCGGCCGGGCTCGCTTCCTTCAGCGCGGGGGCGGCAGGCCGCGGCCCCGGTGCGGCAGCTTGCGGCACCGGGGCTGCGGCTGCAGCGCCTTCGCCGCTGCGCAGGCGGCGCACGCCGGCGGCGAAATCGCGGTCGCCCAGGATGGTGAAGAAGGTGCCGACGGCAAGAGAGACCCTGCCGAAGAAAGATAGGTTCGAGTCGGTCATTAAATGCTCCTGGTGTGCTCTGTTAAAGGACGAGCTGTCCCCTCGCGACGCTGGACAAGCCCCGGAGGCTCATGCGATTCCGGACACCTGGGCACGAGCCGGGCGTCAGCGTCTTGTGTTTTTTGGCCCTGCCGGGCCTCTCAGGTGCGTATTTTGCCCTATTGCGCCTGCGAACCGGCCCCGCCGGTTATACAGCATCGCGGTGTGTTTCATATGGCGTTGGCGCAGGCCTGTGCTTTTCAGGCAGCCACGAAGCCTTGGCGGCATGCCGCAACCAGCTCGCGCGCCGTCTGTTCCCGCCGTGTGCGCTCAAGCGCCTGCGCCTGGCCAATGCCATCGGCAAGCGCTTGCACCGCCACAGTGCACGGGGCCTCCGGCGGCGCCCAGGTGGCGGCGAACGCGGCCTGTTTGCTGGTCCCCGGATCCAGCCCCGGCCGTGTGATGTTCACGCTCGGCACGGCAAATGCCATGGCCACGATGCGGCCGTGGAGGCTGCTGCCGGCAAAGCCGCGGCTGTGCGCGATCACGGCGCAGATGTCCCAGATATCGAGGGACCGGACGATGCCCGGCGCGGGCGTGCCCATGCGTTGCGCCAGCCGCCGGTAGCAGGACAGGTCGTCATGCCAGGGCGCGGCACCGGCGCGGAACAGCACCACGCCGTATCCGGTTGACCGCGCGGCGCGGTCGAGCTGGCTGGCGATCTCGCCGAGGGTTTGGTCGTCGCCGAAGTCCGCGCTGAACTGCACGGCAAGATAACCCTGCGGGAAGGCGTCGGTCATGCGCGCCGGCTCACCGTGGCGGACCCGCTGGCGGATGCGCTCGCCGAACAGCGCCGCGACCATCACCGCGGGATCCGGGACAAGGCTGGCCGCGATGCCGTTGGCCCGCAGGATCTGCCTGGTCCGGCCATCCCTCACGCTGACATGGGCCGCGGCCCTCAGCTTGCCCAGCACTTCCGCCCGCATGGCAGGGTCGCGCTGGTCCAGGCCGACGCCGCCCACGGCGTTGTAGATCACGGCCCGCGCCTGGGGAAACAGGCCCTGCGGCAGCACGTAAGGCGCCCGGTCCTCCACGCCCAGCACGCTGCGCGCCCATGCCTGGCGCTCCCGCTGCCGGTCGTCGAGCCGCGCGATCAGCACGTCTGCCTTGCCCGGTGGCTGCAGCATCACAGCCGCCTCCCACGCTTCGCAGCAAAGAATCTCGCCACCCACGTGGATGATGCCGGGTGCTTGCAGGTCCGGCCGCGCTGCCAGATGCAGCAGGGAATCGACCCGGTGGCCGCCGTGCGGCAGCAGGTTGCGCCGCGCCAGCCCGGCATAGCGCAGCGGCTGGTCTTTCAGCAGGCAGGTGAGGACATGGGGCAACAGCAGATCGCCGAAGTTATGGCGATCGAAGGCACCAAACAGGATGACGGGGCAACCGGCGTCGGGGGCAGGGGGCACGGGGAGGGTGAGCCAGGGATCTCATCCAAGCATAGGCGGCCCGTGGCGGGTCTCTCCTATATTAGTGAGTGTCAGCGAGCGCGCCGCCGCCATCCGGCGCCCGGGTTCAGGCATCGAGCGGCATCGCGCTGGTGCACTTGATCTCATCCAGGCAAACGCTGGACTTGACCCCGCTCACGCCAGGGATGCGCATCAACGTGTCGAGCAGGAAATCGGAAAGCGATTTGAGATCGCGCGCCACCACCTTCAGCACGTAGTCGATATCCCCCGTGACGGAGAAGCATTCCTGGATCTGCGCCAGCTCGGCGACAAGTCCCTTGAAGTTCGACAGATCCCGGATGTGGCCCCGCTCCATCGTGACATGGATAAAGGCGACGACGCCAAAGCCCAGGCTGGCGGAGTCCAGCCGGGCTTCGTAGCGCTTGATGATGCCGGCCTCTTCCAGCCGGCGGTGCCGGCGCAGTGTCTGCGCCGGCGACAGGCGGATAGCCTCGGCCAGTTCGAGGTTGGAGGCGCGTCCATTTTCCTGCAGCGCCGCCAGCAAGCGGCGGTCTATGCGATCAAGCTCAGGATTGTGCACTTTTGTTTCCCTTGTTCCTGCAATGATGAAATTTTATCTCATGATCTAGGGTTTGCCTGCGTGGATAACGAAATCCTATTTACCGGAGCGGAATATAAACTCATTGCCAGATTGACGGTACGGACAGGGAGTTGAGAGCCCACGCCGTACGTGTCTGGCGCTGCGCACCAACGCGTTGGCGCACAGCTGCCGCAATAATATTTCTCTCGTCCCCCCAACTTCCTGTTGAGCACACCATGGCCGATCTGTTTGAAAACCCGATGCAGTTGATGGGCTTCGAATTCGTGGAATTCGCCTCGCCCACTCCCAACCTCCTGGAGCCGCTGTTCGAACAGATGGGCTTCAGCCTGGTCGCGCGCCACCGCTCCAAGGACGTGGTGCTGTACCGCCAGGGCGATGTCAACTTCATCGTCAACCGCGAGCCGAACAGCCCGGCGGCGTACTTCGCGGCCGAGCACGGCCCGAGCGCCTGCGGCATGGCATTCCGCGTGAAGGACTCGCACAAGGCTTATGCGCGCGCCCTGGAACTCGGCGCCCAGCCGGTGGAAATCGCCACCGGCCCGATGGAACTGCGCCTGCCGGCGATCAAGGGCATCGGCGGCGCGCCGCTGTACCTGATCGATCGCTTCGAGGAAGGCAAGTCCATCTATGACATCGACTTCGAATTCATCGAAGGCGTGGACCGCCACCCGGTGGGCCATGGCCTGCGCCTGATCGACCACCTGACGCACAACGTCTACCGTGGCCGCATGGCTTACTGGGCTAATTTCTATGAAAAGCTGTTCAATTTCCGTGAAATCCGCTACTTCGACATCCAGGGCGAATACACCGGCCTGACCTCGAAGGCCATGACCGCCCCCGACGGCAAGATCCGCATCCCGCTGAACGAGGAATCGTCCAAGGGTGCCGGCCAGATCGAGGAATTCCTGATGGCCTTCAACGGCGAGGGCATCCAGCACATCGCCTTCCTGACGGACAACCTGATCGAAGTCATCGACAGCCTGCAGATGGCCGGCGTGCCCCTGATGACCGCGCCCAACGATTACTACTACGAAGGCCTGGAAAAGCGCCTGCCGGGCCACGGCCTGCCGGTGGACCAGCTGAAGGCGCGCGGCATCCTGGTGGACGGCACGACCGAAGGCGGCAAGCCGCGCCTGCTGCTGCAGATCTTCTCCAAGACCGCGCTCGGCCCGGTGTTCTTCGAGTTCATCCAGCGCAAGGGCGACGAAGGCTTCGGCGAAGGCAACTTCAAGGCGCTCTTCGAATCGCTGGAGCGCGACCAGATCGAACGCGGCACGCTCAAGGTCTGAAGCCCACAAGGCAGCTAGACACCGGGGCACCGAGCCGCGGACTGCAACAACACCGCCCGGCGCCCGCAGCAAGACTGCGCGCCGGCGGTGCCTGGCCAAAGCGCCCGCAACACGCGAGAGGCGCAGGCCCACATTCCAAAAGAGTGGGTAGAGACACAATATGGTTCCCAATTCCAAGAACACGGAAGAGACACTCCAGCGCGGCTTGAAAAACCGGCATATCCAGCTGATCGCGCTGGGCGGTGCCATCGGCACCGGGCTGTTCCTGGGCATTGCCCAGACCATCAAGATGGCAGGCCCTTCGGTCCTGCTCGGCTACGCGGTGGCCGGGATCATCGCCTTCTTCATCATGCGCCAGCTCGGCGAAATGGTGGTCGACGAACCCGTCGCCGGCTCCTTCAGCCACTTCGCCAACAAGTATTGCGGCAGCTTTGCCGGCTTCATGTCAGGCTGGAACTACTGGGTGCTCTATATCCTGGTCAGCATGGCGGAACTGTCGGCGGTGGGCATCTATGTCCAGTACTGGTGGCCGCACATTCCCACCTGGGTATCCGCGCTGGCGTTCTTCCTGCTGATCAACGCCATCAACCTGTCGAGCGTCAAGTCCTTCGGCGAGATGGAGTTCTGGTTCTCCATCGTCAAGGTCCTGGCCATCGTCGGCATGATCGTGTTCGGCGGCTATCTGCTGGCGTCCGGCACGGCCGGCCCGCAAGCGAGCGTGGCCAACCTGTGGCAGCACGGCGGCTTCTTCCCGAACGGCATCAGCGGCCTGGTCATGGCCATGGCGGTGATCATGTTCTCGTTCGGCGGCCTGGAACTGGTGGGCATTACCGCGGCAGAGGCGGATGCGCCGGAAAAGACCATCCCCAAGGCCACCAACCAGGTGATCTACCGCATCCTGATCTTCTACGTTGGCGCGCTGGGCGTACTGCTCTCGCTCTACCCGTGGGAAAAGGTCGTGACCGGCGGCAGCCCGTTCGTGCTGATCTTCCATGCGATGAACAGTGACATCGTGGCCACGGTGCTGAATGCCGTGGTGCTGACCGCCGCGCTGTCCGTCTACAACAGCGGCGTGTACTGCAACAGCCGCATGCTGTACGGCCTGGCCAAGCAGGGCAATGCGCCGCAAGCGCTGCTGAAGGTCAACAAGCGCGGGATTCCGCTGGCCGCGCTGGGAGTTTCGGCACTGGCCACGGCCGCCTGCGTTGTGATCAACTACTTCATGCCGGGCGAAGCCTTCGAACTGCTGATGGGCCTGGTGGTCTCGGCGCTCATCATCAACTGGGCGATGATCAGCATCATTCACCTCAAGTTCCGCCGCGACAAGCGCATCGCCGGGCAGGAGACGCGCTTCAAGAGCCTGGGCTATCCGTTCACGAACTACCTGTGCCTGGTCTTCCTGGCGGGTATCCTGTACGTGATGTACCTCACGCCGGGGCTGCGCATTTCGGTGTACCTGATTCCGGCATGGATGGCCGTGCTGGGCGTGAGCTACCGATTGCGGCAAAAGAACGCGGCGCCGGCCCTGCAGCAGAGCGTATCGGCATAATGATGACCCTGGCGGCCCTCCGGCCGCCGGCCACAACCCATTCCAGCCAGAGTATCCAATGTTCGAACATATCGATGCCTATCCCGGCGACCCGATCCTTTCGCTCAACGAAAGCTTTCAACTAGATCCGAGGACCGACAAGGTCAACCTGAGCATCGGCATCTACTTCGACGGCGATGGCAAGCTGCCCGTGATGCAGGCGGTGGCGGAAGCCGAAGGCGCGCTGATGGCCGACATGGGCCCGCGTCCCTACCTGCCCATGGCCGGCTTCGCGGCCTACCGTGACGCCGTGCAGGCGCTGGTTTTCGGCGCGCAATGCAAGGCGCGCGCGGAAGGCCGCATCGCCACCGTGCAGACCCTGGGCGGTTCGGGCGCGCTGCGGGTAGGCGCCGATTTCCTGAAGCGATATTTCCCGGAGGCGCAAGTCTGGATCAGCGACCCGAGCTGGGAAAACCATCGCGTGATCTTCGAGCGCACCGGCTTCACCGTCAACACGTATCCGTACTACGACGACGCCACCGGCGGCCTCAGGTTCGATGCGATGATGGACGCGCTGCGGCTGATCCCGAAGCGCAGCATCGTGCTGCTGCACGCCTGCTGCCACAACCCCACCGGCGTGGACCTGAACCAGGACCAGTGGCGCAAGCTCATTGCCCTGCTGAAGGCGAACGAGTTGCTGCCCTTCGTCGACATGGCCTACCAGGGCTTCGGCGCCGGCCTGGACGACGATGCGTTCGCGGTGCGCGAGCTGGTGGCGCAAGGCGTGCCGTGCCTGGTGGCGAATTCGTTCTCGAAGAATTTTTCGCTGTACGGCGAACGCTGCGGCGGGCTGAGCGTGGTCTGCGACAGCGCGGAAGAAACCGGCCGGGTCCTGGGCCAGCTGACGGGCGCGGTACGCGCCAACTACAGCAACCCGCCGACCCACGGCGCACGGGTGGTGGCTAAGGTACTGACCACGCCGGCCCTGCGCGTGACCTGGGAGCGCGAGCTGGCGCAGAAGTGCGATCGCATCGCCAGGATGCGCGCGGCGATCCACGACAGCCTGCGCGACCATGTCAGCGGCGAGGCGCTGTCGCGCTACCTGACCCAGCGCGGCATGTTCACCTATACCGGCCTGACGGCCGACCAGGTGGACCGCCTGCGCGCGGAGCACGGCGTGTACCTGCTGCGCTCGGGGCGGATGTGCGTGGCTGGCCTGAACGAGGGCAACGTGAAGCAGGTGGCGGGGGCTATTGCCAGCGTGCTGGCACCGGCTGCGTAAGGGTTGTTTGTCCGGCGTCAGCCGGAGCCCGCCGGTGGGCCAATGCCGCCTGCAATGACGGCTGCTGAATCCGTTGATTCTTGTGTGTGGCCCTCGGCGGGCCACACCACCCCGCCATGCGCAGCGAGCCGTGAAGGTGTTCCAGGCCGTATGGGGCGCTTCGTGATCTGGGAAAAGAGCGGAAAAGAGGGGGCCATGTTTGAGTCTTGCCTGAAAAATCCGTTTCGCGACCCAGGAATACCATCGCCGCTGGCACGGTTTGGACCTCAGCTGAGTAATCCCGTTCTCTAGCCGGTTGAGGGGCCATTCGCCCCTCAACCGGCGTCACGCGCCGTACCCAAACAGCGCTCTGCGAGCCAGCCAGAGATGGCTCAGTGCAACCGGTGTGTTCAGTAGCGCCGATTCCTCGCTCGCCGCTCGGTAGCGCACCTAGGTAGCGCACTTTGGTTGCGCCGATCCCTGTACGCACCTGCCCCGAATCCGCATCCATGCCAGCACGTGCCTTCATGCCGAAGTCATACTGCTTGCCCTTTCGCGTTGAATGCATCTCGGGATCGTGCCCAATGCTGCTGTTCTTCGTCGAGGTGGGCGCGCTGTTCAGCTTGGCCTTGGTGTGCCATGTGCAATACAGCCTTGATCTCGACGGCCTCCTGTGCGAGTTGCACCCGCAGCAGAGCATTCCAGTGCCGCTTATGAATGCGATACCGCTTAAGTTGGCTGCAGTCCGGATCGCGGCGCAGGACGGCGCTATCGTTAGAGGCTATTTGAGCGTACTTCCCACGGGAGCTGCAGCCCGTGGATAGGGCGTCGATCCTGGACGGGAACGTGGCGCTTCCCTGACTATCTCGCTAAAGAATTTTCCGCCTCCGCCCCGTATTCGGATTTGTCCGATATCACTGCCACCGTATATTTGTTAAAAACGATATTTTGATGGGTGGAGAGATTTTGTGGAAAATTTGGATACGCGGATACCGTTTTTTGAACCGAGATTTATCAAGCCGTTGTGGGCGTTAAGGCGTGAGCAGCAAGGTTGCACCGTTGAGGATATAGAAGAGTTCCACATTTCTACCGAGCGCCCGGCGCCGCCTCTGCGAGACCAGTCGCCGGTGCGTCTCGGGGTAGGGCGCGGCTTTCAGTATCTTGGTCATTGGAATAAATATGGTTTTATCATTGTTCCAAGTGCCACGGCAATTGGAGAGGTATCGACCGGTAGTCGGCATCTGGGACCGGTTGCGCGGCGAGGAATGATTTCAGAGCATGATGTTTACTATCCGGTGCGAAACGTTGACTATCGCACTTGGCAGATCAACCACAAGCAGGGCGGTGACTTGATTCTATATTCCGATAGAATCGAGGTTAGGCTTGTCAAGCCTATTTTTGTGGAGTTTGATTTATGATATTACATGGAGCGATAATAAAAAGGGTCAAAATTTTCATTAAAATATTTTTAATTTTTTTGGTTGCGATATTTGCAGTGCCGTATAGTTGCGATGCAATCAACAGATCGGCAGCGCACGAATGCGAGCGTGACTCCGTAGGGGGCTATATTGGTGAAACCTGCCTTCTAACGGGCGATTATGGAACGTTATTCCGTCTCTATGATGCACGTACCGGCGAATTGCTGGCGGAGTGCACATACCTTAGCCCCGAAGCACGGCGGGTATTCCGGTCAAAAGATGATGTGGTCTATGACGTTGGCGCTAGCGATGGCTCGGGCCACATAGCATTGCCGCCGACCCGATGGGACTGGCTACGGGCTAGACTCCCGTAAGGGCGATGAGGAGTCCGAGGACGTGGCGCTCCCTGATGGGGTGATAGAGCGATGGCTACGGTCCGTCGCTTGATGATTGTTGCACCACGTGGGAGCCCGATGCCCGATGCCCGGTACCAGACCGGCTATTTGCGCTCGCACTGATTGTGCCGGGATGCAGATCAGCGTCCGGGATGTGCACTCGATTATGTGTGGCTATTACGTTACTATGGAAACGTTCTCCATGTTCTGCAAATAGCCAGTTGCGGGATTTGCTCCAGTCGACAGACGTTTGCAGCGCAATGCTCCCCGCTCTTCCACCGTCCCACATAAGGATTGCTTTCATGTCACCCCGTCTTTTTCTTCGAAGCACGCTGCTCTGCGCGGTCACGCTTGTTCCGGCCGCGCCGGCTCTTGCATATTTCGACACGTTCATCAATGGCACCGTGATCGGGAGCATGAACCAAAAGGAATCGGCCGCGCTATCCAAGGCTGTTGGCAATACGCTGAACGACGGCACCGACGGAGCGGCGGTGCCATGGACCTACCCGGCGTCGGGAAAGCGCAAGCCGATCGAGGGTAATCTGACTCCGATGAACGCCAAGACCGACAAAGGCCAGTCCTGCCGCCAGTTGAGGGTTCAGCTGAAACGCGCCGACCATGAAGACAACTGGACCGGCTGGTTCTGCAAGCAGAGCGACGGGCACTGGCGCTCGCGCAAGGTCAGCGAGGGTTGAACGCCTGCAGTACATGACTCGGCTTTCTTCCTTTTGCGCTAATCCGCAAGGGCAAAGCGCGCGCGGCAAGCGCAAAAACATCAGGAAACCGCCCTGGACGAGTACACATCAATAACACCGTAGCGCGAACACGTCACCGGGCATGGGGTCCCTGGAATTGGCCTCCCGGATGCACGTCACGCGCAGGAGCCTCGGACGTGCAGATCATCAAGCCTCGGCGTGAGCAATACTGGCACCTGGCAATCGTGCTGGCAGCCATGCTGATTCCCGCGCTCGTCATGGTGCCGCTGGTGTTCTTGCAGGGAAGGCAACGCGCCGACGGCGAAGCGTTGGTCACGGCGGTGGCGATCCAGAAGCAGATGGACAACATCCTCAGGGTGGTCACCGCCAATGTCGACAAATCCATGGCGCTGCTCGGCAAGCCATGCCAGGAGGTGATCGGCGAACTCACGCGGACGAGCACCCTGAGTCCGTATTTCCGCTCGCTCATCCTGGTCCATCAAGAGAAACTCTACTGCTCTCCGGTCCTGGGCAAACTCAACGACATCCCCCTCGCCCTGGCATTCGACGCGATGACCAGCTTGCCGCCAGGGCAGCGGATCACCCCGAGCGCTGGCACCTCCATGGTCCCGGACCGGCCCGCGGTTATCGTCTCGCACGGTATTGGCGACGGTTCGGGCGTGCTGGCTGTCATTGACGGGCAGTACCTGCTGGACATCCAGGCGGCCGCCTCGTACCGCGGCCAGTTCCAGGTCCAGATCCTGCTCAGCGACTCGCTACGCCAGTTGCCGACCGGCGCGCCGTTGACGACGCCGACCGGCCCGCGCTACCGGAACAGCATGAAACTGGCCAGGTCCGCCGTCTTTCCCATCGAGGTGCGCGTCGCGGTCGCCCCGGCGCTCATCACCGCTTACCGCCATGAGCTGTGGCGTCACTACGCACCGTTCCTGGTACTGGCGGCGCTGCTTTCGGGATACCTGGCGCATCTGTTCTGCCGGCGCCGGCTGTCCCTGGTCAACGAGATCTACCGCGGCATGCGACAGCGCGAATTTCACATGGTCTACCAGCCGGTCATCCGGCTGGCCACGGGAGAGTGCAGCGGGCTCGAGGCCCTCGTGCGCTGGCACCGGCCGGGCCAGGGCCATATCCGGCCGGACATCTTTATCCCGCTGGCGGAAGACAATGGCCTCATCGGCGACCTGACGCGGCATATCTTCGACCTGGTGGCCGCCGACTTGCCGCGCCTGGGACTGGGACCGCGCGACCACATCGGCGTCAACGTCAGCGCTTCCCACCTGGCGACCCCCGGATTCGTCGATGATGTGCAGCGACTTCTGGGCAAGTTCGGCCCCGGCGGCCCACTGCTGGTCCTGGAAGTCACCGAACGCGAAGCGCTGCCGAACGACGAGCAGGTGCAACGCAACATCGAGCGGCTGCGTTCGCAGGGCGTGCTCTGGGCGCTCGATGATTTCGGCACGGGACAGAGTTCGCTGTCCTACCTTGAACAGCTCCACGCCGATTTCCTCAAGATCGATCGCTCGTTCGTCATGGGCATTGGGATGGACTCCGTCAATGCCGTGGTGCTCGACACCATCATCAGCCTGGGCCAGCGGCTGCATCTGGACCTGACCGCCGAGGGGATCGAGAACGAGGAGCAGGCCGCCTACCTGCGACAGCACGGCGTGCATTGGGCGCAAGGCTATCTGTTCGCCGCGCCGCTGGGGGCGGGCGAGCTGGCGGCGTGGCGCCACCACCGTCCCGGTGCCACTTCGGCCACCCTGGAAGAGCAGGCCATGCCCGGCTAACTGACCGGGCCCTGGCCATGGCCTGGTCATTCAGCGCGGATTACGGCGTCACGATATTGAATTCAGGCCTGAATGTGTCGAGCATGCCTGCTAGTTCGCCCATGAACTTATTGGTGTTCACAGAAAGGGTGTCGGCTCACTACCACGCGTGGTTGTAGTTGATGGAGAGCACGCTCACATCCGCGGCGCCTGCCGGCATGCTGAGATGTTTGACTTCAAGGTCAACTTCAAAGGCTTAAAGTCAAAGGCGGTTTCACCACCCCTGCGGGGCGGCGACCTGCTTTTTTGTCTTGCCAAAAAAGTAGGCAAAAAATGTACACCGGGGTACGGCTCGCTTCGCATCGCGCTGGGGTGTGGCCCGCCCTTGGGGGCGCTCCACACGGCTACACCGAAGCTCATTCGGGCGGCAGCTGTTATTCGCGGTCCTCGAAGATCGAATGTTGGGGCTTCCGAGGGCTCTGATTCTGCGGTCGCGGCTCAATGGGACATGATGTGCTCAATAGCGGAAACCGCACCGGCCACGCCGTTTTCCTCCCGCATGCTGGCACCTAGTGCCTGGGCACGGGAACGCGCTTCGGTGCTCTCGGCAAACGCGATGCCACGCGCCAGCGCAGCGGCTTGCAGGTGCTTTCCGTTCACGGCGCCGGCGGCAATGCCTGCGCGCCTGAGCCGGTCGGCCCAGAAGAACTGGTCGCCCGCGAACGGCACCACCACCGATGGCACGCCGGCCCGCGCCGCGGAATGGGTTGTGCCGGAGCCGCCATGATGGATGACCAGCGAGGTCCTGGGAAACAGCCAGTCATGGGGTGTGTCGCCCACGACATGAAAATTCGCCGGCAGCACGGTGGCGTCCGCACCACTCCAGCCCGGATAGAACAACGCGCGGCGGCCCGCAGCGGCGGCGATCATCGCTTCCAGCGTTTTCTGCCGGTCAAAACCCGCCATGCTGCCAAAGCCGATGTAGATCGGTGCCTCCCCGGCCGCGAGGTAGTCGCGTAACGACTGCGGCGCGGACCAGTCCGGCGACGGCGGGATCCATTGCCCGCAGACATGCGTGTTGCCGGGCCAGTCGCCGGGGCGGGGCAGCAGGCTGGGCGATATCCCGTACAGCATCGGGTGCCGGGTCCAGAGTTCCCGCCGTGGCGGCAGCCCGCATACGGCCGCGCGCGCCGCGTTGGTCTGCTTGCGGAACGCGCGCCACAGCAGCCCGTTGACGAAGTGATGGCTCGCGCGGTTGAGCAGGCCCGGCACCCGGTTCGGCGGCAGGAAGGGCGAAGCGAATGCCGCCGTAGGCGTGATCGGGATGAGCCCGGTGCCGATGGCCTTTACGCCGAGATGTTCTGCCGCCGACAAGCCGACAAAGGCGGCCAGCGCCGAGACGATGATGGCATCGCAGCCCTCGCCCGCCGCCACGATCGCCCGCAGCCAGGCCTCGGCGTTGGCATTGGCAATGCCCGCCAGCGCGCTCGCGGTGCTGGTGAGCCCGCTGTTCCCGGCAACGACGCTGGCGATCGCGTTCTCGGGCTGCAGGGTTCCCTTGATGTCTCCCGCCAGCGCGGTTGTCGGGACGCCAAGGGACCGGGCGGTGCCCAGGGTGGCTTCATCGGCGAGCAGCCGGGTTTCGTGGCCGGCGTCCATCAGGGCGCGGCACAGTGCCGCCAGCGGGCGGGTATCGCCTTCCGTTCCATAGGTTGCAACGACGAATTTCATGTTTTCCTGCGGCTCCTGGTGCTCGGTACGGCTGGCCGGCTCAAGCCGGGGGCGAGGGCCGGCTGCGGCACCAACTATCAGGCAAACCCTGCAAATAAGCACGATCCCGGATCCGTTCTCCTAGACTTGAAAACCGCGAGGCCGCCACCGGGCGATCCGGGATGTGGCGTTCGAAGATCTTACTGATGCGGGGCGCAATATGGAATTCCTGAACTCCGGCAAGATTCTGCCCGCAGGGCTGCCTTTCTCCGAGTGCGTGCGGGTTGGCGAGCTGTTGTACCTCTCCGGGCAGATGGGCATCGTGCCCGGCACCACCCGCCTTGTGCCGGGCGGCATCCGCGAAGAAGCCAGGCGGGCGCTGATGAATATCCGCATCACGCTCGAAGCGCACGGCCTGTCGCTAAAGCATGTGGCCAAATGCACCATCATGCTGGCCGATATCGGCGAGTGGCAGGTGTTCAACGAGGTCTACAAGGAGTTTTTCGAGGAACCGTATCCGGCGCGCAGCGCGCTCGGCGCCAACGGACTGGCGCTCGGCGCGAGGGTGGAGGTGGAGTGTATTGCCGTGTTTGGCGGCTGAACGGCGATTCCGGCGCCGTCGCGCCGGATGCCAATGGCCTTACTTGCTGGCGTCACGGCTGTCGCCGCCGATCATGTCGAGGATGATCATGGTGCGGTCCAGTACACCGCGGTCGTCAAAATAGGCGCTGAAGTGGGCCGGCATGTAGCCGTTTGTATAGAGCCGGTACGACCATGCCTCGCGCTTCATGAGGGGGTAATACTGGACCGGCTCGCGCGGCATGCCAAAGCGCTCGGCCACGTCGCGCTTGGTCCAGACACCGGGCCGTGCCTCGTAGATCTCCTTCTCGGTCAGCATCTGGCGGAAGTTGGAAAGGTTTCCGCTTGCGTCGAAATCCGCGGCGTAGACCTCGAATCCGAGCGGCTGCTTGGAGTAGATCCAACGGCTGGTGCCCCCGGCGAGCTGATAGGTCTCGGTGGGTGCGCCGAACGTGTCGCGCACGGTACTTTGCGGACTGCCGATCATATTTTGCGCGGTCTGCACGGGATTCAGGGTCGCGCAGGCACACAGCGCGAACGCGGCGGCGGCGGCGGCCATCCATCTGACTAAGCGATATTGCATGACCATTCTCCAGCGTCTGCGCGGGTCGTGTTTATCGGGGACATCCGTGCAGCATAGCGCATGCGCACGCAAATGCACATGTCGCATCTGTCGCATCTGTCGCGCCTCCCTTGCCCTCACGGTAAACGCACCGGGCGGGGGATTTATTCCATCAGCCCAAATCGCGCGGCGTCCGTGATTTTCCGCCTTGACTTTCATTTAACCTGTTGGTTAAATGAGCCCATGCCATCCTCCATCGACCCGCTCACCCCCATCTTTGCCGCCCTGGCTGACCCGACCCGCCGTGCGATCCTGGCGCGCCTGGCCGAAGGGGAGGCGCCGGTAAGCGAGCTGGCGCGTCCGTTCGAGATGTCCGCTCCGGCGATTTCGAAGCACCTGCGCGTGCTTGCGGAAGCCGGACTGATCGAACGCGAAGTCAACGCGCGCTGGCGCATCTGCCACCTGCGGGCCGATGCGTTGCGCGACGCGCATGACTGGCTGGGTACTTACCGGCGCCATTGGGAAGGCAACCTGGATCGCCTCGTTGAGTTCGTCGAACGCACCCATGCGGCGGGCGTCACCGAAGGCGCCCGCAGCGAAAGCAAATCCCGAGGGAAAAAATCATGACCCAAGCCGCTACCTTCCACCTGGAAATGGAACGCTTCATCCGCGCCCCGCGCGAGAAGGTCTTCGATGCATTTACCAGCCAGGCCGCGCTGGCCGCGTGGCATTGCCCGCGCGGCATGAGCGTGCTGGAAGCCAGCGCCGACGCACGCGTCGGCGGCAAGTACCGCATCGTGATGGGCGGGCGCGATGGCGCGAAGCACATCGTGGGCGGCGAGTACCAGGCGATCGACCGCGCTGACTTCCTCGCCTATACCTGGACTTGGGAATCCGGCGAAATTCCGCGGGAGATCAAGACGCTGATCGAAGTCACGCTGACGGAGAAGGAGGGCGGCACCCGTCTGCACATGCGCCACAGCGGCTTCCCGGAAGCGCGCGAGCGCGACTCGCATATGGGGGGATGGCAATCGGTGTTCAATCGCCTCAGCGACTACCTCGATCCGGCGGGCAGCGCCGGCACCGTGACCGTGATCGGCGATCCGCGCAGCAGCTACTGCCGCACGGTGCGCATGGCGCTTGAGGAAAAAGGCGTGGCTTACACGCTGAAGCCGGTGCCGCCGCATTCGCCGGAGGTGCTCGCGCACAATCCGTTCGGGCGCATTCCGGTGCTGACCGACGGACCGATCGCGTTCTACGAAACGCGCGCGATCCTGGGCTATATCGAGGAAGCCTTTGACGGACCGAGCCTGCGTGAAAAATCCGGCCCCGTCTCCCGTGCGCGCTGCGAGCAGTGGATCAGCCTGATCAACTGCCATGCCTACGACACGATGGTCCGCCGCTACGTCCTGCAGTACCTCTTTCCAAAGGGAGAGAACGGCCAGCCCGATCGCGCGATGATCGATGCGGCGCTGCCGGAGATCGCCGCGCAACTCCAGGCGCTGGAGGACGCATACGGCGATCACGACTACCTGGCTGGCACGGCGCTGTCGATGGCGGACCTGTTCCTCGCGCCGATCCTGACCTATGTCGGCATGTTCCCTGAAGGGGCCGAGCTGCTGGAGAAGTGCCCCAACGTGCGGCGCGCACAGGCGGTCATGCGCGAGCGGCCCAGCTTTGCCGCCACGCAGCCGCAGCTTGGCTGACGGCGGGACCTGTATGGAGGCGGATGCGCTATCCGTGCCGCTTGTCCGGGTACAACGCCTCCAGGCGGGCCCGGACAGCGGAAATGTGATCGCCTGTGTTTGCCACGGCCTCCCGGAGTTCGGACTGCGTACAGTTAAGCTCCGTGCACCAGTACTGCACTTCAAGCGCATCCATCATGTTGACCCTTCCCGGGTCCAGAGGCCTGAAGTGCTTCGGATCGTTGCTCATGCGGCTCTCCCAGCCTTTGCCGGCCGCGTCACATGGGGTCGTGAGCGGAGCGTGTTGCTGTCGAATGGCTGCCTTGCATTGTAGTCATTGATCGGCCGCGCATGGCAGCGTGTTAGCGCTTGCGGCCGCTTGGTTCAGCGCAGCGGTGTCATGCGGCCGGAAGGACAACCGCCGTGGCCTCCACTTCGACCTTCAGCCCGAAATGCAGCGGACCGGTCGGCACGATCGCCCGCGCCGGGCGCGCGTTGCCCGCCCATGCCGCGTAGATGGCGTTGAAGGCCGGCCAGTTCTCGATGCTGTCCACATAGACGCGGACCTGGACCAGTCCGGCGATGCCGCTCCCGGCGGCGACCAGCGCCGCCTCCACATTTGCCAGCACCTGCCGCGCCTGCACGTCGAAGGGGGCGGCGGAGAGCTTTTGCCCGTCAGGCGTGACCGGAAGCTGGCCGGACACGAAGACAAAGCCATTGGCGACCGTTGCGTGGCTGTAGTGTCCGCCCGGCGCGGAGAGTCCGGCGGGCGAGACCGTCTGCACAGTCGGTGCAGTCGGTGCGGTCTGGACTGCGTGATTCTGATTACCATCCATGAAACCGGCTCCAGGTGGCGAGCTCGCCGTCTTGCGCGAGCGCGTGATATTCAGGAAATTGCGCCCCTGTCGCGCAGGCATGATTGGGCAGGATGCGCAGCAGCGTGCCGATGGGGAAGCGCGTTGCGATGTCGGGCTCCGGAGAGCCTTCCCGCGAGAGAATGCCATGTTCCTGGTTGGCGCCGCTGAGCACGTACCCCGGCAGCACGGCGCCGTCGATGCCGCAGACCTGGCCGTAGCCGAAATCGCACTTCTGCTTCTGGGTGCCGCGGTCGCGGCTCATGGCCATCCATCCCGCGTCCACGATGGCCCAGCCCTTGTCCGCCTGGTGCCCGATCACGGTGGTCAGCACGCTCAGCGCCACGTCTTCCGTCGTACACACGCCGACATTGCGCATGACCAGGTCGAAGAACACATAGACGCCCGCGCGCACCTCGGTGACGCCTGCCAGGCCGGTTGCGGAAAGCGCGGTGGGGGTCGAGCCCACGCTGACAACCGGGCAAGGCAGGCCGGCTTCGCGCAGCCGGCTGGCCGCGCTGACGCAGCCGGCCCGCTCTTGTTCCGCCATCGCGGCCAGGGCTTCGGGCGTGTCCAGGTCGTAGCTGGAGCCGGCGTGCGTCATCACGCCGCCCAGGCGGGCGCCGCCTTCGTGCAGCACGCGGCCGACCGCGAGCAGCGCCGCTTCGCCGGGGCGGATGCCGGAGCGGTGGCCATCGGTGTCGATCTCGATCCAGACCTCGAACGTTTCCTTGTGTTCGGCGCCGAATGCGACGATGGCCTCGGCGGACGCCACGCTATCGGTGACGATCTTCAGGTCGCAGCCCTGGCGGCGCAGGGCCAGGGCCTGGGGCAGCTTGCCCGGCACCATGCCGACACCGTAGAGGATGTCGGTGACGCCATCGGCAAAGAAATGCGCGGCTTCCTTGAGGGTGGAAACGGTAATACCGCGCGCGCCGGCCGCGATTTGCGCCTGCACCACGGGCGAGCATTTGCTGGTTTTGGCGTGCGGGCGGAAGCGCACGCCAAGCGCATTCATGCGTGCCTGCATGCGCTGGATATTGTGCTGCATGCGGGCGAGGTCGATCACCGCTGCCGGCGTTTCCAGGCTCGCGAGCGTGTCGGAGGAAATAGGCATATCGTCTTGGGGTCTTTAGAGGTGGTTAGTCCAGGAGCTGGCCTCTGGCCTTGAGCGCCGGCACATCGTCGCGCAGGCCGCGCGAAATCAGGTTCGACACCACGGCAGGCGCTGTGCCGCCCTGGGCCGGGACGTCGACGCCCACCGCCTGCATCTGGCGGCGCAACTGCGGATCGGCCGCGGCACCGGCCATGGCCGCGGTGAGCCGGGTGACAACGCTGTCGGGCGTGCCCTTGGGCGCAAAGATGGCGTTCCAGGAGCGCACGTCGAGAGGATAGCCAGCCTCCCTGGCCGTACCCGTGCCGGGCAATTGTTTCAGGCGCTCGCCGGACAGCACCGCCAGCACCTTGATCTTGCCGCCGGCAAGTTGCGGCAGCGCGGTGGTCGTCTGGTCGCACATGAAGTCGGTCTGGCCGCCCATCAGGTCGCTGACGGCCGGCGCCACGCCCTTATAGGGAACATGGGTGGCATTCTTCTTCAGTGCCGCGAGCAGCAGCACGCAGCCATAGTGCGAGACCGAGCCCAGGCCGGCGCTGCCGTACGATGCCGTGGCCGCATGGGTTTGCAGCCATGCGTCGAACTCCCGCAGGTTGCCGGCTGGCAGGTCCGCCCGCGCGACCAGCAGCATCGGCGCCGATCCGGCGAGCCCGATGGGCTTGAAGTCCGCGACCGGGTCGTAGGGCAGCTTCTTGTACAAGGCCACATTGGCGACATGGGTGCCGATCGTGCCGAAGCCCAGCGTGTAGCCGTCGGGCGCGGCCTTCGCCAGCCTGGCAAGGCCAATGGTGCCGCCCGCGCCGGCGAGATTCTCGATGACCATGGGCTGGCCGAGCTGATCGCCCATTTGCCTGGCAAAGCCCCGCGCGAGCGCGTCACTGGGTCCCCCGGCCGGGAACGGCACCACCAGCGTGATGGGCCGCGCGGGAAACGCCGGACTTTGTGCCATGGCCTGCGCGGCCAGGGCCAGGGTGGCTGCCGCCAGCAGGCGGCGGCCAAGAGGAGTTGAAATGCCGGGCATGGCGGGCGCTCCCTAGCAAGTTGCAGCGTGAAAGGACCGCAGCCATGGCAGCGCCGGCTCCAGCGTCGCGAACTCGGCGTCGGGCGCCGGCGCGCCCGCGGGCAGGGCCAGGCCCACCCGGTTATGCCAGTAGGTGCGCAAGCCCACGGCCGAGGTCCCGAACATGTCATAGCCCGAGCCCGCGATGAAGGCGGCATCCGCGGCCGGCACGCCGAGCTGCTTCAGCGCCAGTTGATACGGGCGCGGATCCGGCTTGTAGAAGCCGGCTTCCTCGGAGGTGACGACCACATCCCAGTCGATATCCAGCAGGGCAGCGGCACGGCGTCCCAGGCGTTCGGAGCAGTTGGTCACCACCGCCAGGCGGCAATGCGGCCGCAGCGCCCGCAGCAGTTCGCGCGCGCCATCCCATGCCGGGAGCGCATCCCAGCCGGCCTCGAGCGCATCCGGCGCGCTGGCGGGCAGGCCGACATGCCGGGCTGCCTCCCGCACCAGTTGCTCATAGCTGACGTAGGCGCCGCAACCATAGGTCCGCTTCAGGTACTCCGCCCGCCACGCCCTGCCTTGCGCCTCCGATCCGGCGGCGGCGTTCCAGATAGTCCAGGAATCCAGCAAGGCAGTGAGCAGGTCGAACAGGACGGCGCGGGGCCAGGCAGGGGAGGGAGAACGGTCCGGGGTATCCATGGGGGCCTTTTACGTGAGTGGGGTGGTTGTCAGCGGCAATCGGCAATCGGCAGTCGTGACAGGCCCTCAGTGTAGGAAGGAGTATGCGGCTCGTGGTTAAATACCGGAACATCAATCGTTAATCTGAAGTGAATGATCCAGATCGAGGACCTGCGGCTGGTCGAAGCGCTGGCGCAAGCGCCGTCCCTGAGCGCCGCCGCGCGCGCGCTCAACGTGACACCACCGGCGCTGTCGATGCGCCTGCGCAAGCTCGAAGCTACCCTGGGCCTGGCGCTCGCCACGCGGACCGCAAGGCGCCTGAGCCTCACGCCGGAAGGGGAGCGGTTTGCCCAGGAGGGCGCGGCGCTGCTGGCGCAGCTCGAGGCGTTGCCAGAGTCTTTTCGCCGGGAGGACAGCCGCCTGACCGGTACGCTGCGCATCGCCGCCCCCTTTGGCTACGGGCGGCACCACGTGGCCCCGCTGCTAGCGCGTTTCGCGCAGCGCCATCCCGGCTTGCGCCTGCAATTGGACCTTCGGGAAACGCCCTGGCCCGACCGCCATGACTCTGACGCGGTGATCCATATCGGCGCGGTACGGGACTCATCCTGGATCGCCCGCACGCTGGCGCCGAATGCGCGCTGGCTGTGCGCAAGCCCGGCTTACCTGCGCGCGCATGGTACGCCCGCCGAGCCGCGCGACTTGCTGGAACACGCCTGCATCTGCATTCGCGAGAACGACGAGGACGTGACGCTGTGGCGCTTTCGCCGGCCGGGTCCGGGCGCCGCGCGCCGGCCCCCGGCACGCGAGACGCTGCGGGTCGTGCCGGCCTTTACCACCAACGATGGCAGCGTCGCCCGCCAGTGGGCGGAACAAGGGCTGGGCCTGGTGCTGCGCTCGGAATGGGATACGGCGGAGGCGGTGGCGCGCGGCTCGCTGGTCCGCGTGCTTGCCGACTGGGAGTTCGACAGCGCCCCGGTGACTTTGCTGGTGCCGACGCGGCGTGGGCGTACGGCACGGGTGCAGGCGCTGCTGCAATTCTTCGAGGAGGGATTGGGGAAATAGCGATCCGGAAATTACGGGTTTGCCGAGGCGAGCTTTCGCCGGCGCGCAGGCAGACTTCTATTGCTCCGGGTTGGCGCAGTAGCCGTCGAATGATTCCAGGGTGAGCTTAAAGCCCTGTTTCTGGGCCAGCTCGCCCGGACGCACACATTGCCTGGTGCGCGTGCACCAGGCGTATCCGGCCGAGGGGATGCAGCCATTCGCATCCCGGTCGGAGCCAGGCATATTCGCCGCGGGAGCCGGCGTTTCCGGCTTGGCCGGCGCCACCGGCGCTTGCGTTGCGCATGCGGCGACGCAGCAAAAGAGAAGCGCGCTGAGGGGGCAGGTCACTCGCATCGGCATCGGTCTCTCCATGATTGCGGCGCCTTCAAGGCACCGCCTGCGGCGTGACGATATTGAAGTATCCGTCAAAACTATCCAGCATGCCGAATAGCGACGCCACCGCCTTGGGATCGCCGTCAATGCGGATGCTGCCATTGCTGATCGCTTCCGGCAGCGTCAGTTGCCTGAGGCTGATGCGGTCGAGCGTGGCCTTGTCCAGGGTGAGCGACGCCGTGGGCCGCGGATGTTGCGTGTCGGCCAGGTAGGTCAGCGCACTGTTGCGCAGGGTCATGGCGTAGCGCTGCCGCAGGTCCGTGAAGTTCCAGTTCAGCGTCATGGCCTTGCCGGCGGCCTTGTCGGCGTTCAGGCGTACGGCAAGGTAGTCGAAGAAGTACGGTACGGTCAGCGCGCGCACCATGTCGGGCGATGTGGTGCCGCCGGACGCGCCCCGCTTGACGCCGTTGCGCAGTTCCTGCGCGCCGGTGAGGTAGGCGTTGCGCCAGGTGGCGTTCTCGGTCTGGTAGCCGAGCTGCTCCAGCGCATCGGCCTGCAGCGCGCGGGCCGCCGCGTTGGACGGGTCGGCAAAGACGAGTTCATTGCCAATCTGCGCCACCCAGCGGTATTCGCCGCGGGCATAGGCCTCGCGCGCCTTGGCCAGGACCGCGTCCGGCCCGCCCATCCATTCAATCGTCTTCTTCGCGCCCTGCACCGGCGGCAGCGGGTTCAGGTGGGCGGGATTGCCGTCGTAGAAGCCCAGGTAGCGCTGGTAGACGGCGCGCACGTTGTGGCTGATGGAGCCGTAGTAGTCGCGCGCATACCATTTGCTGGCCAGCGGCTCGGGCAGCTTGCGCAGCGTGTCGGCAATGTCCATGGGCGTCATGCCATGGTTCATCAGGCGCAGCGTCTGGTCGTTCAGGTAGGCGTACATATCGCGCTGGTCCGACAGGAACTCGTTGATGCGCGCCTGGCCCCAGGTGGGCCAGTGGTGCTGCGCGATCAGGATGTCGCTGCGCTCGCCATAGCGCGCCAGTGCCTGGCCGATGTAGTACGACCACGCCTTGGCGTCGCGTACCTGCGCGCCACGGATGGTCAGGATGTTGTGCTGGGTGCGGGCGGCGTTCTCCGCGATGCACAGGGTGCGCATCTGCGGGAAGTAGAGGTTCATCTCGGCCGGCGCCTCGGTGCCGGGCGTGAGCTGGAACTCGATGTCGATGCCATCGACGCGGCGCGTCTCGATGGTCTTGGCGATCAGGTCGGTGGGTGCGAGCAGCGTGACCGTGCCCCGCGAGGTGGCCTTGCCCAGTCCCGCGTCGACTTGCCCTGTCGCGCTGCGGGGCAGGGTGGTGCCGTACATGTACTGCGCGCGCCGGCTCATGGCGTTGCCTGCCAGCACGTTTTCGCTGACGGCTTCTTCCATGAAGCCGGCCGGCGCGATCACGGCCACCTTGCCGGCCTTGACGTCGGCTTCGTCGGCGATGCCCTTGGCGCCGCCGAAATGGTCGGCATGGCTGTGCGTGTAGATCACGGCGACGACCGGCTTGCGGGGCCGGTGCGCGTAGTACAGCGCCAGGGCCGCGCTCGCGGTCTCGGCGGTGATCAGCGGGTCCATCACGATGATGCCGGTGTCGCCCTCGATGATGTTCATGTTCGAGAGGTCGGCCCCGCGCACCTGGTAGATGCGGTCAGTGACCTTGAACAGGCCCGCTTCGTTGTTGAGCTGCGCGAGCCGCCACAGGCTGGGGTTGACCGTAGGCGGCGCGGCATCGGCGCGCTCGAAGGCATAGGCGTTGAAGTCCCACGCCACCCGGCCATCCGCGGTGCGGATGGTGGCTTCGGGGAAGCGTGCCACCAGGCCGCGATGGGCATCCTCGAAATCCTGCCGGTCGCCGAAGGGCAGCGCCTGCAGCCACGCCGCATTGGCCTGGGCGGTCGCGGGCGAAGCCGGCGCGCTGGCCGTCTGGGCGGTGGCAGCCTGGAAGGCGAGGAGCGCCAGCAGGGCGGGCAAGGTACGGCGAAGGGACATGGCAAGGCTCTGTGAAACGGGCAAGGCGACTATTGGAGTCGACCGGAACCTATAATTCAATTGCAAGTTTTTTATCCCAGCAATGCATGGAGCGCATGTCTTGAACCTGAAGCGCCTGGAACACCTGATCGCGGTGGCGGAAGAGGGTTCGCTGGCGGCGGCCGCCCGCCGCGTGCACCTGAGCCAGCCCGCGCTGACCCGCAGCATCCAGGCGCTGGAAGCCGAGGCCGGCATGCCGCTGTTCGACCGCGGCGCGCGCGGGGTCACATTGACGTCGGCGGGGCGCATGGTGGCCGAGCGGGCCCGCCGCATCCTGTTCGAAACCCGTTGCCTGTCGCGCGATCTCGCGCTGGTGCAGCAGCACGAGATCGGCAGCGTCCAGCTGGGGATGGGGCCATTTCCCGCGGCCATCCTGCTGCCCGAGGTGCTATCCGCCATGAATCGCCAATGGCCCAAGTTGCGCGTGACGGCCGAGGTAAATAGCGCGCCGGCGCTGCTCGCCGCCTTGCACGCCGAGACGCTGGATTTCCTGGTGGCGGAGCACCGCACGATTCCGCCGGTGGCGGAACTGGAGGTTCGGCGGCTGCGGCCGGAGCGCTCGGGCTGGTATGTGCGCCCGGACCATCCGCTTAGCCGCGGGCGGGTCACGCCGGCGCTGTTGCGCGAGGCCGCCCTGGTGTCGGTGACGCTGCCGCCGTACGGCCACGGGCAACTGCGCAGGCTGCTTGGCTGCCGGCCTGGCGAAACCCTGCCCTTGCAGGTGGAGTGCAACGACTTTCGCGCACTGGCGCACCTGGCGCGGCATTCCGATGCAGTCCTGCTGGCGCCCGCGCGCGCGCTCAGGGCCGAACTGGAGGCCGGCGCGCTCGTGCCGCTGGAACTGGCGGGGACCCCCGCCATGACCGTGGAGTTCGTGATCGTGCGCCTGGCGCAGCGCACGCTGTCCCCGGCGGCGGAAAGGGCGGTGGCGGTGGTCGAGGCGGCTGCATAGCCGGTTGCGCGTGCCGGGGCGCCGTCGACGCACTGGCGAACCTGCTGCGGATCGCCGAAGCGCGTGGCAATCCCATCCGGCGTGTGGCGGGCACGGTGCGTGTGCTCGGGGTCGAACTGGAAATGGAGTCGCTGGTCCTGATGACACAGTCCCGCGCCGTGGTGCTGGCTATCGGGACAGCCGGTGCCGGCCGCCGTCGGATCCGCGCCGGCACCACATGCCGGGCTGGCCGGGACGGCGCAGCGCATCGAGGCCGCACTGGCGGCCTTCGGCGGCGGGCCGTGCGCGAACGCCGCGGCGGACTGGTGGGAACTGGCCTTGTGGCTGGCAGAGGTCGAGAGCGCGTCGCTGCCAGCTGTCTGCTTTAGTCGGGGATCACCATGAGATGTTGAAGCCGAACACGCAGGCGTCAATACGGAGGATTCACGACCACATATTGGGATCCTTGCGGCTGATACCAGGTAGTGCCGCATTGCTGGTAGACCATGCCGCTATAGTTGACCGGTACGCAACCTGGCGGCACGGTTCTCACCATCGAGCCGACAATGGCCGAAGTCACGGCAACCGTGGCACCGACCGCGACAGCGGCCCCGACCGGGTGGTAGTCATTGTCCCAACCGCCACTATTACCTTGGACATTCACGTTGACATTCTTGTTGACGTTGTTGACGTTGTTCACACTGGTGTTGCGGACATTGTTGGTCCGCGCGTCGGCCTTGCTATTGTTGACCTGAGCAGTCTGCCTGGCGCCACCACCGCCGCCAGCCGCTTGCGCGTGAGCGCCGCCGCCGCCACCACCAGCCGCTTGTGCGCGAGCACCGCCACCACCACCACCTCCGCCACCGCCGCCGCCGCCGCCGCCGCCGGCACGAGCTGCCGCCTCGCCCGCGGGAACCAACGCGAAGCTGGCGAGGACAAGCAAGGCCAGCGGCATCTGAAGCAACTTGCTGAATGATCTCTTCATGATGGCTCCTTTACTTTGTCTTGACCGGCACGATCTCGATCTTGGAAGAGCCTTTCGGCGGCGTGAAGCTGAACACCGAGTCCGTGAAGCTCGGCGTCAGGTTCCACTCAAGGAGGGAGACCGATTGCGGACGGGCTTCATCCGCCCGATTGGTGATGACGACCTTGCGCGGCAGCGGCTTGCCTCCGGTGGTAATCCAGATCTGCCAGTCGATATTGCCCTGACGAAAAGCGTAATGATCGCAAAGGTCCTTTCCGACAAAGTCCTGGCCGGCATTCATTGCGGACTCGATCTTGTCGAGTGGCGCGGCGGGGGTACCCCAGATGAAGAGATCTGTTAGCGGCAGTTCCACGCCGTACTTTTCCTGCAACCGGGCGATCAGGCCACCGATGGTGTCGGAAAATTCCACCGACGAGTAATACTTTTGCGCAGGGGTATAGAGGGTAACAGTCTTGCCGTCGTAGATCAGTTCGCGTTCTGAGCGCGGACTTAGCATCATGACGCGCAGCTTGTTCGGACGGACGACGTCCATATCCGCCCTTGCCATGTGCTGTAGTTTCTGCCCATCCGCCAGCACCCGTTCGGCGGTCAGATCGTTCGATACCCGGAAGCGCTTCAATGTCTGCAGATAGGCGCCCATGTCCTTGAGTGCCTGAATCGATCCTTGATCGACAGCGCTCGCCGCGGCCGCGGCCGGGGCCGTGCCCGCCGGCGGAGTCTGAGCATGATTGGGCGGTGCCGCGAGCGCCATAGCCAGAAGGCTGAGCACCAGAATCTTCCGTTCCATGGCTGTCTCCTCTTGTGAAATGAAATTCACTGCAACAATATGGACGGCTCGCCGCCGGCGATATTTCGCTTTAGCTGATCGAGGGACGTTGGCCGCCTGTTCGCAATCGGCCGCCTCGACTTCGGCATGGCACCGGAAATTTCGTCCAGTGCCCCGCTTTTTGCCACACCGGTTCCGGCTGCACCGCGCCGTTGCACTCACTCCGCACGCTGCGGGAGAAGCTCGGAGTTCGCGATGCCAGGAAACGCATGCAGTACCCGGTCGCAAGACACTTCCAACCTAGTCAAAGCCGGCAGGTAAACTTTGATCCAGGACAAGAAGCCCATTCATAGGCGCGGGCGGCCCAGGTTTAGCGCTTCTCCAGTCTGAGACGTGGCATTCGCAGGCTGCGTCTTGCCTGCTTCCCTATAGTGCAGAGAGGACTACACGCGGTCGCGAGGTCGCGAAATGGCGTATAAGGCGCGCGCGCAGGTCGCGGCACCGACCCCGCCGCCTGCATTGGAAGGGGAGGCGATCACCTGGATTGCAAGTAGGCGGCCACGGCGCTGGCCTCGTCGTAGCTCAAATCGTGCGCCACCGCGCTCATCACGGGCGAGTTGCCGCGCGAACGGTTCTTGAACACTTCGATCTGGCGTAGCAGATAGGCGCGATGCTGCCCGGCCAGTCGCGGGAATGCGCCGGCGCCCTCGGCCCGTGCGCCGTGGCAGGAAGCACAGGCGGGCACCCCGCGGTCAGCGAAGCCTTGCTCGAAAATCGTTTGTCCTTTGCTCGTCAGTTCGGGGTCGCCGGCCACACCCGGCGCCGGCGTCTGACTCCCGTAATAGTCGGCCAGCGATTGGATCGTCGCGTTATCGAGTTGCGCGGCGATTCCCCACATGTGCGAGCGTGCATCGGATTCTCCGCGTTCATGATCGCGGAAGCCTTTGAGCTGTGCCTGCAGATATTCGGGGGTCTGGCCAGCCAGTCGCGGAAACCTGGGCGAGTCGCTGCGGCCACTCGCGCCATGGCAGGTCGCGCATAGCTGCTGGGCCAGCCCCGCGCCACCTTCCGCGCGCGCCGGCATCACCGTCACCGTCAGCGTCACCGTCAGCGCAATGCTTGCAGTCAGAAGCAGGGAATGCATTCGCATACTCGTGACGAAGGGCAGTTTCATGGTCATTCAGGGCCGTTAGCGTTGGGGGGATCCGGATCGGAATGCAAGCCGGGCAATCGGATATAAGGTGTTGTTGCCGCTGGCGATTCCGTTGCTGCCGTTGCAATTTGCACTCGTACCGTTGAGCCTCCGGAACCAGGTGTTTGGATTGGTAATCGGCCTCGGCCCGGATCGTGCAAGCGGAAACGGCCATCCGGAGAGCATAGGAAGTTCCAGCGAATTGCCGTTGACATGGATCAAACAAGCATCCGGCCACAGGTATGGGAGCGTGTCGTTCAGGGCATCGTCACTGAAATCCAGGAAAAAAGAATCGAGATCCATTGCCGTCCATCTTCGCTCGCGCAATATAAGTGCATTAAGCGTGAAATGCACCCGACTCGCAAGAATAAACATCACCCGGCAACGTCTGCGTGCCCAACACCGCATCCCGCTTATCAAGCAAATGCCGCTGCAGGATCCCGGCAAGCCTGGCGCCGTCCCGCGCTTCCAGCGCCAGCAGCATCTGCGTGTGGTCCTGCACCGCGCTGTCCCATTTCGGCGCCTGGAAATTCGAGCGAAATCGCAGCGCCTGCAAGCGCCGGTTGACGGTCTGGTAGATCTGGCGCAGCGCCGAGTTTCGCGCTGCCTCGTTGATCCTGTCATGGATCGTCTGGTTCCGTGCGTAGTAGCCGGCAAGATCGTTGCGCGTGCGGCACGCGATCATATCGTGGTGCAGGCGCCTGATTTCCAGCAGCTCCGCGTCGGTCATCCGCTCGCACGCGAGTTGCCCCGCCAGGGCCTCCAGGCCCCCAAGGACTTCAAAAGCCTCGCGTATCTCGGGTGCCGACATGCTGGCCACCGACGCGCCACGGTTGGGGGTGAGCTCAATCAGTCCTTCGGCAGCAAGCACCTTCATCGCTTCGCGCAGCGGCGTTCGCGAGATGCCAAAGACCTCGCAGAGTTCGCGCTCATTCATCTTCTGGCCGGCCACCAGCTTGCCTTCGACAATGAGACTCCTGATATGGTCCACCACCGCGTCATGGAGGCGTTGGCGCATCACCTTCGGGAGCAATGGCGCGGATCCGGGGCGGGCCGGCGGCGGTGCCGTTTGCATGCAGGACTCCAATTAGCTTCCTTGTGCGGAAATACTAACGGAAATGTCGGCAAATCGATGCTCAAACGGGATTGAGAAAACTTCAAGCCGGCTTGCCGGATTTATGGAGATCGTTCTGCTAAATTGAATTGTATTCAAAATTCATCAGAGGAGAACGCAATGCTTAAGCTGGATTTTCATCCTTCCGGTCGCCACTTTCTTCAAATTCCGGGGCCGAGTCCTGTCCCCGACAGGATCCTGCGGGCGATCAGCTATCCGACGATCGACCATCGCGGACCCGAGTTCGGCGCGCTTGGCCTGAAGGTGCTCGATGGTATCAAGAAGATCTTCCAGACGCGGCATCCGGTCATCATTTATCCCGCGTCCGGAACCGGCGCCTGGGAGGCCGCGCTGGTGAACACCCTGAGCGCGGGTGACAAGGTCCTGATGTACGAGACGGGACATTTTGCGACGCTGTGGGACAAGATGGCGCGCAGTCTCGGCCTGCAGCCCGAGTTTCTCGGGCTTCCCGGCATCGAGGGATGGCGGCGCGGCGTGAATGCCCCGATGATCGAAGAACGGTTGCGCGCTGACACGCAGCATGAAATCAAGGCGGTTTGCGTCGTCCACAATGAGACGTCGACGGGCGTGACCTCGAATATCGCGGCGGTACGGGCCGCCATCGATGCCGCCGGGCATCCGGCGCTGCTGATGGTGGATACGATCTCCAGCCTTGGCTCGGCGGACTACCGGCATGATGAATGGGGCGTGGACGTGACCATCTCCGGTTCGCAGAAGGGCCTGATGCTGCCACCGGGGATCAGCTTCAATGCGCTGTCCCCCAAGGCCATCGAGACCAGCCGTCACGCCACGTTGCCCCGCAGTTTCTTCGGCTGGTCTGAGATCCTGGAGATGAACAAGACCGGATACTGGCCCTATACGCCGAATACGAATCTGCTCTATGGCTTGTCGGAAGCGCTGGACATGATCGAGACGGAGGGGCTTCAGCATGTCTTTGCCCGCCACAAGCGTCTTGCCGAGGCATGCCGGCGCGCGGTGCGGGTCTGGGGGCTCGAAATCCAGTGCGTGGACGCCGCGGTGTACAGCCCCGTGCTGACCGGCGTCATGATGCCGGATGGTGTCGATGCCGACGTGGTCCGCAGGAATACCTACGAGCGCTTCGATATTTCCCTGGGCGCCGGGCTGGGCAAGTTGCGTGGCCGGATGTTCCGGATCGGCCATCTGGGCGACTGCAATGACCTGACGCTGGTCGGGGCGCTCGCGGGATGCGAGATGGGCCTGAAGATCTCCGGCGTGAAGACCGCCGCCAGTGGCGTGCTGGCGGCGATGGAATTCCTTGGCGATCAGGTCGTTCCACCGCTGGTCAAAAGCTGAAGGCCACCCGTTAGCGCAGCGCCAGGGATGTGACTGACGGTCCGGGACGGGTGCCCGGACCAGGCCGCATTCACTTCATCTTCCGTCAGCGCGGCCGGGCTTCCCCCGAGACATTTTCGTGGTCTCGCCGAAGCCCCGCTCGCGTGGCCGGCATCCGCCAGGCCCACCGCCACCTATCATGACTATCCTATCCCCGTCTCCGCTGGTGAAACCCGTTCATCTCGTGCCTTCGCGTGCCGGTTCAGGCAGTCCGCTCGCCAGGCTTCTCCGCAAGGAACTCAGGGGGGACGTACTCTTCGATGCCGCCAGCCGTGGGCGGTACTCCACCGACGCGTCGATCTACCAGATCATGCCCCTGGGCGTCGTGGTGCCGCGCGACCAGGCCGATCTGATCCTGGCGCTGGACATAGCAAGGGATAGCGGAGCCCCGATCCTGGCGCGAGGGGCGGGGACCAGCCAGTGCGGCCAGACCGTGGGCGAGGCGCTCGTCATCGACAACAGCAAATGGCTCAATAACGTAGTCAGCTTCGATGCGCAGGCCAGGCTGGTCACCGTTGAGCCGGGCATTGTCCTGGACCACCTGAATGCCTGGCTGAAGCCGCATGGCTTGTGGTTCCCGGTGGACGTCTCCACGGGGGCGCAATGTACGATCGGCGGCATGGCAGGCAACAATTCGTGCGGCTCCCGCTCGATCGAGTACGGCAACATGGTGCACAACGTGCACGCCATCGACGCTGTCCTTGCCGACGGCACGCAGGCCAGTTTTGCTTCGGTGCGCGGCGATCCGCAGCCGGGGCGGCTGGGCGAGATACTGGCGGGACTGCGGCACATCGCCGAACGCGAGAATCGCGAGATTGTCGAGCGGGTCCCGAAGGTGTTGCGCCGGGTCGGTGGCTACAACATCGATATCTTCGATTGCCAGAATCCGCGGTCATACACGGACGATGGCCTGGCCAACCTGGCGCATATCCTGGTCGGGTCCGAAGGGACGCTGGCGGTAAGCCGGCAGCTCACGCTCAGGCTCTCGCCGCTCCCGGCGCATAAAGTCCTGGGCGTCGTCAGCTTCCCCACCTTCTACCAGGCAATGGATATGACCCAGCACATCGTCAAGCTGGGTCCGTGCGCGGTGGAACTGGTCGACAGGACGATGATCGACCTGGCGATGGGCAATCCCGCCTTCCGCCCGGTGATCGAGAAGGCGCTGGTCGGCAATCCACAGGCCATCCTGCTGGTGGAGTTCGCGGGCGAGCAGCAGGATTCCCTGCTCAGGCAACTGGATGGCCTGGTCGAGTTGATGGGCGACCTGGGCTTGCCCGGCTCGGTCAAGCCAATGGCCGACATGGGGCAGCAAAAGGCCTTGTGGGAAGTCCGGAAAGCCGGCCTGAACATCATGATGAGCATGAAAGGCGATGGCAAGCCCGTCTCCTTCATCGAAGACTGCGCGGTACCGCTTGAGCACCTGGCGGAGTACACCGACCGTCTTACCGGCGTGTTCCATCGGCATGGCACGGAAGGAACCTGGTACGCCCACGCCAGCGTGGGTACCCTGCATGTCCGGCCGATCCTGGACATGCGGCGCGATGGCGCCGCGAAAATGCGGGCCATTGCCGAGGAGGCCGCCGAGCTGGTCCGCGAGTACAAGGGCGCGTTCTCTGGCGAGCATGGGGACGGACTGTGCCGGGGCGAATGGGTGGCGTGGCAGTACGGCCCCAGGATCCACCAGGCATTCCGGGAGATCAAGTCGCTGTTCGACCCGGATAACCGTTTCAACCCGGACAAGATTGTCCAGCCGCCGCGCATGGACGACAGCCGGCACTTCCGCTACTCCCCGGAGTACCAGGCGATCGCGCTGCAGCCCGCGCTCGACTGGACCGCATGGAATGTCATGCGGGACCCCATCTCGGGCGTGGAGACCGCCCCCGGCCTGGGCGGCGACCGCGCCCAGGGGCTGGCGAAGGCCGTGGAGATGTGCAACAACAACGGCCACTGCCGGAAGTTCGATGCCGGCACCATGTGTCCCAGCTACCGCGTGACGAAGGATGAAAAGCACGTGACCCGCGGGCGCGCCAACACCCTGCGGCTGGCATTGTCCGGCCAGCTGGGGGCGGAAGGGCTGGCCAGCCCCGAGGTCAAGGAAGTGCTGGACCTCTGCGTTTCCTGCAAGGGCTGCAAGCGGGACTGCCCGACCGGCGTGGACATGGCGAAGGTAAAGATCGAGGCGCGCTCGGCCTGGACGCAACGGCACGGACTGGGATTACGCGACCGCCTGGTGGCATTCATGCCGCGCTATGCGCCGCTGGCGAGCAAGTTCGCGCCGCTGGTCAACCTGGCGGACCGGATCCCGGTGCTGTCCTCGCTGATGAAGCGCTGGATCGGTTTTGCTCCCGAGCGGTCGCTGCCGCGCTTCGAGCGTTCGTTTCTGTCGAGGCGCAAGACGGCAGGCCGGACAGCGATCGGCGAGAAGACCGTCTTGCTCTTTGTCGATACGTTCAACAACTATATGGAGCCGGCGAACGCGGTTGCCGCAGAGCGTGTGCTGAGCGCGGCCGGGTATGACGTTCACTTCAATGTCTCGCCGGACCAGCGGCCGCTTTGCTGCGGGCGCACCTTCCTGGCGGCGGGCCTTGTCGACGAAGCCAAAGCCGAGGCAAGGCGCGCACTGGATGCCTTGAAGCCTTACGTCGATGCCGGTGTACCCATCGTCGGACTGGAACCATCCTGTCTGCTCTCCCTGCGGGACGAGTTCCTGAGCTACGGATTCGGCGACGAAGCCCGGCGCCTGGCGAAGTCCGCCTACCTGTTCGAGGAGTTCCTGGTGGCGGAGAAGGAAGCCGGCCGGCTGGCGCTCAAGCTCACAGGCATTCCCGGCAACAAGGTGCTTGTGCATGGCCATTGCCACCAGAAGGCGTTCGATGCCTTCCGCCCGGTACAGACGGTATTGAAATGGATTCCGGGACTCAAGGTCGACACGGTGGAGTCGTCTTGCTGCGGAATGGCTGGCAGCTTCGGTTATGAAGCGGAGCACTTTGAAGCGTCCAGGGCCATGGCGGAGCTATCCCTGCTGCCAGCGGTCCGAAGCGCCGGCAGCGACGCGGTTGTCGTCGCCGATGGAACGAGCTGCCGTCACCAGATCCATGACGGGACGGGTACGCCGGCGGTGCATGTTGCCCGCTTGCTGGCGTCCGCGCTCGACGAGGATTTCGATGCCTTGCTGCGCGCGGGCTGACCTGTGTTGTCCCGCGGCGATTGCGAAACCGCGATCGCCCGCTGGACCGCGCCGGTGAAGCCCCGTCGGCAACGCGCACGACCTGTGCGGTTATACTTGCGCGAGGTTCCGTTGCCGCAGGCATACGCGCACCGGGCATGGAGGATACGCCCCGATAGTGTGCTCCGGCGTCTCGGGTTCTCCTCCCTCGCGTAGCTCTGAACGCCTGTTGTCCGTCGCATCCGCAGCGGTTGGGGTAGGTACACTCGTGAGCACTTTCCATGACGTATAGAGTTCCACCGCTGCAATGCCTGACCGCGTTCGAAGCCGTCGCGCGGCTGCGCAGCGGGACGTTGGCGGCGCAAGAATTGTGCGTCACGCCCAGTGCGATCAGTCATCGCATCCGCCAGCTTGAAGACGTCATGGGCATCGAGCTTTTCAATTCGGTCCAGGGCGGGTTCACCCTGACGGCGCGAGGGTCCGAGTATCTCGAAGTGGTGAAGGAAGCGCTGAACGCGTTGAGCCACTACAGCGCCCGGCCAAGGTCGGCCGGAGAGATCCGCCAGTTGCGCGTCGCCGCACCGCCGACCTTTGCGCGCCAGGTGCTGGTGCCGCATCTCACCGGTTTCCAGGATGCGCACCCCGATATCGAGCTGATTCTTCAGCTGTCCGTGCCGCTGGTGGGGCTCAAATCCGAGAATGCGGATATCGAGATCCGCTTTGGCACAGGAAATTATCCGGGCCTCGAAACGGTGAAGATACTGGATGAGCCGGTCTTTCCTGTCTGCAGTCCCAGCTACCTTCGCGATGTCGGGCCATTCCAGTCGCCCGAGAAACTATCCACGGCACGCCTCCTGCGTTGTCCGCTTGAGCCCTGGCGGCCCTGGCTGGTGGCCGCCGGGCTGGACTGGCCGGAGCCGAGCATCGGCGCGCAGTTTGTCGACCTCGGGCTGATGCTGGAAGCGGCGGTGAACGGCCAGGGCGTTGCACTGGCGCGCAACAGGATGGCGCGGAGCTGGATCAGTTCGGGCGTCCTGGTTCCCTTGTTCGACCTTCAGGTGCGCTCGATCTACGCGTACTACATCACCTACCCGCCGGGATGCGAAGAGGGGAGCGATATTGTGAAGTTCGTCCGCTGGATGACCGACATATTGCGCAATCCGTTGAAGTAAGCCGGAATCAGCCGGAATCAGCCTGAATCAACCGCCTGAGGCTCCGCCGCGCATCTCGTGGGCAACCGACAGCATCGTGGCGGCAGCGGCCGCCGCCATATCGGCGGAGATGTCGAGGTGGGTGGTGACGCGCACGAAGCCACGGTCGATAGCCCGGACCCTCACGCCGCGTTCAAGGCATCGTCCGGCGAATCCCGCATTGTCGATCCTGGCGTCGGAGAACGCGAAGCGCAGGATGTTGGTCTGCGGCACCGGCGGATCGAAGCGGAAGAGCTGGCTGGCGGCCAGCGCCCGCCAAATCAGCGCGGCATTCTCATGATCCCGGGGCAATTGTTCCAGGTGGTTGTCCAGTGCATACAGTCCGGCTGCCGCGAGGACGCCGGACTGGCGCATGGCGCCGCCCAGGCGGTACTTCCATTCCCACGCGCGCTCGATGAAACGCCCGGTGCCGCATAGCACGGCCCCGACAGGGCACCCAAGTCCTTTGGTCAGGTCGATCCACGCGCTATCCCATCCCTGTGCATAGTCCGACGGCGCCATGCCGGTAGCGGCGCTGGCGTTCAGCAGGCGGGCGCCGTCCATGTGGCATGCCAGGCCGGCATCTTGCGCCACATCGCGCACGCCCTTCAGTTGCCCGATGCTCCAGACTGCGCCGCCGGCGAAATTGGTCGTCTGCTCGACGCACAGCATGGCGGTTCGCGGCGAGGTACGGCCACGCGGACGGATCGCGCCGGCGACCTGTGCCGCATCGAAGATGCCGTGCGGCGATTCGAGCGGATAGACGGCGACTCCGCCAATCGCGGCGGCACCGGCGGCCTCGGTGCACACGATGTGAGACTGGCTGTCCGCGATCAGCTCGTCGCCGGGCCGGGCATGCACCAGGATCGCGACCAGGTTGGCCATCGTCCCGGACGGAAGAAAGACGCCGGCCTCCATGCCCAGGAGACCGGCTACCCGTGCGCAGAGGGCCAGCGTCGTCGGGTCCTCGCCGGCTTGTTCGTCGCCAACGGTGGCGCCCGCCATTGCCGCGCGCATGCCGGGCGAAGGCCGGGTCTTAGTGTCGCTGTAGAGATCGATCCGCGTATGCATGGAATCCTGCCTCGTGATAGGGAAAGCGGCGAGGGAAAAAAGCCGATCCGGGGGATCGGCCAAATGCTTGCCTCTTTGGGGAAGGGGCAGGCGCCAAGCTAATGGATGACCATCTGCGTGAACGGGTAGACATACGCCTGCAGCGTAATGAAGAGTCCAACGAGAACGGCCAGGATCAGGGAGTGGAAGAAGACGTAGCGCAAGATGTCGCCTTCATGCCCGTACCACTTGGTGGCGGTCGAGGCAACCACGATGGATTGCGCATCGATCATCTTCCCCATGACGCCGCCTGAGCTGTTGGCGGATGCCATCAGGTACGGCGACAGGCCGAGTTGTTCAGCGGTGGTCTTCTGCAGGCCGCCGAACAGCACGTTGGCGGCCGTGTCCGATCCGGTCAGCGCCACGCCAAGCCAGCCGAGCATCGTGCCGAAGAGCGGATAGAGGACACCGGTATGGGCAAAGGCAAGCCCCAGCGTCGCGTCCAGGCCGGAGAACTTGGTCAGGTAGCCCACGCCGAACATGGCGCAGATGGTCAGCAGCGAATACCGGACCAGCTTGATGGTCTGCCAGTACTCCCGCAGCAGCCTGGGCAGCGAGTATCCCATCAGGATGCCGCCGATCACCGACGCGACCAGGATGCCGGTGCCGGCCATCGACAGGACGTTGAACGAGTACACGGCCGATTCGGGAATCGCCGCGGCGACCACCGGCGGCATCTTGAGCACCATTTTGTCCAGGCCGGGGATGCTGTATTTCCAGGTCCAGAGGACATCCAGGGACTTCTTGACCTGCGGAATCCCCCACAGGAAGACAAACACAGTCAGGATGACCCACGGCATCCACGCCTTCGCCGCGGAGATGCGGCGTCCCGGGGCTTCCGTTTGCGGCGGCTCGTGGTTCTCGACCCTGGAATCATCGTGACGGTTGAACAGCTTTGCGGATGTCCAGATCTTGCGGGGCTTCCAGACCTTCATGAACAGGGCCAGGCAGCTCATGGATACGAGCGAGGAGATGACGTCGACAAGCCAGGGCCCGTGGAAATTGGAAACGAGATACTGCGGGACCGCGAAGCTGACACCTGCGACCAGGATGGCCGGCCAGATCTCTTTCATGCCCCGGAAACCGGCAAACGCCCAGATCAGCCAGAACGGCACCAGGACCGAGAAGAAGGGCAACTGCCTTCCGATCATGGCCGAAAGTTGCAAGAGATCCAGCCCCGTGACGGAAGCGAGGGCAAGGACAGGGGAGCCAAGCGCGCCGAATGCCACCGGCGCCGTATTGGCGATCAGCGCGAGCCCGGATGCGGCGAGCGGGGAGAAGCCAAAGCCGATCAGGATGGCGCCAGTGACCGCGACCGGCGTGCCGAATCCGGCGGCGCCTTCAAAAAAGGCGCCAAAACAAAACGCGACCAGCAATAGCTGGATGCGCTTGTCTTCCGTGACCCCGGAGATCGAATTCTGGAGCGCCTTGAAGAAGCCGTTCTGCGTGGTCAGCCGGTGCAGGAAGATGATGTTGAGGACGATCCAGCCGATCGGGAAGAGGCCGGAGGCAATGCCGTATGCGGCTGCCTTTCCCGCCATGCTCGCCGGCATCCCGAAGACCGTGCAGGCAACGGCGCCGCCGGCCAGCAGGGCCAGGCCCGCGGCCAGGTGCGCTTGAATGTGAAAGAAGGCCAGTGCGGCCAACAGTACGACGATCGGGATCGCTGCGACGAGTGTCGAGAGCAACGGGCTTCCCAATGGATCATAGATTTGACTCCATGCCATGTTTGTCTCCTAGCAATGCATTTTTATGCGGCTGAATCGATATGTTTCGATACTTCGCCGGTGGGGCACGGAGTGGTTTCAGACTGGTTTTAATTCACGCCGTGAAGAGATCGGCGGTCCGGCGCTGGGGGGCCGGACCGCGATTGACCATTGCAATATTGACTAGTGCACTATCGCAATAGCGCGCCATCGCGCTTCGGGTCAGGCATTGTGCCGCGCGGGGACGGTGCCCGCGGAATTGAAGAGGAGATCGTTCAGGTCGTCGTCCTCGGCCCCGGCAGTGCGCTCCTCCGGATGCGAGGAGAATTCAACTGGCGCCAGCGCGCGCCGGTTGACCTTCAACTGGAACACATCGAAGCGGTTGTAGTAGCCGACCACGTCCTGGAACTGCTTCGGCACCACGCATTTCGCGAGGTCGATATCCGCATAGACGATGCCTTCCTCGTCGCGGATCACCTCGCTGATGGGCTGGCCATCCGGTCCCAGGATCATGGAAACGCTCTTCGGCGACTCTTCGAGCAACTGGCGAGCCCTGGAATTGTCGCGGCTGATCATGTCGATGGCTTCGGGGGGAAGGAAGCCCGATGCCACGATATTGAAGAGCTTGCCTTCGAAGGCGTGCGCGCCGGCGCGCAGGCGGATCGCCGCTTCAAGGTCGTAGCCCGACTCTCCCGGCGGATTGGTCGGCCAGCGCGGAGAGAAGGACGAAACGTGCACGTTTTCACCTTGTGCGAGCAGCGTAAAGCGTGCGAGAGCATTGGTGTTCTCGCCGCAAACCAGCGCACCGATGCGGCCGATGCGAGTGTCCGACACGCGCAGGCCGTTGCCGTCGCCCGGTGTCCACGTGAGCTTTTCCCAATACGTGGGAACGAGCTTGCGGTGTGCATTCAGGATGGACCCGTCGTCGCCGATCAGGATGTTGGTGTCCCAGATGCAGGCGGGGCTGATCGGTGTGCCCTCGTTGATGCCCAGTGAAACAAAGACACCGTGCCGCTTGGCGCAATCGCGGATCTGCCTGACCTCGGGGCCATTCACTTCCACTGCTGACGAGGCCAGCTTGACGAAGAACTCATGCACATCCACCGGCGCCCAGACGCCGGACCAGACCGGGAAGGAAGAGATGAAGGCTTCCGGAAACGCGATGAGCTCGGCGCCGTTGCCGGCGGCTTCGGCGATCCATGCGCAGGCCTTGTCGACGGTCGCCGGCGTATTGAAGTAGATCGGTGCCGCATGGCACGCGGCGGCTTTGAACTTGGGATAGGTTTTCATTTTAGGCTGTCTCCGAAAGAAATGCCGTTGCCGGCAGTTGGGTGCTTTAGCTGCTTAAGGTGCTTTAGGTGCTTTAGGTGCTTTAGGTGCCTTGGGTGCCTTGGGTGCCTAGGGTGCCTGATCATTCAGGCGCTGGCGTTCGAAAGCCGGGTTCCGGGAAAATCAGGCGGCGAAACGGCGGATCGCGTCTTCGTTCCACCGGATGCCCAGTCCGGGAAGCTCGCCGGGCTCGACAGCGCCTTCGGCTACCTGCAAGGGATCCAGCAGGACCGCGTCAGCGAGCCCGAAGTACTCCAGGTAGTGCGCGGTCGGGGTAAGGCTCTGGAGATGCGCGCTCGCCTCCTGGAAGAAGTGCGTGGAGACCGGGATGGTGGCTGCGGCACAGACCGCGGAGGCGTCGAGCCAGCCCGATACGCCGCCGATCTTCATCAGGTCGAGCATCATGAGGTCCGATGACGCTTGCTGGATGCTGCGGAGCACCTCGCGCGGGCCGTAGAGGTTCTCGCCAAGCTGAATGGGGGTCCTGACCGCGGCGGCGATCTTCGCGTGGCCGGCGAAATCGTCGTACCTTGTCGGTTCCTCTATCCACTCGATGCGCTCTTCGTCGAGGGCCTCGCCCCTGCGGATGGATTCGGGGACGGACAGGGACTGGTTGTAGTCGACCATCAGCTTGCCGTCCGTGCCGATCAGTGCCCTGGCGGCGCGCACAGCCCGGAGGTCTTCCTCCAGGGTCGGGTACCCAATCTTGATCTTGATGGCGCGGAAGCCCGCCCGCACGGCGGCTTCGATCAGCGGCGCGGCATCATTCGGACGCTCCATGCCGAAGCTCGCATAGGCAAGCGTCTTTGACGGCGTGCCACCGAGCACCCGCACCAGCGGCAGTCCGATGACGCGCGAATGCGCGTCCCACAGGGCCATGTCGATCGCAGCCAGGGCCATGTCGAGGAGGCCTGGCGTGCCGATCAGGACGAACTTGCGCCGGAGCGCTTCCATATTCGCCCGCGGTTCGAGTGCCCATGACTCCATCACCGGCAGGACGTCTTTCAGTACCTGGACAACGCCCCGCAGGACGAGCGGCGTATAGGTGAAGATGTACGCGCTGCCGGCGATGCCGCTGCTGGTCTTGATATCGAGCAGCACCAGCGGCGCGGTCGCCATGACACCGCTTGCGGTTCGCAGGGGAGGGTGCAGTGGAACAATGACCGGGCGCACATCGAAGCCGGTGATCAACGGGGAGTTGGACATAATCGCTCTCGCTGGGTTTCTCAAAAACGGATGACGCTAGTATGCGTTGAGAATCGGGAGCGGCAGTATGGGAGTGCTTTGAAAGTATTTCACGAATCATTGAGCCCGTAATCATTAGGCTCGTATTCGTCCGTCGCTTTGAATAAAAACGAAGTACCTTGAAATACGATCAAGCGGGATTGAAATATTCGCCGGCGGCCGCCTTTCCGTTGCCTGAGCCGGTGGCGCCGCTGTATGGTGCTCATGCCAGGCGCCAGTGCGCGCGGAGACTGTGCGGGACGGGGTGCTCCGCGGGATGCCCTTGGCCATGCACTGCGATAAAACATGCCAAGGGACCATGCTGTGATTCGAAAGAACCCAAGCGGAGATTTACCGGTTATTCACGAGAGTGCATTTGTCGACCCTACCGCAATCATTTGCGGGCGCGTGGTGGTCCGTGAGAATGTGTTCATCGGACCCTATGTCGTTATCCGGGCGGATGAGGTCGGGCCGGACGGCGGCATGCAGCCGATCGTCATCGGCGCGAACTCAAATATCCAGGATGGGGTAATCATTCATTCCCGGGCGGGTGCGGCGGTGCTGATCGGGTCGGACACGTCCATTGCCCACCGCGCCATCGTCCACGGACCCTGCGACGTGGGGGACCGCGTCTTTATCGGATTCAACAGTGTCCTGTACAACTGCTCGGTCGGCCATGACTGCGTTGTGCGGCACAACGCCGTGGTGGATGGCTGCCGCCTGCCGCGCGGATTCCATGTGCCGTCCACGGAGCGGATCGGGCCGGCAACGGATCTGGAACAGATCCCGCGAGTGACAGCGGATGCCGCCGAATTCTCTGAAGATGTCGCACGTACGAACAATCAGTTTGTAAGCGGCTACAAACGCATCCAGAACGAGCTGTGAGGGGAGGGGGCTCGCGCATCGGACAAGGCTTGCCCCCTGCTGGCTTTCATGTATCGCTGATCACCGCCGGGCATCCGCAGTCCCGGCGGTGATCGCTTGTTTCTGGCGCCGGTACCCGGCGACTCAGTCCTTGGGCGATTGCATTGCCGCGGCGCCCACTACCACCAGCGACGTCATATTGACGATACGCCGCACCGTCGCCGACGGCGTCAGGATGTGCACCGGCGCCTTGACCCCGAGCAGGATCGGCCCGATCGCCACATTGTTGCCCGCCGCGACCTTGAGCAGGTTGTAGGCGATGTTGGCCGCATCGATGTTCGGGCACACCAGCAGGTTGGCTTCGCCCTTGAGCGCGCCGTCCGGCACCAGCGTGTCGCGCAGCTTCGGGTCGAGGGCGCAATCGCCGTGCATCTCGCCATCCACCTCGAGTTCCGG
>NZ_JBFTOX010000031.1:0-104962 GCF_056398185.1 Cupriavidus sp. 05L310
CAGAGCACCGCGACATCGACCTTCGGGTGATGAGCCGTCACCTGCATCGGCAGAGCGTATTCGTTCTCGACGATGCCTTCGGTCATGGTCGAGTCCACGCCGTTCTTCACGAGAACCGGCTCGAATGGGGTTCCCATGACGATCGACTGACCGACGATCGCATGCTGCCAGCCTACGACCTGACCCTTTGCGTCGAAGCCGATGCGCGCGCGGTGGACATGTAGCGGGCGATAGTAGCCGCCCTTGATATCGTCTTCGCGACTCCACATGACCTTGAGCGGTTCGGCATGACCTCTGGCGATCCACTCGCGAAGCACGCCTGCCGATTCGACCAGATAGTCCGACGTCGGCACGGCACGCCGGCCAAAGCCGCCGCCGGCCATCATCGTGTTGAGTGTCACCTTTTCGACGGGTAGCGACAGCGTCTGGGCGATCGCCGCCTGATCGACGGTCTGGAACTGCGAGCCGACCCAGACCTTGACGCTGGTCGCCTTATTGCCGCTGATTTCCGCCTGCATGGTGCAGTTGAGCGGCTCCATTGGCGCATGCGCGAGGTACGGCAGCCGATACTCGGCGTCGATCACGCGTGCTGCGCCTGAGAGGGCCGCCTGCATATCGCCGCTCTCTAGCGGGCGCGCCACCTTGCCGGGCTGCGTCGCAAGCTTGCTGTACTCCTCGTAGAGCGCCTGCGTGCTGACTGTCGAGCCCGCATCTTCCCACTCGATCTGCAGCGCGTCGCGTCCCTGCTTTGCTGCCCAGTATCCGGTGGCCACTACCGCCACGCCGGAGCCGCCGCGATCCGCGGGCACCTGCATGACGTCGACGACGCCCTTGATCGCTCGCGTCTTGTCTGCATTGAACGACTTCACCTTGCCGCCGAAGCGCGGCGGGTGCGCGACCACGGCCACGACCATCTCCTTGAGTCGGGTATCGATGCCGAACACCGGGTCGCCGCGTAGCTTCGATGCGGCGTCCAGTCTCGGCATGGGCTTGCCGATGAGGCGGAACTGGGACGGGTCCTTCAACACCACGGTAGCCGGCACCTTCAGACTCATGGCCGCGTCGGCGAGCTCGCCATATGTGGCACGATACGTGCCCGAGGTGACCACACCCTGCGCGGCGGAGCAGCTGGCGGGATCCACATTCCACTGCTTGGCCGCCGCCGTCACGAGCATCGCGCGGGCGCGCGCGCCGAGTTCGCGATACTGGGTAAACGAATGCATCAGCGCGGTGGAACCGCCAGTCATCTGAATGCCGAAGCCCGGGTCGCGATACTCGTCCCCCGCCGGTGCCAGCATCGATCGCACGTTCTTCCAGTCTACGTCGAGCTCGTCGGCCAGTACCATTGGCAGCGCGGTATGCACGCCCTGGCCGAACTCGAGCCGATTGACGGCGATCGTCACCGTATTGTCAGGGGCGATAATCACGAATGCTTGCGGTGGCGACGGCGCCTTTTGCTTCCCGCCTTCTTCCGCCGCTTGGGCGAGGTCGACACCGCCGACCAAGCCGAGCGCGAGTCCACCCCCGGCCATGCCAGTCAGCTTGAGAAAGCTGCGGCGCGAGAGTGGCGCGACGCTCTCCTTGGACTCGATCATGCCACCACCGCCCGCAAGCGCTTCCAATCCACGAATACGCATGATGGTGCTCCTCAGGCGATTGCGCGCGCGGCATCCTTGATGGCCGCGCGAATACGTTGATAGGTGCCACAGCGGCAAATGTTGCCCGCCATCGCCTGATCGATATCGGCATCGCGTGGCCGCGGCTTAGTGCGCAGCAGGCTCACGGCGCTCATCACCTGACCGTTTTGGCAGTAACCGCATTGCGCCACATCGTGCCGGATCCAGGCATCCAGTACCGCGCGGCCGATCTTGTCGTCGCTTATGCTCTCGATCGTGTTGACGTTTACTCCAGCCACAGCCGAGAGGGGCATGACGCAGCTTCGCGTCGCGGTGCCGTTGATATGGACCGTACACGCGCCGCATGCGGCCATGCCGCAACCAAACTTTGTGCCGGTCATACCGAGGTTGTCGCGCAGGGCCCAGAGCAGCGGGGTGGACGGATCGGCGTCGACGTCGAGCGTCTTGCCATTGATGTTCAGCGTGGTCATCGGAGACTCCTCTACTTCTGCGAGAGAACCCACTGCGCCAGCGCGGTGAGATCGGCATCGGATACCTGCGGCTGCGGCGGCATCGGTACAGCGCCCCATTTGCCGCCACCACCGGCCTTGATGCTGACGGCGAGTTGCTCCGTGGCCTTGCTGCCGCCCTTGTATTTGGCCGCAATTTCCTTCCACGACGGACCCACCAGGCGGGCATTGGCCTGATGGCAGCCCGCGCACGCGTACTTTTGGGCGAGGGCTTCACTGGCGCGGGCCGGCTGATGAGCGAAGAGGGTGGCCATGGCAAGCACGGCCAGTGGGGCGATTGCTATTTTCATGTGGAGACGGGGGTCAAGGTTTCAGTCTTGCTGTCCGGCACGCGCTGCGTAGCGCGGCGCGGCGACGCGGGAGGACAGATTGGACGCCATGGCTTCGCGCGCGGCTTCCCAAGCCTGCCACTGCGAGTCGTCCTGCAACGACGGAATCGAGGCAAACACGCCGGCGTCGAGGTCGCTCAGTGCGGCATCCACCAGCGTTTCGGGTGTCATGACCCAGCTTTCCGGGAGGTTCGACGTAGGGAGACCCGCGACTTCCCAGAAGTCCGTGCCCGTAGCACCCGGCAGTACGACCTGAACGGTCACGCCGCTTTCGCTCAACTCTTTCTTCAGCGAACGGCTGAATGCCAGTACGAATGCCTTTGCGCCGCCGTAGACGCCATTGAGGATCTCGGGGGCGATCGCGACGATCGATGCGATGTTGATGATCGTCCCGGCGCCGCGCGCGGCAAATGCGGGCGCGGCCGCATAGGACAGTCGCATGACGGCGGTGACGTTGACGCTGATCATGCGTTCCATGTCGTCCACCGGCGATTGCGCGAGGGTACCAGCGCCGCCGAAACCAGCGTTGTTGACCAGCATGGTGATGCGATCGTTGCCAGCGAGCGTGGCCTCGACACGTCGCAGGCCGGCAGCGTCGGTGAGATCCGCCACTAGGACGTCCACCTGGACACCATGCGTGCTCGAAAGCCTGGCCGCATGCGCGCGCAACCGTTCTTCATTGCGTGCAACGAGTATGAGGTCATAGCCGCGTGCCGCGAGGCGATCAGCGTAGACGGCGCCGATGCCGGAGGACGATCCGGTGACGAGAGCGGTTCCGAGTTGTGATGGCATGTGTATCCTTTTGGGTAAGAGGGAGCTGCTTAATGCGCGCGGTGTGGCATGCAGATACGCGCAAGCATAGGGATAGTGACGCGCCATGGACTGACATATACACCGCATTTTCGGACAACATTGCCGTACACACGTGTTCCCACATTCAGCGCTGCTTGGGCGCGAACCGAAGGCATGACAGAAAACGCCGTGTTTATGTCCTGCATCGGGGCGCATTCGGCAATACGCTTGGCAGGTAACTCATCGAGAACGATCCACAATACAACTACCCACCATGACACGTTCTTTCGACATCGATACCCCGTATGGCCGAATTTGTGCGCGCGAAGCCGGCCCCGAGGGAGGCATCCCGCTACTGCTGCTGCAGCGGTTCCGCGGCACGATGGACGATTGGGACCCGGCGTTTATCAAGGAACTGTCGGCGGACCGGCGCATCATCTGGTTCGACAGTACGGGTATCGGGCGGTCGGGCGGCATCGTGCCGGACACGATTGCAGGCATGGCGGCGGTAGCATGCGCGGTCATCGCAGCACTGGGTCACAAGCAGGTGGACGTGTTGGGTTGGTCGCTAGGCGGGGTGGTGGCGCAGCAACTGGCGCTCGAGGCCCCGCATCTGGTGCGACGCCTGATCGTCGCTGGATCCAGTCCCGGTGGAATCACCGGTGGGCCGCAACCTCATCCGAGAGTTCCGCAGGTCATGGCGCGTCCCGTCAATGACATCGAAGATTTTCTGTTTCTGTTCTTCCCGCAAAGCGAATGCGCAGTCGACGCGGGCCGCGCCTCGCTGAATAGAATCGCCGGGCAACTGGACCGCGGCCCCGCCGTCACGGCCGAGGCATTCATGGCCCAAATCAAGGCCATTTCGTCGTGGCAGGGCGTGCTGCACCGGGCCAGCGAACTACGTCTGCCGATGCTCGTTGCCAACGGCGCGTGTGATGTCATGCTACCGGCCTATCGCTCTTTCGTATTGTCACAGCAGGCACCCGATGCAAAGCTAATCCTTTATCCCGATGCTGGCCACGCGTTTCTGTTCCAGGAGGTTGAAGATTTCGTGATGCAGGTAGACCGCTTCCTAGCATAAATGATGGCCGTCGCGAACCCTTCGTCCCTGTTTTTGCCTCGGTTCTAGGGCAGCGTTTGTTGAGCACCTGAAGTCGCAGCCCGATTCCACGATCATCAACGACAGTTCGGTTCTGGCCTTTGTGTCACTGGCGAGCACGGCGCTGTACTCGGCCACTAAGGCAGCAATCCACTCGTATGCGCTATCGCAGCGCTTCATGCTGCGTGGCACCAGTGAGCGGGTGCTGGAGATTGCACCTCCGTGGGTAGATACCGACCTGATTTACAGGAGCGGCGATTCACGCGCCATGCCGCTGCCTGCATTTATCGCTGAAACGGTGCGGAAGCTCGAGACCGCCACCACCGAGGTGGTGGTGGATATCGCAATGCCGCTGCGCAACAACCCTGGTTCCCAGGAACACACGCTGGTCGACCAATTCAACCAGTCCCTGGCCGAGAACCCCATCCCCGTAGCTTAACCTTACTAAAGGAATCCAAATGACTCGTATGTCCACGATCGATGTCACGTCCGCCACCGGCTTAACTGCCGAACTGTTCGCTAACATCAAACGCGGCCTCGGGAAGGTTCCGAACGCGTACGCGAGCATTGGTTCGCAATCTCCCGTCGTGCTCCAGTCGTTGCTGGCGACAAACGCAGCCTTGAAATCCAGCGGCGAACTTTCTGCGAAAGAGCTGGAAGCAATCAACCTTGCTATTAGCGAAAACAGCGGTTGCGACTATTGCCTCGCAGCACATACTTTGACCGGCAAAATGGCGGGTTTTACTGCTGAACAGATGGTTGAACTGCGCGCTGGCGGATTGAGCTCAGATGCAAAACTTGACGCGCTCGTAAAATTCGTGCTAACCCTGGTTCGCACAACCGGTACCGTTCCGCAGAGCAGCCTGGATAACGTACGCCGGGCTGGCTATACCGATTCGCAAATCACTGAATCGATTCTCGCAGTCACCGCGATTCTGACGACCAACATCTTCAATCGCGTCAACGACACGATTCTGGACTTTCCGGCGGTCAAGTAACCATTCGGCAGCTGTAATGTAACCCTCATATCTTGACTTCCCTTCATTTGTTCCCGGAAGTCAAGATCTAGGCTAGCTTCATATGTGCGTATCGCACTGAAGATCCGTAACCGTCAGCGGAACCCGGCTGGCGAGTCGTGGGCGCTGATGAGAAGGTTACGGCTTCACGGTAGGCGGGAGTGGAGTGATGGCCGATCAGCGCGAGGGTATGAGCGGACGAGCAGGGGCAAGGTATAACCGGCACGACGAAGCCTTCTGGCGAGAGATGCTCGCACAATGGGGTCACAGCGGCGGGAGCATTCGAGCCTTCTGCCGACAGCACGGATTGGCCGTTAGCACCTTCGGTCTGTGGCGCAAGCGATTGAACCACGAGCCACCGGTGACTTCGCCTATGGCAGTGACTGCGGATACGGCATTCATCGCCGCGGCAACGACAGCGCTACCGAATGTCCTGCCGGCGAGCGACCCGGCACCATTGAAGTCATGCGACCAAGTGGTCGTCACGCTGGGCGGCGCACGTATCGAGATGGCCGGGGTGCATGCCGAACGCATCGTGCGCTTCGTGCTGGGACAGTTGGGAGGCGGCCGGTGCTGATCAGCGGCGATGTGCAGGCTTTCATCTGCCGTGACGCGGTCGACATGCGCAAGTCCATCGACGGCCTGTCGTATCTGGTGGAGCCGTTGCTGGCCAAGAATCCCCTGTCGGGCCACCTGTTTGTCTTCGTCGGCCGCGATCGATCGAAGGTCAAGATTCTGTATTGGGACCGCACCGGCTTCGCGTTGTGGTACAAGCGGCTTTCGCGCGGCCGGTTTCCTTCGCCGGCGACGCTAGCCCAGCGTGGCTTCACGCTGGCCGAATTGAACGCTTGGCTCGAAGGCATCGAGATCCCTGCGGTTCGGCCCCACTGCACCGTCGCTGCCACGCGCATCTTGTGACTTGTAAACCTGCCGGCGCTGGCGCATCATGGCGCCATGCTTCCGGTACTGACACCCTCCGACCTGCCAGCCGATCTCGAGGCGGTACGTACCCTCGCGCTGGAGCAGAACCGGGTCGCCCGCGCGCTGTGGGAGCAACTGGAGATATTGAAGCACCAGATCGCGCAGCTTAACCGCGCGCACTTCGGCGCCAGCTCCGAACGTCTGCCGGGTCAGGCCGAACTCTTTGCCGCGCCGCTCGATCTGCCGTCACCGGCAACCGCCTCAGAGGTCAAAGTGGCGGGCCACACCCGCAAGGGGCGCCCGGCACTGCCCAAGGACCTACCGCGCACGCGGATCGAATACGATCTGTCCGCGGCGGAGAAGGCCGCCTTCGATTCACTGCAGCGCATCGGCGAGGAGCGCAGCGAGACGCTGCATTACGAGCCAGCCAAGCTTACCGTCATCGAGCACATCCGCTTCAAGTATGCGGCCATGAAGAACGATGAGTCCACCATCGTGACCGCCACCGCGCAGCCCTCGCCGTTACCGAAGAGCAACGCCAGCGCGGGCCTGCTCGCCAACATCCAGGTCAATACCTTTGTGGACCACTTGCCGATCCACCGGCAGGAGATGGGCTACGCCCGCCTGGGCATTCATCTGCCGCGTGCCACACTGTGCGAATGGAAGTTGGGGTCGGCCGAGCTGCTGGAGACGCTCCTGCCATCCTTGCGCACCCACATCCTGCAGGCACCGCGCCTGCACCTGGACGACACCACGCTGCCGTTGCTCGAACGCGGGCGCGCCACCACCAAGCAGGCGCACCTGTGGGGCTACCTCGGAGCCGGTCAGCGGCAGGAGAATGGGCTGTGGGTCGATCACCCGCCGGCGGTCATGTTCGAGTTCGCCGAATCCCGTGCCGCCACCCATCCGCTCACCTTCCTGCGCGACTATCGGGGGTACCTGCAGGCCGACGCCTACAGTGGCCACGATGCCCTCTATCGCACCGGCCGCATCATCGAAGTCGGTTGCTGGGCGCATTATCCCGAGTGCGGCTTTATCTGGTGCGCGACGCATTAGATTCTGTCCACACGAGGAGCCAGGGTGGCGCAGCCCCACATAAATCCAGCGCGTTCAATGAGCTTTTGAATCCGATTAGGACGAGCTTGCGTATATGCTTGCATGGACACGCAGTCACCCAAGCCCCAGCCCTCCGAGAGCACACCTAGCGTGCAGGACATTCTGCGCGTATGGCATGGCGATCGATGTATCCGTGCAAGTACCGCGCAGCAGTACCTGCAGTGGATCGGTCGGTTTCGACGCTATTGCCGTGCCCGTGGGCTGGAGGAAGGCGCCGAGCTATCGCGCGCCGGCGTGAAACGCTTCCGGGCTTGGTACACGCGCTTTCGCAAGATCAACCCCGTGCATCTCGGTCTCGCGAGTTCGTCTCTGCGTTCGCTGCGGCGCGTTTACGAAGTCATGGGCTTGCCGGTGTCGCCGTGGCAATCCATCGAACGCCGTCGACGACCTGCTACGGCGGTTCTGCGTGGCTACGCTGACTACCTTGGGCAACATCGTGGCAACCCTGAGATCACGATTCGCAAGAAGCTCGACGATGTCGGCAAGCTCTTGGAGCACCTGCGTCGATCTGGCAAATCCTGGCGTCGTCTGAGCTTGCCCGACATCGACGCATTCCTAATCGAATGCGCCAGTCGCTATGCACGTTCGACGACAGCCGGCATCGCCAGCACGATTAGATCCTTTTCCCGGTTCCTGCTGGCCAGCGGGCGCATTCGCACCAACTTGGCCGATGGGGTAATCTCGCCGGTACAGCCCAGGTTCGAACGCCCCCAACGCGCGTTACCGTGGGAGGACGTTCGGCGACTGCTGCGCGCTGTGGACACAAGCACGGCACGCGGACTGCGCGACCATGCGCTGCTGTTGATGATGAGTACCTATGGTTTGGGCGCTGGCGAAGTGATCGGCTTGCAACTGCAGGACATTGACTGGGATGCCAGCACGCTGCAGATGTCGCGACCGAAGACCGGCGTCAAATTCGTGAGTCTGCCTATGTGCGTATCGCCACACAGTCGCTGCGTGAGGTCTCTCTTCCGGTGCCGCGATGAGCACGAAGACTACCGCCACCGCCCTGGCTCGCGACGCAATGCAGTTCCTGGCGTTCAAGCGGGCCATGGGCATGGGCTACCGCCGTGCCGAGTTCGTGCTCAACGGCTTCGTGCGCTTCGTCCGTGACCGGCACGGCGACCGCCCGGTGGCATTAGACCAAGTGGTGACACAGTGGGTGACGCGGATCGAAGGCCGCAAGGCCATCACGGTGGGTAACGAATTCGGTGTCGTGCGCCAGTTGTGCCTGTTCCGCCGCCGCAGCGATCCATATGGCTTCGCCCCCGATCACGCGGTGGCGCCGGTCAAGGAATCGGTGTTCGTGCCTTACATCTTCAGTCGCGAAGAGGTGCTTGCCTTGCTGGACGCTGCCACGCGGCACGAAGGTCGCAACATGTGGGGTGCGATGTTGCGCGCGCTCACGCTCGTACTGTACTGCACCGGGATGCGGCTGGGCGAAGCTACCAGGCTGCATCTGGCCGACGTCGATCTACGCATGGCCGTTCTGACAGTGCAAGGGGCGCTCGCGCATCCTGGCAATCCGCGACGATTTAGTCGCCGAACTACGCTTCTACCTGCGCCAGCGCAAGGAAGTCCTGTCGGCAAGCCGGGCCGACGATCCATTGACACTCTTCATCCGTCGCGACGGATCAGCGCTCACTGTGCGTGCGGCCTCGGATGCGTTGCGATATCTGCTGCGTGCGCTCGGTTTGAAGCCGCCACGCGGGCGATCGGGTGCCAGGCCTTACGAGTTGAGACATGCCTTCGCCGTACATCGGCTGACCGCTTGGGCCGTTGAGGGTGTTGACGTGCACGCGAAGCTGCCGTGGTTGTCGGCCTACCTTGGCCACCAGAACGTCCTCGGCACGGAGGTGTATCTCAAGGCCACGCCTGAGCTGTTGCAACTCGCGAGCCAGCGCTTCGAACAGCTCTCGCGCCGCAAGCGCAGATTGCCATGAGCCGGTCACAGGATGGGCTGTTCGCACATGTGCAGTCGTACTTCACAGAGTACCTGCCAACGCAGCGAGGTGCCAGCGTCCACACCATTCGAGCCTACCGTGATGCACTGACGCTGTTTTTCAAATTCGTTGCTGACCAGCGCCGCCGAGCGGTTGCTTCCTTGCAGCTCGGCGACATCGACGCTGATGCCGTGACGCGCTTCCTGAATCATATCGAGACGCAGCGATCGAATTCTGCAGCAACACGCAATTGCCGGCGAGCAGCGATCCGTGGGTTCTTCAAGCATCTCCTGCGCAACGACTTGGCGCACTCGCAGCAGTACGTGCGAGTACTAGCGATCCCGGCAAAGAAGGCTCGTCAGCGGCCAGCGACCTACCTTGAGGCCGAGGATGTCCGCCTGATCATCAGCATGCCCAACCGGCGCACCGTCGACGGTTGGCGTGACTACACGCTTCTGCTCTTTCTTTACAACACTGGTGCTCGGGTCAGCGAGGCTGCCGAACTTCGATGGGACGATCTGCAATTGACCTCACCACGACAGGTTCGTTTGCACGGCAAGGGTAAGAAGGAGCGCCTGTTGCCGCTTTGGACGGAGACGGCCAACGCGCTGCACCGACTGCGCGGTATGTCAGGCGCTACCGATGAGCAGTGCGTATTCCTCAATCGAAACAGCCAACCTATGACCCGCGATGGTGTCGCCTACGTTCTCAGCAAACACGTAGCGGCGGCGGCTCGCGACAACCCAGTGCTGCGACGCAAGCACATCACGCCACACGTCATGCGTCACAGTTGCGCCGTTGCGCTTCTGCAATCAGGAACCGACGTGACGGTAATCCGTGACTATCTCGGCCACGCCAGCGTCGCCACGACCGGCCGCTACATCACGACCAACCTGCAGATGAAGCGCGAGGCGATGCTCGCATTCTGGACGAAGTCTGGCATTGAACCGGCGAACGCGAAGACATGGAAGCCAAAGGGCGATATGCTGGCGTTCTTGAAGTCCCTGTGAGCAATCCAAATTTATCTGAAGCTCGGATCATCGATCGACCGCATGAACGCCCGCTAAGCGACTTCATTCAAGATAAAACCGCACTCGGGATAATGCGCCTAGTATAGGGGTAGGAAACGGCTTTCGCCGTCCCCTCCCTCCGAACCCGGTGTGCGGTTTTCCCGCGACGGGCTCTCCAGTCAGTTGTTTCCACATCGGGATTGGCGCGCCAATCGAAGGGCCTCGGACATCGTGAACAGCCCAAGATTAGCGAAGAAGGCATTTGGCCATCGGGTGTGATCGCGAAGGCAATGACCCTGCCCCGGACGATGAAGCTGTCGGCGCAAGATCGATCGCAGACGGCGACGAACAAAGCCGTCGACCGACGAGAAGGTGTAGCGGTGGGCGTGCTGGAAATAGCCGAACCAGCCACGCAGGATCGGGTTGATCGACGCAATGATGCTCTCGATCGAATCGCCCCTGTTACGCTTGGTCAGGGCCCGGATTTTATCCCGCAACCCCATGAGACTCTTCTTGCGCACCCACCGTTGGCCCGCCTCGAACCGGTAACCGAGAAACTCGAAGCCATGACCCTCCAGCCGGCAATCCCCAACGTGGGTTTTGTCGGGATGCAGTGTCAAGCCGTTCGCATCCACCCAAGCCCGCATGCGAGTGAGCGCTGCTTCCGCTTCCTCACGTGTGCGGCATAACACCACGGCGTCATCCGCGTAGCGCACCATGACCAGCCCTGCCTGGCGCATTTCTACGTCAAGTTCGTGCAGGTACAGATTTGCCAACAGGGGGCTGACAACCGCCCCTTGCGGACTGCCAGAAGTCGGCGTCCAACGCGTCATGTCTTCCATGATGTCTTGCTTGAGAAAGGACTGGATGAGCTCCAGAACTCGGCCGTCCGCGATTCGCCCGGCCACTCTCGCGAGAAGGGGCAGGTGTGGGATCGAGTCAAAATAGCCTTGCAGGTCAGCATCGACCACCCAGCAGTAGCCCGCTTTCAGATGCTGGTCAACTTCTCGGAGCGCATCCTTGCATCCCAAGCCCGGGCGGAAGCCGTAGCTTCTTGGCTCGAACTCGTGCTCGAAGATCGGCTCGATTACCAGCTTCAGGGCCGCTTGAACCACGCGGTCCTTCACAGCGGGTATACCGAGCGGGCGACGTCCTTTACCTTTCGGTATGTAGACGCGCCGCACCGGCTGCGGGCGATAGCTACCATCCTGCAATGCATGCGCCAGTTCAGCAAGATAGCGGTCCCGCGCTTGCGCGAATCGCTTCACGCTCATGCGGTCCACTCCCGCCGCCCCGGCGTTCTTCTCGACCTGAGCCCATCCCAGCGCGAGCGTGTCCAGGCGAAACACCTTGTCAATCAGACTGTGCCATTTACCTCCCTTAACTCCGTTTTGTAGAGCAGCCAACATAGCGTCCGTCCAGATTGAAGCTGACGCGAATTTCCGCTGCACGCAGCTTCCCAGCGCGTTTGCATCTCGTCTAGTCGTTTCCGACACTGGCGATGCTTCGATCTTCATCTCTGCTTCCTTCCGGTCTTTTGCTATCAACTTTCCTGCCCCGCTTCCCTAGTGCGCCTTTTGCTCTGACGCAGGTCTCCACGGCTTGACTCTTCCGTGTGCAGTACTATCGGGACTCTGACTCCTGCCAGCGTTCACCTCGCCGGCAGGTCTCCCCGCTTGCTTCGTGCCACCATCCCATCGTCCCGTCCTCAAACACGTGGTACGCCACCGCACCGCTTTGTCCGCCACGACAGCGTGCTGTGTTACTTCCAGGCTTCGCCACTTTAGTGCAGGCTCGCCGCCATACCCCGCCGAAACAGGTTCGTTAACCTACGGACCGACAGTTCGCTTCCGGTTACTCCCCACCCCGTCTCACGACGACGCAGTTACCTTCAGCTACGGAGCTGTGGCCAACTCCGACAGGGACTTTCACCCTGCAAATGGCACGCCATCACGGGCGTACACTAAACCGCTGACGCGGTAGTGGGAGGTGGGCACAGGTCTATGGCTGACGTTTCATGAAGAGGGTTGTCTGGCGCTGAACCCCAGCGAGGTGGTGAGCGGTGTCGCCAGGAGCAGTATGTGAATGCCCGGTTGGGCATTCCACCCACTGCTTCCAGGAGGCTCGCCATGACGCCACTGCGCCAACGCATGCTGCATGACATGCAGATCCGCAACCTTGCAGAGAATACCCAGAAGTCCTATCTGATTCAGGTATCCAGTTTCGCCCGGCACTTTCGCCGTTCGCCCGAACTGCTGGGTCCAGAGGAGATCCGAGCCTGGCTCGTCTATCTCCGTGAAGAGCGCAAGCTGGCACCCGCCAGTCTCGGCGCAACGATCGGCGCACTGCGCTTTCTCTACCGCGTGACGCTCAAACGCGACTGGAGCGACGAGGACTTTCCCTTGCCGAGGAAGCCGGTCCGACTGCCAGTCATCCTCAGCCTGGAGGAGATCACGACCTTCTTCGAGTCGATCGCCAGTCTCAAGCAGCGCACCATCCTGATGACCGCGTACGCCGCCGGACTGCGGGTGTCAGAAGTCGTGCATCTGAAGGTCACCGATATCGACAGCAAGCGCATGGTCATCCGTGTGAACCAGGGCAAAAACAGGAAAGATCGCTACGTCATGCTGTCGCCGCGGCTGCTCGAGATCCTGAGACTGTACTGGCAGGACGCTCACCCGCGGGAGTGGCTGTTTCCGGGCAACCGATCAGCCGCGATGCCGTGGGCCAGGCATGCCAGCTTGCACGTAAGCGCAGCGGCATCAAGAAACCCATCACACCGCATTCACTGCGGCACGCCTTCGCCACGCATTTACTGGAGGCCGGCACCGACGTGCGCCGGATCCAGCTGCTGATGGGCCATCGCAGCCTTTCGACGACGGCGCGCTACTTGAAAGTGGCTACCAGCACCGTGTGCGCGACCCCGAGTCCCTTTGACCTGCTGCCGCATCCCGCACCCATCCCGCCTGAGCCCACACCGCCCGCATACTTCTGAAGCCGGCGATGCGACCGGCGCTCGAGGTGGCGGACATCTTCCGCCGCTGCGGCCCAAAGTACCGGCAGACCCATGCCGACGCCCTCAGTCGTGCCCAGCGGCGCACGATGAGCGCCATCGAGCTGTGTCGCACCGCCGCGCTCGGCGGACATGTTGAGCAGTGCGATACATGTGGTCATCAGCGCATTGCCTACGACTCGTGCCGCCATCGCTGCTGTCCGAAGTGCCAGTCGCTCGCCCGCGCGCAATGGCTCGAACGCCGGCGCGCCGAACTGCTCCCCGAGGTCGAGTATTTTCATGTCGTCTTCACGCTGCCCGAGCCCGTCGCGGCGCTCGCCTACCAGAACAAGAGGGTGCTCTATGACATCCTGTTTCGCACCAGCGCCGAAACGCTGCGCACGATCGCCGCCGACCCGAAGCACCTGGGCGCGGAGATCGGCTTCCTCTCGGTCCTGCACACGTGGGGGCAGAATCTGCTGCACCATCCGCACGTGCACTGCGTGATACCCGGCGGCGGCATCGCCCCGGACGGCGAGCGCTGGATCGCCTGCCGACCCGGCTTCTTCCTGCCCGTGCGAGTCCTCTCGCGGCTCTTCCGGCGGCTCTTTCTCGACCAACTGCGTCGCGCGTTCGACGCCGGCGCGCTGCGTTTTCATGGCCAGCTCGAGCCGTTGCGCGATCCGCGAGCGTTCGCCGCCTGGCTCGCGCCCGCCGCTCACGCGGAGTGGGTCGTCTACGCGAAGCCACCGTTTGGCGGCGCCGCACAGGTGCTCGATTACCTGGGCCGCTACACGCATCGCGTCGCCATCTCGAATAACCGGTTGCTGCGCTTTGATGGCGATTCGGTGCTCTTCCGGTGGAAGGACTACCGTCACGAAGCCCGCCACAGGACCATGACGCTCACGGCCGACGAGTTCATCCGCCGCTTCCTGTTGCACGTGCTGCCCGTCGGCTTCAAGCGCATCCGCAGCTACGGGTGGCTCGCCAACTGCCACCGGGCGGCGCGCCTCGCCACCTGCCGACGGCTGCTCGGTGTCGAGCCGCCCGCTGCTGCGTCACCCGCCATCGGGGAAGACTACCGTGACCGTTACCAGCGGCTCACCGGCAGGTCACTGCGCGATTGCCCCGTCTGCGGCAAGGGCCACATGGTCCGCATCGAAGGCGGTGTGCCTGGCATCCTGCCGCGGGCTCCACCTGATCCCAGTCATGGACATTGACCGGCATCAGCACCAGCCCCCAGCACGTTGGTCTTCCCCATGCGGCCAACGCGAACCAACTCGTGCTTTGCCGTCTTCGCACCATCACAATGTCGCGAAACTCCGCACTATCTGCCCGCTGACCCTCGCATTCTCACTGTCTTCGCGCGACCGGCTCTGTCAGACCGCCCGCTTCCGGCGTGCGATGGCCACGCGCCGGGTACCGCAAATCACCGCGCCGTTCATTCAATGCCCATAGACGCCAGCGCCTGCGGAGCGGTTTAGCACAAACGATTTTTTATTTACCGCTCGCGGACCGATCTCGCCGGCTCGACTCATGCATCTGAGGCCGCGACCGCTAAACAAAAAATCCTCTGCATTATGCCGAGCTCGGCATAAGGCTCATGCCAGGCGATACTTCATCAAGGCCGAGGACGCCATTCCCAAAGCGGCACGCTCGCCAGATCAGCTACCTACGCGCTTCGTCAGGCTGATTGCCAAGCTCTATGCCGCCGAGGCGCGCAGCGCGCAATGGACGGCTGAACGACGCTTGCGCTTACGCGCGCGCTACAGCGCTCGGGTTCTCGATCTCATCGAAAAGCTGCTCACCGAGCATCGTGATACCGTCGTGCCAGGTGGCTTGCTTGGCAAGGCTTTGCACTACCTCAACGGGCAGTGGCCGAAGCTGATCCGTTACATAAAAAACGGCTCTTGGCCGATATGTAACAACCCTTGCGAGAACGCGATTCGCCCATTTGTCGTCGGGCGCCGCGGCTGGCTATTCGCCTCCACCGTCGCAGGCGCGCATGCCAGTGCCAATCTTTATTCCCTCGTTGAGACATGCAAAGCCAACGGCATTGACCCGTATCGCTACCTCGTCTGGCTGTTCACCAAGTTGCCTCTGGCCACCACGGCCGATGACTATGCCGCGCTGTTACCTTGGGCTATGCCTGAGGCAACTGTGAGTGACGTCGTTTATTGACTGCATACAGTGAAAACCGAGATAGTGCAATGGGTGTGCGACACGCTCAACGCCGCTCGGGAGGCCGCCCCGCAACCGAGCGCCACGCCGGCCTGCCCGAGCTGCCGATCGGCTGGCAGCTTGCGCACCGCACTAGCCTTCCTTCGGCGGCAGAGCAGCCCAGCGAGGACAAGCACGAAGGAGCGCTCCCGCCAGGATGGAAGCTAGCCGAGCGAAAGACCCACTTCATCCTGACAAATGGGAATGACGTCGTCGCCACCATGGCAAGACCGAATGCAGCGACGTACGCAGCTATCTTTTCCGCCGTAATCGTCAAAGGAGCCATCTAAGATGATCGAAGACTGCAAGCCTACCGAGAATTTCCAGGCAGGAGTCCAATTCGCTGAAGGGCAAGATGCAAAGGAGTTGCTCGGCGCAATCCTGGGTATCCAAACCGAACTCCAGTACGGTGCGGTGACACCTGAGAACGCCGTGGAGCGCATGCGCAGAGCTCTGCGTGTCATGCCGCAGCCAGTAACACACCGCGAGGGCGCGCAGGCGGTGGTGGTGAACGCCCCGGAGCACATCGTGTTGGTTGTGGGCGACATCGCCGATAACACCTCATTCGGTGATCTGCATGAGGTCACTTGGTGCGCTGGCCGGCAACACGACGCCGACGTCGAGTACGTGCGCGCAGATCTCACCCGCGCCATTCGAGCCCAGCCCCACGCCCCCCAGCCGCCGGAGCAGTCAGCATTCCAGGCGCGCGTTCAACCCTGGATGCTGGCGTGCTTTGGCGCCGAGATCGCTGCGAATAGCCAGGAACGCAACTACCGCTTCCTCGAAGAGGCCTTGGAACTCGTGCAAGCGTGCGGGGCCACGCAGAGCGAGGCGCATCAGCTTGTGGACTACGTCTATGGGCGCCCAGTTGGCGAAAGAGCCCAGGAAGTCGGCGGCGTTATGGTGACGCTGGCCGCGCTTTGCCTGGCGCAGGGTCTGGACATGCACGAGGCCGGCGAGACAGAACTCGCGCGCATCTGGACGAAGGTCGAGCAGATCCGTGCCAAGCGGGCCGCGAAGCCGATGTCCTCGCCCTTGCCTCAGCACGTCGGGACCGTCCATGACGAACGGGCCGCTGTTGAGTACTACAATCAAAACCCTTCTGCCGCTCTGTTCGACATGAAACGCCGCTTCGCCGGCCCGCACTCGAGCGCCGAGGCGGTGGCCAATGACTCGCGTGCCATGGGCGAGAACTGGTCCGTGCGCGTCGAGCAGGACGGTCGCACGATCTTGACCATCAGCGATCAGCACTTGTCCGGCGAGGAGGGCGCCGACGAGAACCTGATCGTCGGCGCGGCCCGGCATCTGCTGGCGTTTGTCGGCTACGGCCTGCCGCCATCGAACTTCGACCCCGATTCCCGGGAGCTCGTGACCGCAGAACAGCCCTGCATTGAAGGGCATCCGGACGATGCCGCAGTGAACCGCTTCGCCGCCGCCATGAAGGCGAAGATGGCTGCCAGCCGCGTGAAGGGGCGTCGAGGCTGGGATGATCCTGAACGATGCCCGGCGTCGTTTCTAGCGGCGGCGCTGATTGGCCACATTCCCAAAGGGGATCCCGTGGACGTCGGCAATTTCGCCATGATGCTGTTCAACCGGGCCGACTCATTGGGCGCACTCCCAACGGCCTGGCGAGAGTTGCTAGAGGAGGAAGTCTCCGCAGAGTCCCTTACCCAGGCACGCGCCCTTCTAGCCTCAGAGCAGCCCAGCACGGCAGCGGTGATCGATGGACAGGTTCTCCTAGCAAAGAGCGTGTTCGGCGGCCTCAACTCCTTGCGCTGGCTCCTCAACATCACCACCGAGTTCGACCGCAAGGATGTGCGCACGCGGCAGGCGGCGCGTTTGCTCGACGAGTACCAGGACAAGCACGGCCGGACGAACCGAGCACTGCTGGAGACCTTGTGGAAGGCCCTGCATGACAAGCTCTCCCTGGACGATACGCTGGAGTGCTTAGCAGCGAGTCCAGGGCAGCACAGCAACGAGAATCGCGATGCGGAGCGGTGGCGCTCGATTGAGCCGCGCCTGCACGTTGTGACGGAGGACTGCGACCAGGGCGACAGCGTGCCGAGCGTGGTGGTCTCTTTGATAGGGATCCAGCCGGACATGGATATGGTCGTCGGCAAGCACGAAACGCCAGCCGCCTGGGTCGATGCCGTGATCGCCAAAGGAAAGAGAAATTGAGCCGCCCGCATCTGAGGTCGTGCGGCGCCCTGAGTGGACGCAGCCCAAAGACCGGCCTGCGCGTAGCTTCCCGTCACTGTTGGACCGGCGGCGCCTGGGGCAAGGGCACGTGCGAGTTCTGCGGACGCACCCTGGATGAGGTGTTGGCGAAACGTGTTGCTGAGCCTGGCGGCGCGGACCACCTCGCTCGGTCGATCGAGAACAGAGACTTGCCATGACCAACATGACTGAAAACGCGAAGCAGCCGGGCCCCTTCCGTGCCCTGCTACGCACGATGGTTGCGCGCCTGGGTTCTGCCTTGGAGCGTAAGCCGGCTTGCTCGCGGCCCGAAGTACTGGAAGGGACTATGGGGCAAGCCTTCGGCCCTGGAGCGGCTTCGGTGTACCCGGAGCGGCCGCCCTTGCCGGATTCTCAGGCTCCGGAGGCCAACCCCTATGTACTAGCCATCGGTGGCGCACTATTCGACGCCGGCTACCGAATCTCGCCTGTCGATGCCGGAAAAGTGCTCGATGCTGTGCGGAGGGTTCACGACATCACACCGTACCTCACCCCAGAGCAGGCACGAAGGCGGGAAGAAGCCGAAAAAGAGGCAGAACGTCTTCGCCAACAATTGGCCGCCATCGCCCCGGCCCTTTCCGAAGAGGCCAAGAACAAGGCTATTCGTGAGGCTGCTGAGCTGATCGAGGCGGAGGCTGCCAACGTCGCGAGAGGGAATGCCACGGATGGCAACTGGGGAGATGACCACGAACCGAAGGCCGCCCACGACGAGATGCTCGCTAAGGCGGCGGCACTGCGCACCTTCCTGCCAACGGGAGATGCTGCATGAGCGAGAACAGCAAGATCGAATGGACCGACGCCACGTTCAACCCGTGGATCGGCTGCACCAAGGTGTCCCCGGCGTGCGACCACTGCTATGCCGAGGTGTCCACGCCGGCGCGCGTGCTGGGCGTGACGTGGGGCGCCAAGGAAAATCGGCACCGCACGTCGGCCGCCAACTGGAAGCTGGCGGAACGCTGGAACAGAGAGAAATTCTTCGAGTGCGCGGCCTGCGGCTGGCGCGGCGAGGAAAAGGACTCCAAGGCGTGCGAGTTCGGCCACGACTATCCGCACCGCCATTGCCCAAACTCAGCCTGCCACACGACCGAGGTACTGACTCCCGCACGCCGCCGTGTCTTCTGCGCCAGCCTGGCCGACGTGTTCGACAACCAGGTTGATCCGGCCTGGCGCGCGGACCTGTTCGACCTGATCGAAAGAACGCCCAACCTGGACTGGCTGCTGCTGACGAAGCGCATCGGCAACGTGCCTGCCATGATGCTCGAGGTCGCGCAGCACCTTTTCTGGATGGACAGGCTCGAGACGCCGAGTATGCCGGACAGCGTCTGGCTCGGCGCCACCATCTGCAACCAGGACGAAGCCGACCGCGACGTCCCGAAGCTGCTTGCCGTGCCGGCCCGGGTGCGCTTCCTATCCGTTGAGCCGCTGTTGGGGCCGATCAGGCTGCCGCATGATGCACCGTCGCCAATTCCCTTCTACTGCGATGCGCGTGATCGCGGTATCGACTGGGTAATTGCCGGTGGCGAGAGCGGCCCTCATGCACGGCCGAGGCATCCGGCCTGGGCGCGGAGCCTGCGCGACCAGTGCGCGGCGGCGGACGTGCCGTTCCTGTACAAGCAAAACGGTGAATGGGCAGACGGCTCCGGAGACTTTGGTGCCGGCAGATTCGAAACCGCTGCGGTAGCTCTCGACGGTCGAGTTGTGCCAGGCGGCTACGACGCCGTAGCCTATCCGAACGGCGCCACAGCGGCAGACGGCTGGGCGATGGTCCATCGCGCAGGCAAGAAGGCTGCAGGCCGCCTGCTCGACGGCGTGCAGCACGATGGCTTCCCTCCTTCGAACCCTCCGCAAGAAGGGAACATTTAGTCCGTGTCGTCGCCCATAATCGGCATTGCGAGTTGACCCCTCGCCGTTCCCGATGGGTGTAGGTTTTCATTGCCTACACCCTCTTTTTTTGTCGCTCGCGATTGCACAGCCCTCGCACATTGGACCGGCGCATGGTTGCGCTGGTCATTCGGGATTCGAGAATAGGCATCCATTCACACAAGGATGCCCGCTATGGCACCACCTCCACGCCAACTCGATCTCTTCGGTGCGATCGCCGAGGCCTATGCGGATTCCGCTGATGGCTCTCTCGAGAACCGCAGCCTCTATCGCCAGCTCGCACAGCGCCCGGAACTCCGATTGGACATTGAGCGCCGGGTCCCGATAGGCGCCGCCGCCGCGATGCACAGTCCCGCTACGCGCAAAATCCGCTGGCACCAGATCACCATGAGGCAGTTGGGCATCATCGAGCGGGTTGAAGGCGAACGCGGCCTTTGGCGACTGAGCGAGAATGCACGGCAGAAGCTGCACAAGGCCAGCGCCGGTGTTCGGCTAGTCGCCTTCAGCACGGATCTCGGTGTAGCGGTCTGGGCCCGCTCACGGGACGTTTTTCCGCGCCTGGGAGAGCCGATCTCGCTCTGCGTTACGTCGCCGCCCTACCCGCTCCGCCAGGCGCGAGCCTACGGCAACCCGAACGAAGCGCAGTATGTCGACTTTCTCTGCGAGGCGCTGGAGCCTATCGTCCGCGAGCTAGTACCGGGCGGCAGCATCGTGATCAACATCGGGAACGACGTCCACCTGGCAAGAAGTCCAGCGCGATCCCTCTATGCCGAGCGGTTGCTGCTGGCGCTGCATGATCGGCTCGGCCTCTCTCTCATGGACCGCATTCCGTGGGTCAACTACAGCAAGCCGCCTGGCCCAACCTGGTGGGCTTGCGTCAACCGCGTCCAGCTAAGCAGCGCGCACGAGTTGGTCTATTGGCTCACGAATGATCCCGCCCGGGTACGCTCAGACAACCGCCGCGTGCTACAGGCACATACCGAACGGCATAGGAAGCTGATCGCCGCTGGCGGCGAGGCGCGAACCGCCATCTATGGCGATGGCGCCTATCGGCTGCGGCCAGGCGCCTTTGCCGGCGATACAGCGGGGAAATTGCCGCGCAACGTCATCGAGCGTGGCCACGCCTGCGCGGATACCCAGCTATATAGGAAGCGTGCGAAAGAACTCGACCTTCCAATCCATGGCGCGATGCAACCGACGGACATCCCGGATTTCTTCGTGCGCTTCCTCACGGAGCCGGGCGACCTGGTAGTGGATCCGTTTGGCGGCACGGTCCGAACGGGGCTGGCGGCGGAGAGGCTGGGGCGTCGGTGGCTGGTGACCGAATGGATGCTGGAGTATCTGCGCGGCGCGGCCGAGCTCTTTCGAGGCTGCTCTGGCTTCGGCTTGCAACCGGCACTTGCATCCGCCAACTGGTCGGTATCGTAGGTTGGCCACGCCGACCCGAAGAATCGAAGAATCCAACAGGAGAACTGCCATGACTGCACGGACAGACCGCCAACCACTTCCACTTGCGGAGGCAATCCGCAAGCTCGAGCATCTCCACGCGAACGACCGGCGCGACAGCATCCTTGCGGTCACTTACGACCCTGGCTTTGCCACGATAGGTGGCACGCCCTTTAAGCCCGTCCTGGACATCCATCCGGGGATCGATTGGGACGCCGGGCGGATCTTTCTCGATATCGGTCCGAAGCTGATGGCACCGAACGAGGACCTGGACATGCTAAAGGCATTGGTCCGAGACTACTCCGAGGCCATCGGCTTCGTATTGCTCGCCTTGCGCAATACCCAGCTCACCCCAGAGGCTCGATTGCTAGCAATCGGCCGCACGGTCGCGGGAATTCGCTGAGCATTCCTTGCCCGGAGTTGGCGCCCCTGCCTGAGCCCCGGGCAATATGCCGGGTTGCATCGGCTAAACGGTCCGTATCCTAGCCAAAGAGCCTCGGCATTGCGCCGTGGCCATAGCGCAGGAGCGAAAAAGAGAATGGACCCGTGGCGCCCTATCCAGTTTATGCAAGGCCGCTCGCTCGTCGCGCCGGCGATGCAATCGAGGTCCAGCGCGGTCGATTCGCCGGTCGCCGCAACGCCGGAGGTTCGCGCCCTCCTCGCCAACGACTGCGTCGTCGCTATAGGTGTCAGCGGCGTGCCTGCGCCATTGCCACCGCACGCTATCTGGACCAAATTGGCCACGCCGGCCCCCGCGTGCTGGTTCATGCCGATCTCGGCCGATCGTGGCTCCCAGCCTGCTGCCGGCAGAGATTCGCGAGCGCATTGAGCTGGCGAAGGTGGCGGCTACGGAGCGCCAAGCGATGGAAGCCATGCTGCCCGGCCACCTCAAGTATACGGCAGGATGGCCGACGTCGGTACCGACTCACGCCGAGGCAAGCCTGATCGCCCGGGTGCGCCGGCGCGTGTCCAGCCTGGTCGGCATCGACGCGCGGCATGTGACGCCGGATGCCGTCAATGCGAGGTATGCAGATCTGCTGGCTCGCCGCGGGCAACGCGAAGGCGGTGCTGTTGGTTCGGCCCGCATGTACACGCCAGACCTTTTCTCAGAGATCGCGAATCGGGAGATTTTGTTGTAATAGCCATACATCTTGGTGGCATCTTGATTGACCGGAGTTCGGGCCGTCCAATGCCCATCTCGCGCGATCTCAGGAACTCCCGTCACATGCCGCCAGAGGCTCAAAAACACGCGTGCAGGAGGCCCTCTACGCACTCGTCTGCGGTGCAAGCGCCGCATTAGCCATTCCGAGCAACAGGGCTATCTGGTTTTCGCTTTGTGCCCCGTCTGTCACAAACCTGCGGGACGTGGACATTCGAACCTCTCCCTACTCTTCTATCGTTTCTTCTTCATCGAGAAGCCGGGGTGTAAAGTCATCGCGACGCTCAAGCCAACGCAGTCTGCGGCGCGATCGCAATGCGGCGTTGGTGCAGCGGATTTCACTTTTGGAAATGATGCCGGCGGGAGTTGATAGACCGGCATAACTAGGCAGGGAAAGCATGACGGGTCAGTTTCACGACATTCTGACGGCAAGCAGTTACAGCGACAGCCGCAGCTATAAGCTAGCGTTCCACGGATATCGGGGAGTGTGGCAACAGGAACTTGGCCGCGCTAGCAACACATTCTTGAGCGCGAACATGGGAATACCCGTTGAGCGTGTTCCTCTCGCGGAGAAGGCCTGCTTCTTCGACACCGTCGTTCTGCAGCGCATCCCCCTCCACATCGACCAGTCCGGTGCACCCCCCACAACGGTGTGGCCTGACGTCGAGACACAAAGCACGCCCACCACTCCAGTCACACCCGCTAGGCAAGGCCTCACTGAGCGTCAACAGGACGTGCTCACCCACTTGCTTGAAGGGCTGCCAAATAAGCTCATCGCGCGCCGCTTAGGCCTGACGGTAAACACCGTCAAGGAACATGTCTCTGCCATCTTGCAGCGCCTTGGCGCACGCTCACGAACTCAGCTGCTATCGGGGATGAAGCCATTCCGCGCGCATGAGGTGCATGCCGGCAATGCCGCCAACGCGGCGGCACATGATCAACCCGCCGGCGCCGCACTCAGCAGCACCCCAATCAAGCCGGAGGAGCTCGGCCTCACGAGCCGCCAGGGTACCGTATTGCGCCATTTGCTCGACGGGCTATCCAACAAGGCGATCGCACAGCGCCTGGGATTGACGGAGAACACCGTCAAGGAACACGTTTCGGCGATCCTGGAACGGCGTGGCGCGCGGACTCGCATGCAGTTGATATCGCACATGAGGCAGGTCTTCACACCTCCGCCCGCTTCGGAGTCAGATAGCGACTGCCAACAGGCCAGCTGAGACGCTACACTTCGCAGCCGTCGCCTTCGGGGGATCTGGAAACCGTCCCGTTTAGCTTGGCGTTGTATGCGCGATAGGCTCGCTTTCGGGGCGCGCTGTTCGCTGTGATCGCCTCGATATCGAGCACCGTTCGGGAGCCGGCCTCGGAAGTCGTTCCCCGCGCTATCACGCACTTACTCTAACGCCGTGATTGGCGGCTTCGGCAGCATCCAGCACCGCGCGAGCATTCCGCGGATCAAGCAGGAGCGTTGCCTGCAGAGCACGCGCGAGCTGCTGTGCAGCAAGACGCTGTGGCGCCGAAAAGCGCTGCCCGGCAATCCAAGCGTCGACGTCGTCGCGGATCCCATTGGCGTCCGCGTCCAGCCCGCGTATGTCTTCGTCTGCCTGGCCGGCGCCGGCGACGACACACACCGCCGCTATGGCGGCCGCGGCTACGATAGATTGCCAAACTTGCACGGTGTATCTCCCACAAGCGCGCGTGCGACAGAAGCGGCGACCAGCGTTGGTAGTGCGGCCGCCTGGAAGAGCTCAATTGACTTGCATCTGCGAAATTGGCAAGCCCGAAGACCAATCGACCTTGCGCAGGTAGTCCGGTTTCTGGCAGGCGTCCGCCAGTCTCTCGATCCCCGCGGCCTGGAGCCAACGGCCGAACGCAAGTGGATAGCCCGGTTCGTCGACGCCAATCAGACAAAAGACCTGTCCTGTATCGTCGTTGTCCGCCCAGTCGATCCCATCGGCTAATAGGTCCTGACTGGCAGACTTCAGCAGCTCGTCGAGAATCAGGTCACTCAGATAGATCCCGACCGTTTCTCCCTCCTTCCTCAGATGAGGCAACTCCAGATAGGGGTCGGCTTTTAGATAGCCGAGAATCGCCACGGTGTACTCGTCTCAGTCGCGGAAATGATCCACGACCAGCACGCCCCATTCGGTCCGCAGCGCGCGCCGCGGGCGAAGCGCGTCTTCCAGTTGCCCAAAGTCGTCGCCGCCTTCGAGGGCTACCTCGGCCCTCGCAACGCCAATGACATAGTCCGGCAACGGCGTCAATGGCCAATGCTCCAGCGCCTCGACGCCGATACCTCTTGCCAGGATTCCGGCAATCTCTGCGGCCGAGTATTCGCGGTCCTCGTGCATTTCCTTCTCCAAGTTGGCCAGCGACGGTCCGTCGCCGGCGAGTTATCGATCGTTCGGGGCCTTCGCCAAGATGCGGTACAACGCTTGCCGCGAGATCCCAAGCTTCGCCGCCGCCGCTTTCTTCTCTTGGCAGCAGCTATCCAGCGCAGCCCTGACCTCCTCTCGTGACGGCGGTTGCCGGCGCGCCGGCGCATGCTTGCCCAGGTAAGCGTTGCTCTTGGATTCCCTGGAGTGGCCGGCGGCCTCAACAACCCGCTTCATCCCCTCACGGTGCAGGGCGTCCAAAGGCTTCGTTCCCCCTTGGATCGCGGAAAATTCCCCGGTCACCCGGTGGTACAAGCCGTTGAGATATTGGTGCCGTAAGCCGTGCGAGGTGATCTCCAGCTCGCGCTTTGTCACCCCGTGGACCCTCAAGACGTAGTCATAGTGATTGCGCCACTGGTCTAGGCTGTACTCGATAGGAATCGTGGTGCCGCTCATGCTATTGGCCATCCGACATGCATCTTCGAGCAGCTTGTACTGCGCCTCGGTCTCGAGCTGCACCTTGCGTGGCCGCTTTGCTTTCGTTCCATCGTCCACCCGCAACTGCCCATCTGCCGTTACTCGATGCGGCTTCAGCAGGAAGGACTCCTTTTTGCGAAGGCCGAAGGCGGCCTGAAGTCTCAATTGCGTCGCGACGTGCCGGTCGGACTGCTCGATCTTCCGCAATACCCCATCGACATCTACCCCACTGGCGTCCCACGTCTTCTCAACCTCAGCAAAGTACGTGCGTCGGTAGTCGTCAGGACGCTCAATGTAGTCGTCAAGCTTACCGACCAGGTTGTGCTTGCCCATCCAGGCGGCAATCGTGCGCAAGTACGTCAGCTTGTTCTCCACCGTCCCGGGCGCCTGCTTCAGCTCCAGCACCCATTTGCGCACAAGGTGCTCGATGTGCTTCTGCTTCAGGTTCCACGGACTGGTCAACTTGTAGCCGTCTTCCCGCAACTCCCGGAACGAGGCCAGCAGGTTGATGACACGCCGATACTGGGTCTCGAACGACACCGGCTTGTCGCTCAACCGATTTGGGCTGCGAATCTTCTTCAAATGTCCCGCAGCGAGCAGCTTGAAAGCGTCGATGAATGATGGTGGCAAGCCTGATCGCTCTGTGATCGCTGCGTAGTCGATGGTGATCACGGCTCAGCCCTCTTCCCGGAGCGACCGCCCCGCCATCGATCCTCCTCTGTTTCTTCGCAACTGCGTCAGCACGGGCCTACTGCTCATCCCCATCCCAGTCTCCATTCGCGCCGGCGCCGTCGAACTGCCCGCCTCGGCAGAAACCCCAGCATGGCGCTCGACCTCGCTAGAGCTGGCGGAATCCGGCAGGCTGGCCGCACCGGCGTAGGTCGAGGACGCATCGTCCGCCGCACGCCGAGCGTCAGGCTTCACGACGAGACCTCGCCACCCCAGGACACCTGGCCCAGACGCTTGATGCCGGCCTGCCAGCCCGCACGGCAGCGATTCGTGCCGAAATCGAGGGCGTGGGCGGGGCGGCATCCCTGCCAAAGCGGAATCGAGTACGTGACATTTAGAACTCGCAGTGCCGGATTGAACTTGACGGACGCGGCTCTTGCGATTGCCGCCCCGGCCTTGGCGCAAGCTGGACGCCTTCCCAGTGTCTTTCTCGCTCGTACGCCGTCATGCCCACGCCCCAGGCCTTGGAGGGCGGCGCTGGATCTGGCTCCGGAATAGGCGCGGGCCTAGGCTCTGGCCGCCGAGGCTCCTCCCCGTCAGGCGCCAATTGACCCAGCGCCCAGTCGAAGAAAGCCTCCGCCTCTGGCTTGCAGGCCCTGACAATCAGCCGGCGAAGGTTGTACTCGCTGAGAAAGACGAGTGCTCGCCCGCCACTATTGGTCTGGATCTCCTTGCGAACAATTCCCGCATCTGGAAGGCAATGATGGGCCACCATCGCTCTGCTGTTCTGCATTCCGAGACAGTTCCCAACATCTGACGCGCAATACCAACGACGGCCTTCGGTATCCCGGAAACCCCGTACAACGGCACCAGCGCTGCCGAGTGGTAGAGAAAGAAACTGAGCGTCGCCAGGATCAGCACTGATTTGCCCCTCCCCCGTCGCTAGCGAATTGTTCTCATGACGCACAATGGCCATGCATACGTCGGCGGCTACTCGGGGACGCTCGACGCCCCCGAGTTCGCTCTCCCGCACCGCCAAGCCTTGCGCCTCTGGTCCGCGCCGGGACGGAACTAGGTCGTCAAGCACCCAGTCCAGATATGCATCAGCCTCAACCTTCTTGCACCGCGCAATTAGCCTGCGCAAATTGCCTTCGCTGAGATACATGAGAGGCTCACGCTTGCCGCCGCTCTCAGTAATCCGATGGCCGATGCCCCCAGGCTCGCGACAAATGCGTGTGATCGTCGCCCGAAAATTCGTCAGACTGAGGGCGTTAGCGGCGTCGATCGCGCAGTACCACTGATGCCCCTGCGGGTCGGTGAACCCGCGCACCGTCGCGCCCTGCCTCCCGAACGGAAGACGGCCTACTGGCTCACTCCACGCTTCCTCTGACGCGTTGGATGTTTGCTCTTCAGGTAGCTGTCCCATCTGAACCAGGCGCTCCTAAGCCGGCTGGTTGGCAAGTTGGAGCGCCACGAGGGCTTTCCAACCGCTCACCAGGATGTCGACCTTAGCCGCCTCGATGCCTAGCAGGTGCCCGATTTGCCCCGCTGTATTTCCCTTATCGCGAAGCTCAGCGGCCTGCTTCATCTGCGCATGCCGCAGCTTCCGCGTGCTTTCCTGCCACTTGGCGAGGTGCTCGAGCACTTTTACCTCGTGCTCCAGCTCGGCGATTCGCAGATCCTTCTCCTCCGATTGCAGCCGGTACCGAATTGCATCCTGGCGGGCGAATGACAACTGAATCGGCAGCTTGCTCAGATCGGACAGCGCCTCTTCCAAATCTGGGCTAGCGGCGGGGAGCGGCGGGGGCGCTTTTCCTTCGTTCAACGTATACACACCGCGCGTCCGAAGGGCAGGTAGGACTTCGCGCGTCACCCAAAGCCGGAATTCCTTGGCAGCTGGCAGCTTGCTGGCGAAAATCAGCATGTAAAGATTGCTCTCGTTGATAAAGTTCAGAGCCTGGATTCCGCTGGTAGTGGGCACCTCGTGCTTCGCGAGTCCCCCCGCGTCTTCACAGTGCGCGGACACTGCAGCATGTGGATTGGAGTAGCCGAGGACTTTGCAGACGTCCAACGCAGACACCCACGCTTGACCATCCTTGTCGATAAGCGAGCGGACAGTTTGCTCCCCATAGAGAAATTGAACAACGTCCACTGGCCTTCTTGGCCTCCCCTCATTTCGGAGCGTCAAAAACCCCTTCGTCCATACAAACCTCCGTTCCCGATCCTCTAGGAGCGCATATCTCCACTACGCCCGCCTAGCGCGCCCGAATAGGTGCGCCATACAGTATTTATACAACGAAATTCTGGCGACGCCACAACCAAATGCGTCCGTAATTCGGATCGCATTCGCGCTGCGTTAAACCCAAACAGCTCCGTCCTTTAGCGATTCCGCCGATGAGCCAAGCGCGTGGAGCAACGCAACCCGACCGTCGCAGCAACGTCTCCGTCACCGCTCCCACGCGCCCTACCGCCGACCGTGGATTCTGATGGGCATTCTGTGCAGGCTGCCTTGGGCCTGTGTTGTCGGCTGAACCGCTGGGTGATTCCCATGCGGCCACCCCGTATGACCTGCTCATCCAGCCGCATTGCATCGGGCTTCGTGACCAGTGTCCCCGCCCTCCAGGCGATCGGGATGTGTGTGTATTGGGTGTGCCGTTAGGCGTGTCCGTGTCCGGAGAAACTGTGTCTCATCCAGACGCATTTGCTAAAACAGACCGCTAAGCCAAGCGGGATCGCGTGTCCGGTGTCCTCAGTATTGGCAACCCTAGGCGCACCAGCGAACGAAAAGAAGCCAGTCACCGTAGGAAGCGGACACGCAAGCGTGGCAACCAAAAGGCGACTGGCTATTGGGCAAGCTGCAGCGACTCCATCGGAGCGCTCGGCGAGCTTGGAGATTGAGTTCCTGCCGTTACGGACGGCACCGTTGAATTCTTGAGCCCACTACCGCCAGGGCATACCGCAATAGTCTCGCATTTCAGCTCCTCTGTGGACCTAGAGAGCAGCTGTTTTTCGATGAGTATTTGCTTTTGACTTCAAAGCTCCGATAGAAAAAAATATTGCTACGAACATGCTACGGAATTGATTAATTTTATAGCTTTTTGTACTTAATAAGCCACCCCATTTTTGCTTATTTTTTAAGCATGCTACGAGCATTTCCCGAACAAGGCGAAAGCATGAGAAAAACCGATTCGATTTACGTAGAGATTTGCATAAATCCCGACGACGGCCCCTTGCATAAAAGGCTAAAACAGTATCCAAGCCATGCTGGGAGCCGCCAGCGCGCGCAATATGCGAAGTCGCTTCTCATTCGGGCCTTCGAGATGCTGGAGAAAGCTCAATACGGCACCGTTTCGACGGCGTATTCGCCAGTTGCGCAGCGCCAAGGCGAGTCCAAAATCGGGAAGCACGATTTCTAAGGAGCAGCTTTATGTCGAGTCACAACGCCGCCCGATTCGCGGTAGGAATGGATGTTGGCTTCGGGAACCTCAAGCAGTGTTGGGGCGATGGCGAGCTGGTGTACCCAGCGCGCACCAAACCGGAAGGCACTGGCTCAACGGCCGACGCCCATCGTCTGCACCGCAAAGAGCACAGCCTGGACGAGGTGCGCGTCACTGTCGACGGCCAATACTACCTAGTCGGCCCAGACACGCACCTGCATGCCCTGGAGCCGATGATCGCCGACGACTATTGCAGCCGCCCTGAATACAAAGCCCAGGTAATCGGCGGCCTGCACTACATGTTTTTGAAGACCGGTATCCTCCGTCGAACCATCCCGGTTCTAATCCTCGGCCTGCCGATCTCTACCTTCAAGCTCCATCGCGACCAGCTGCAGGAGCAATATCAGCACAAGGCACTTTCCGTTCCAGTCCCCGCTCCGCTCCAGGGTACGTATGGACGGGAGGTGTCGGTCCGGATCGAGGAAGTGAGCATCCTGCCGCAACCCGTCGGCAGCCTGGTCGCCTGGGCTGTGGACGAAGGACAAGACCGCAGACGCGAGATTGAGGATGACCGCAACAACCTTACGATCGATCCAGGCGCACGAACATTCGACTGGTATGCGTCGCGAGGGACTAAACCGGTCTACGATGAATCCGGCGCCATTTCAGGTGGCGTGACATCGATCGTCTACTCGCTCGCCGATCACATGACCAAGGCGCTGGGAACCTACATTGATTATCGGACCGCCGAGCTGTGCCTGTCACGCCAGCAGTTGTCCTTGGTGGGTCTGGGCAATGTCGATATGCAGCCATTCCATGCGCGAGCCAAGGAACTCGTCGAGGAGATGGTTGACCGCTTCATGAACCGGGTTAAGTCGTCTGCGTTCGACAACGTGCTTCTCACCGGGGGCGGTCTGGGTCTGTTCGAGGAAGCGCTTCGCAAGCGCTTTCCGGCCGCCGACATCCGGAAGGTCTCGAACCCGATCATGGCGAATGCGCGCGGCTATTACTGCTGGGGCGTCTCCTCTTAGGCGAGACTCTATCGGCTTGTCCGGCCCGCCCCCCGCACTCAGGGGCGGGATCGCTTCCCCGCCCCATTCCGCTGTTCACCGTGAACACTTCTGGCCTCTCTAAGTCGTTGTTTTTATTGGCAGAAATGGGAATTCTGGAAAATATTTAGCTAGCTCTTTACCGGAATTCAACATCGTCGGACGGCGCCGCCTAGGTGTCGCTACGCGACAGGCCGAATTGGATGGTGATCGCGCCGACCACATTGGCGTGCTCCTCGAAGCCGCACTCCACCGAATCGCGCGGTTGGCTCCGCGGCCCGCTCGAATTTGCCCGCGCGGGCAAATTCGTGGCCGATCAAGCCATTGATTTATAAAGAGAAATTAACAACTTGTGGCGAAAAATCGGGACCATTTTGGCCGATTATGCTCTCTCGGCTAGCCCCGAATGCTCTATCTCGTTGGCGAATTCCGGCAAATAATTGGCCATCCATTTGCCGGAATTGCTTCCAAACTCGCCGGTGCCAGGCTGAGAGCAGCCGCGTTTACCACACCTTTCGGCCTCAGTGCTGCGCGCGGTTCCGCATAGACTATCCGGATGCCATCTCCATTCCCTCCCATCCCTCCGCTCGATCACTACTACACGGTTGCACAGCTTCTTGAGCGCGGCTGGAACAAGTCGCTTATCCAGCGCCTCCTTGGTGCCGCCGACGAGGCATATCGCCTGAGCGAGACCAGCTCGGGCCGCCCCTCCCTCCTCTACGGGCGCTACCGCGTCCTGCAGGTTGAGGCATCGGATGCATTCGCCCAGGCCAAGGAAGCAGCCCGCCAGCGCGCCGCCAATGTCATTCCAGCGCTCGAGCGCAAGCGCGCGCAAATCATGGAGGTGTCCGAGCAGACGGCCATCGAAGTACCCGTCGTCGAGATGGAGCAGCTGCTTATCGGCCGGTCGTACCTGCTATCGGACGAGGAGGCTGCCGTGGAGGCGCTGATGCGCAGGATGCGCATATTCGAGTACGAAATCGATCTCTATCATTGGCACGTTGGGATTCGAGAAGCACGGAAGGCGTTGCGCCTCCGCTTCCTCGATGCGATCCCTGAGAAGTATCCCGCGCTGCTGGCGGCATGCGAGGCACGAGCACTCACGGAAACGGGCGCGGCGGACGGGCAGCCCTTTGGCGGCTAAGCGAGTACCAAGCTTGCGCGCCTGGACTTAGCGCACCGCCCCAACCCAGCCGTCGACCGCGGCCTTAACCTTCGGCCAGTAGGCGTCTCGGTACTCCGGCGTCTCCGAATGGTAGGCGCCGACGGCCAGCCAAGAGTTGCCGTAGCGGTCGATCTTCTTCCTATATAGATAGGCCGCGACCATCACGTTCGTGCAGGGCACCATGAGTTGCGGCGGCGCGATGCCGAAACGCCGCAGCTCCGGCAGGTGCACGCTGTTTATCTGCATCGCACCGTAGTCTATTGAGCCATCCGAGTTGCGGCTAACGCTGTCCGCGCGAAAGCCGGATTCGACAAAGGCTATGCCGCGCAGAACATATGGGTTGACGCCATACCGCGCGGCGGCCTCGTCGAAACAAAAGGCTTGGGCCGGCCCGGCCGCAACGAGGAGAAGCGACGCGACCAGCTTCAACCAAAGGAGAGCGGGACGTCTTGGCCTGGCGCCCATCAGTTTGGACAAATCTGATAGGTCACGCCGCCCCAGGCCGACGCGTAGGGTCCTCCATCGTTCCATGCGCCCCATTGGGTCGCGACACCGCCCGGACGGAATCCTCGCGCAGCCATCACCGACACCATTGCGTTATACATCGATCCGCCCGGGGAGAGTTGCGGGTAGTTGGGCCAATCCGCTCGCCCGGCTATCGTCGCAATGACAATTTGGTCGCCACCCCACGCGTATCGCACGGTTACCGAAGCCGGCTCCGAGGAGAAGTCCGAAGCCCACCCGACGATACTAATGAACTGGGTGCCCGAGTAGTAGCACGCCGGTGGTGGCGGTGGTGGCGGCACGTACACCGGCGGCGGCTTATCGTTATAGCAGGTGCCAACACCAGGGACGTATGCGGAGCCGCCGCCTTGGTCGGTGGGCCAGTAGCCGTGGTTTTGGCAGGTGTCAGTAATCTTTGGTGTGCATCGAGCCACTCCTCCGACTGTCCTCCATTCGTAGCCGGGCTTGCAATCTGCAACTGTGATCGGCACCTCTGGAAGAGTAATGAGTTCCGCCCAGGCGGGCCTGAGGCAGGCAAGCGCCGCGGCAGCGGCAAGTATTAGGGGTCGCGACATGGAGATTCCTCACCGAATGTTCTCTGGTTGTCCCGCCGGATCTCTCCCCACAAGAATGTGGGAGACGGCTCTATCGCAGTATGGGTACATCCGGCCCACGCATCGCGCGTGAAAGAACTACAGAAGAATAGCGGATTCGATTGCTACGGAAGTGTGCAACCATTCTTCCCCACTTACGGGGGATGCTATGCCTCAAAGTGTGGTCGTCGAATCGGTGCATGCTAGAGTTGCACGGACAAATGTTCGCGATAAATTGAGGTTGTGCTTCAAAGCACCAACCCATCGGAAAGGTCAATCAATCATGCAAAAGACAATCCTCATTTTGTCCATCGTTGCTGCGCTGTCGGGGTGCGGTGGTGGTGGTAGTGAAGCCGTCAATACTCAGCCGTCGACCAGTTCCCCTACCACGCCCACAACACCTACAACCCCTGTTACGCCGGCAGTGCCCACGTCAGTTTCTCCGGCCACGAGCGTCCCTGCTCCGACGTATGCCGCCACTGATGAACGCTCCAAGCTGTTCGCGTTGCTCAATAACTACCGAGTGCAGATGGGTGTCGGGGCGCTCGCGCAGGATCCGCTCCTCGACATCGCGGCCCAAGCCCACTCCGACTATATCAATATGAACGGTATCTTGCTGGCACATGCCGAAGATCCGCTAAAGCCCGGCTACACCGGTGCGAATCCTCGTGACCGCGCAACGAAGGCAGGCGTCCCCGCATCCACTTGGGTAGCGGAGGATATCGGCGGCGGTGGTTCTGCAGCTTCATGCATCATCGGTCTAACGAACAGTGTCTATCACCTGCAATCACTAACTAGCAATGCTGAGTCAGTTGGACTTGGTTTCAAAACCGCTTGCGTGATTGAGCTTGGCACATTCACCGGACAAACTGGAGTGTCGACGAACAGCGGCACTCCAGTGGGAGGCGGTCAACAGATGTCAGCAACTGCCATTGCCTATTCGCCACTGGACGGAGAGACCATTGATCGTGCGCTGGGCGGTGAAACGCCGCAACCTGCACCGGACATCGCCAATCCCGGCCATCCAATTATGGTCCGGGTTCGCGCAGATCTCATCTCGGACGTGCTGAGTGTCGGGTCGTTCACGCTTGTGGATGGGAACGGGGCTTCGGTCCCCGGTCGAATTCTGATAGCTCCGAACGCGAAGTCGGCATCGGTTGGGTCAGCCGTGACCGACAGCGGGCTGAACCCTGGGGTTGCGTTTTTCATCCCCCTGACCCCGCTTGGCTCTGCAGTCACCTACACCGCGACGTTCAGCGGCGCGCGCGACGGCGTGCCGATCAGTAAGAGTTGGTCCTTTAAGACCTATCCCTAAAGCAAGTTCTGGATGGCCCGCTTCGGCGGGCCGTTTCTCGTAACCAGCGTAGCGCCATCTACAAAGGAGAGCGGGCACTGGGGCGACGCCACGCGTCGTGCGCTACCCCTCCCTGGCCCTACAGCCGAGGTCTCCCGCGCCAACGGATGAGTAAGCAAACTATCACGGCTATTGTCGGATTTATCCTGGCGATCACAGTAACAGCTTGCGGTAAGTCCACCGCGAACTCCCAGAATTTCGGCACAGCCATCAGCACGTATTTAGCGGAAAATGGAGAGCTCTGCCTCGGATTGAACAAGTGGCCGCTGGACATCAAGACAGAAGATTTCACCGACAGCGCCTGGCGCCGGCCTGGTAGCCCGGTAACGAAGATGGACGCTCTGGCCGCAGCCGGGCTTGTGGCCTATTCAGAGGAGACGGTGGACCTTCGCAGTTCCGATGGCCGGAGTCCTTACCTCCAGAAGATGCGTCGCTATAAACCAACTCCAGCAGCGAAGCCATTTTTCCGCACCGGCTCGCGCGGCCAAGGAATGGCGGACGCCGCCGATGGTGATCTATGTTACGGCAAAAGAAGTCTCCTAAATGTCACGAGATGGGAAGGCCCTGAGACTGTCCTTGGTACCCAGCGGGCGCTGGTCCATTACACCGCGAAAGTCGATCTCGCTCCATGGTCCAACTTGCCTGACGTTCAGGCCGCATTTCCCAAGCTCAAAGGGAGCGCTGCTGGCGAACGCGCTGAGATTCTCCCTGTTGTGCTTACGGACCGGGGCTGGATCGTCGCATTCTAGTATCCTCATATGCACGGATTGCGTTGGACGTGCGGCGCTTTGCGCACTAGTGAGGCCACGCCCGCAGCAATGGATCCAGAAGGCGCTAGGCGAGAGACGTGCTTTGAGGGAGGCTTCGAAGCCAGTTTTATCCCCCCAAAGCGGGATTAGATAGCTTCTCGAACAGCCCTATGCTGGAACAGTCGTTAAGCCCCCCCGACTTAGTCGACACACTCCGTGAAGTCGCCGATCCTAGCTAGGACGGCGACTCTTTTTTCCTTGCGTGTGCGATGGTGCCTTGTTGCCCTTCCGCCATAAAATCGACATGCCAGCCGGTCCGAATTTCCCTTGAGGAATTGAGAACGTTCGCCGCAGTGTTAACTGATGGGTCTCTGCTTAAACACGCGACCTTGCGCGTCATCGCTGAGCAAGAGGATCGTCGGCGCCGTCAGGAAGCGAAGGCACTTGAGCAACTAATGCAGCACGACTAGCACGTCAGCTCGTGCGCGAGAAATCGGCTAGGCAGGCCCGCGAGCGCTGGCCGCTGTTTTGGCCTCAAGGCGAGCGGATCGCTGGGACGAGGTAGCACCGGTTCTGCGCGGCTGCGACCATGTACCGGATGTGCCCGCCTAGCACGTGCCCTCATGGCGGGCGCAGAGCAGCCGACATGCCGCTGCCGACCTACACCGGCAGCCGTCGCCAGCGTCCGTCCCAGCAGCCGAGCCCCATGTCGCTCTGTCCCGCACCGTCCCGCTTTCCCGCAGCCCCGAAGGTTGCTCCACCGGCGGCACCGGTACTGCCCCCCCGAGCTGGCAACCGTCTTTGTCCGCCAGGACGTCCGCGGGAGGCCGTCAGGCATCCCTGCGCAGGCACCAGGCCGCAGCTCGATCTTTCCGCGATGCCGGAGGCCGCCGACGCCTGTCTGCACGACAGCAGCATAGTCCCCCTGCCAGGACCGGCGCCGAGCAGGCAGTCCGCCCCGCGGGCGTCGTCGGCGCCCGTCCCAGAGACCAAGCCGCCTCAGCCGTCCCGCTGCCCCGAAGGGCGCACCTGAGCAAATGTCCCGCGCTGAGCCCGACACTCAGACGAAATGCCCTATAATTATTCCGGATATCTGGAATATTTAATAGGTACCTCATGAGACACTCATCATCTTGGGTCCCCTCGTCTGAAGTTGCCTTCATTGCGGGCCTTACGGACAAGGAGATCAACCGGGCCGTCGACGAAGACGTGTTGCCTCACGATCTGGTAGATCGCGAGGATGGGCGTCAGTTCGCCCGCATAGTTGGACCGTTCGCAAAGTTCTATTTCGAAACTAGCGATGATCTCAGCAAGTCCTTGCGCCGCAGAGTGCTTGAGATTCTCACGGATCGGCTTTTGAGCCGAGGTGATTCTGAGATCTTTCTAGCGTTGCATTTTCCGCTCTCCGCATTCGATTGGAAGGTCAAACTCTCATTTGGATCGATCGAGCTGTCCGACTTCATTCTCGTAGGTCTGGATCGTGCCGCCAGCGTCGAACGGGCTAACCGGAGTATCACGGAGGACCCGGCTGTCATGGGAGGTGTCCCTGTATTTGCGGGCACGCGAGTGCCGATTGACATTGTGACAAGTTCCAAAGCTGCCGGACTAAGCCACGACCGCCTTCGGGAGGCCTACACATTTCTAACGTCAGATTTGATTCAGGACGCTGAGGTCTATCAACAAATCCATCCAAGGCGCGGCCGGCCTCGCAAACTCGCAGATGCCAATCCAACGTGGAAAGTTCAGAGCACTAAGATCGTACGTCCAGGAAGCTCACGATAATGGGCTTTAAGTTCCTCATAGACGAATGTCTCTCTCCGGACCTGGTTTCGATGGCGCTATCTGCTGGGCATCCTGAGACCACTTGCGTGCGGAACCGGGGCTGGCTGGGCCTCAAGGATCATGATCTGATGCGCCACGTTCTGGCCGAGGACTACACATTGGTGACTCACAATGCGCGGGATTTCCGAGGACCTACCGGCGGGCCACCGAGCGGCATCCATGCGCGCGCGGAGATCCACGCGGGACTTGTTTGCCTCAATTCTGAGTTTCCGATGGACCTGATCCGACAGCGAGATTTGTTTGGTGTCGTCTTGACGGAACTGGGGGGTTGCGACGACCTTGTTAACACTGCTATCGAGGTCTTTGAGGCTGCAGATGGGCAGATCTCGATTATTCGATACAGCATCCCATAGCCGATTGAAAAAAAGCCCCGCCAGCGGGGCTTTTTCTCGATCAGCATCCCTCGCTCAATAGGCGCACCCCGTCGTGAGGATACCGACCAGTTGTCCGCCCATGTTAGCGACGTCATTGCCGCTATACCAGCCGCTAGCGGACCTTCCAGAAGCCTGCGCGTACCACGTGTTCCCGTTGTCCACCGCAGCATAGTAGCTGCCCTCGATCGTCGGCATAACATGGCCCGTCCCATTCACGAGTAGTAGCTTCCCGGTATACAGCGCCCACGGGGTGCCACCCGGGCAGTTGTCCTTGGCGAAGATCATGCCGTCCGTGACGTTCTCGATCTTGCGGGTGACCGTCATCGCCCCGAATGCCGTCGTCAGTAGCTGATACTGCCCCCCTCGGCAGATGAAGCCAACGTTGCTGCCGCTGGTTGCTATCTGCCCGTTGGTCCCGCAGGCCATGCCGGCGATGATATTGGCGACGGCCGTGCCGACTGGCTGCCAGATGCCATTGCCGCACACCACCAGGCCGGTGCCGTTGGCATTGGTCCGTGTTGATCCTGGCACGGTGCAAGCGGTGTTGGCCGTTGCCGTGCCGCGAAGATAATTCTCCCCCGTTGTCGCCACGTCCTTCGATTGAACGGTCCCGGTCGGATTGGAAAACCCAGCCGCGTTCAACGTCGACGTGTTGGTGCCGTCCGTGACCGTGACACTGCCGTTGCACTTAACCTTAATCTGGCCGTCAAAGCTCGTGATGCTCACGCAAGGCCCGATCAGGTCTGACGCGATATTCGCGTAGCCGTAGCTGCCGAACCCGACCCGAATGCCTAGGATCCCGGCTGGTGTGCCGGCGACCGGATTCGCGGTGCTGCTGCCCCCTGCCCCGGTCAACACTGCCGGCGCCGCCGGGAACGAGATATAGCCGTCGGAGCCGATCGTCGAGCTCGCCACGGCCAGGAGCGGAATCCGCGGCCGCCCTGCCTCGTCGTTCAGTGCCTGCGCCGAGTAGGCAAGCCCCATCACCTCGCAGTTCGCTCCAGGGCATGCCTGTAGGGCAAGCTGAACCTTGAGGGTCTGGCCGAGCGGCGTCCGGAGGCCAAAGCCAGTTGGCAAATACTGCGTGGCGATCAGTTCCTGCACTGTTGGCGCGAGCGCATTCGCGAACCCGGGTACCGCGCCGGCTACGACCTGAGTCTTGTTGCCCACCACGTAGCGATTGACGGCGGTGCGTATGGTGGTGGCATATTGGCCTGCACCGATTGCTTGGTTGTCTTCGATCTCGCGGATCATCTCCGGCAGCTTCACCGTCGCAATGATCATGGCCGCGATAATGAGGTACAGCCCCATCTCGATCATCAGGAAGCCGCCATCGCGGCGCTGCCGGCGAGCGGCCCTATGGATTCGGAGCTTTGGCATGGATGATCGCAAGATGGATGTCGCGTTGGTGGAACTGTGGCGCGGCTCACGGCCGCGCCACCGGAGACTGCAGACGGCCCGACGCTAGTATTGCGCGCCGGACTCAGGTGGTTACAGCGCCTTGATGACCAGCGTGTTCTTGTCGTTCGAGCAGGCAATCTTCGACGGGTCGACGACGCCACCGACCGCCTTCACGACCGAAGCGGTACCGCCATTCGGTGCGATCGACAGGAACGCGACGCTGCTGGCCAGCGCGGACACCAGCGGCAGGCAGGCGCTATCGGGGATCTGCGTCAGCGCATATTGCACCGAGTCGCCGGCCGTATTGACGGTGCCCGTGGTCACCGTAAGCGTGCCGCCACCCAGCGCAAGCGTTGGGGTAGCACCACTCGCGTTGATGCTACCCAGGCCACGGAAAAAGCCGCCTGATGTGAGCGCCGCATTGGTGACGTTGGCGTAGTTGCCCTGATACCCTTGCTTGACCTTGCCGATGAGACTGGTGAGGTCGCCGGACAGCGATGTCGCTTGGCTGGCGGAGCTGTTGCTGGAGAAATACAGGATCACACCGACCAGGGCGAGCGCGACAATGACCAGTACCAGGCCGACTTCGACCATGCTGTAACCGGCCTGCGCGCGCATCAGGGTCAGTTTGGAAGCACCGGCGGCGCGAAGGCGCTGCAGTTCTGCGCGATGAACGGCGCGACGGCGGGATAGCGTTGAGGCTTGCATACGAGGTAGCTCCTTGAGCGGAAATGGTCCTGGGTGTAAGGCCGCGATGCGCCGCCTTCGAGACACAGTTTCCCTGTCGGTGCCCGCAATCTCGGCTCGAATGCGCTAGCAAAATCGTCCTGATTCGGCGTGCCCGCGCAAAAGCAAATCGGGGTGCCTTGCGGCACCCCGACGTGATTCCCAGCCAAGCGTCTGCCTAGCGCTTCAGGCTCTTGATCTGCGCTTGGTTCTTGAAGTCGTTGATCATGAACAGCGTCGAGCCATAGAGTCCGAACATCAGCACCACGCACGTGAGCATCAGTGCGAACCGGGACTTGCCGGCCTTCTTCTGCATCTCGACTGGGGCCGTCGTCATGATGAGCGCGCCGACCTCGTTGAGCATCGTCGACAGCTCCGCGTATTCCGCGATATCCACCACGCGGTAATAGTTGCGCTCATTGACAATGCCCGTGTTGAACAGCGCGCCCTTGGAAGTCGGCTCTTCCTCCATATTCCGCATGATCTGGTCTATGTGCCATGCCAGCCAACTCACCGAGTTTTGCCGGATGCGCTGCAGCGCGTCCGCGATCTGGATGATCTGCGAGCCGATCAGCTTGGTGACCGAGCCCAGCGCCACAAAGAAGGCCGCGCCCTGGAAGTCCCGGTACATCTCATAGGGCAAGAAATGATTGTCCAGCCACGCGCGGCCGGGCCCGGTGTACCGCGGCAACGACCAGAAGATCCAGACAAGGACGGCGGACACGACAGCGATCTCCAGTGGCCACCAGGTGCGGATCAGCGTCGCCGCGCCGAACAGGAAGCTGGGCAGCAGGCCGATGGATGCCGGGTCGGCATTCGCCGTCATGGCCTTCTCGAGCTGCGGCATGACCATGAATGCCTGAATGGCGAGGAAGACGTGCAGCAGCACGATCAGGACGAGGCCAGAGGCCATGGTCATGATCATTTCCTGCTTGGTCTTGGCCATCGCGACGATGTTTTCCCCCAACGACTGCAGGCCGGAAGCCAGGTCGCCGGCATTCTCCGACACGGCCAGCAGCGTCAGGTCCTCGTCGGGCACAGTGCCACGAATCGATTCGGTAAAGGTGCCCGTCTCCGCGAAACGGATCAGCCAATACTGGGCCATCTTGCCGATCGCACGCTTCTGGTACCGCTTCGCATAGTTCTCCAGGAACTGTGTGATCGGCACCCCACGCATGGCGCGCATGCTCTGCGCGAGGTCGACGTAGAATTCACCGCGCTCGCTGCTGAACTCGTGCTTGGTGGTAAAGCCCACCGAGTGCACCTTGGCAACCGGGTCCGATGACGACTTACGAAAAAATGGCATTGGATGTCTCTAGTGCGTGATGGAACTGCCTAGGCCACGCGGCGCAGGCCCGTCTCGGAGGCGAGCTGCATTTCGTACTGCTCGAAGGTGCCGAACTTATATTCGACCTCGCGCGGATCGATCTCGCCGCGGGAGACCTTGAACATCGAGACTTCCAGCACCGTCTTGCCCGTGCTGGCCTCCTCATAGAATCGGGACCGGTTGAGCGAGCGCACGTAGGCCTTCAGCTCCAGGTTCTGCCGCTCCCGGAACATCTTGAGCATGGTCTGATCCAGCTCGATCATCTCGGCGACGACCGTTCTGCCCTTGACACCATGCAATTCCGGCAGCCCGGCCCGGCGGCAATGCGGGCAGCCCTCTGGATTGGCGAACCGCAGGACCTTCCGGTCGATACCAAACACGCGCTCGATGCGGGCAAGATACGCCTCGCTGATCCACTTGGCCTGCACATGGTCAACCTTGCACTTGGGACAGTTGATCGGCAACAGCGCCTGGTACACCAGCAGGTTCATGAAGCCAGGTGTCGCGATCACGTCGCGCGGGATGCCCAATTCATCGGACGTGAGGCGCATGGTGATGGTGTCGATGGCGCTCGGTGCGTGCACCGTCGAGAAGGCGCGGTGACCGGATTCAGCGATATCTCGGAAGAGTCCCGCGCTTTCATGGTCCCGGATTTCACCGATCAGGACCGCATCCGGGTCCATCCGCTTGAGCTGGCGCTTCACCGCCAGAAACGGGTCGTTGCCAGTATCGTTCATCGACCGGGACACGGAGAACTGGGTGGTGTCCGGGATGATGTACTCGACCGGATCCTCCACGGTGTACTTCGCCATGGTCGACGGCAACATCGTCATGATGGTCTGGGCGGTGGTCGACTTACCCGACCCGACCACACCGGCGGTGATCGTACCGCCGCCGAGGCGGCCGATGGTACGCTTCCAGGCCGCGATCTGGTCGGGCAGGTAGCCGAGCTCCTCGAGCGTGCGAATCGACTGGGCCTCGTCCTGGGTCAGCATCCGCATGACGATCTTGGTGCCCTTCGCGGACTGGTTGGAGGCCCAACGAAACAGCAGGCGGTGGTCGGCAACATCCGCCCGGATCTGGCAGGCCTGCGGCTTGTTCTCGTTGAAGGCGTTCTCCGAACCAGAACGGCTATGGATGTTGTAGAGATACGCCGACGTATCCAGCAGGTCGCCAGTCTTGATCTCGAATTCCCGCGGGCGGATCAGCTTGCCGTCGACCCGGAAGCCCACCTTGGACCGCTCCTGCAGCCGTTCAATCTCGAAGTGCAAGTCGGAGGCGTTGGTTTCGACCGCGAACCCGACGATGTTCTCAAACTGTGACCAGAGTGCGGAGTTTCTGTTGCGCGAATTCAGTCCGCTGGCCAGCGCTTTCGTCTTCGGCTTGTTCTCCATCACCCCATCGCGGCATAGCTCCACCATCACCACGGTCGACGCGATGTAGTAGATCGGCTCTGCGGCCTCGCGTTTGAAGGAAAGGGCCTTGATCAGCTCGTTGGCGATGTCCGAGTTGATCATGTTCTCGGTCAGGATCAGCGCGAAGCGGTTGGCCTCCGTCTCAACGGGGCAGATGTAATGCCGGAATGAGGCCTGAAGGTTGATCTCCTCGTACAGCTTCTTGGTGAACGGCGGCAGGTCGTCAATGTGTTCGACCGGCTTCGGGGCCGTCTGGTAGCCGCCGGCCGCCGCGCTGGCGCGGCGGCCATGACTAGCGGCCGGCGTCGCCGGCGCCAGGCTAACGGAGAGCGGCGCCTGTGGCGTCTTCCTCCCAAACAATCGATTGAGCACGGTCGGTCCTTTGGAATCACATCGTGGGAGCCCAGACGGTGTGTCCGCCCTTGCCGCGCTGCCCGACTGGGGCGAGGACCGCACCTTCTGCCGTCAGGCGCCGTACCTGGTAACCGGCAACACGCGCGCCGGTGCGGATCGGATAGATGCGGCCGTTCCAGTTGAGGCGTCCGTGATAATCCATAGTGCCGTCCGCGTTGCTCACGCCGTAGATAGCCGCCACATACGGCTTCGCTTCCACCGCAGGCGCTGCGAGAACACCTGGGCCGCCTGCCGGCGCTGCCACCGCCACACCCGGGGTGGCGATGCCGGCCACGCCCGCGCCTGGCTTGAGCAATTCGTCGTTGAGCCGCTTGATCGTGAGCTTGTTCTCCAGACGTTCAATTTCCCCCACCGTCGGGACGTCGGTTTGGGCAGTCGCCGCCTGGCAGAGCATGGCCGCGGCAAGCGCGGTGATAATTTGGGTCGTCTTCACGGTCAGGTCCTTTTCTTACTTGGTGAGAACCGCGCCCGCCACTTTGACGGTCGCGAACGATTCGGCAGTGCCAGCCTTGCCATTGCGCTCCAGGTTGAGGGACAGCGCGGTGAGGTAGGCATACTCGGGGAAGGTCTTCAGCACCGCGGCAGTGCGAAGTGGCAACTGCACGGTCCACGTCGCCTCCCGGTACAGACCTGGCACTGCATCTTCGGGAACGCCATCAGGAAGCCGGAAGGGCTTGATGTTGCCCATCTTCGGTTCCGTGCCCAGCACGGCCATCTTTTGCAGTGTCGGGATAAAGTCCTGTGTCAGTTCGGCCCGCGATCGGGCGAGCTTGAGCACGTCCCCAACCGTCTTGGTGCTAGCCAGGGGCGCCGTGATCGAAACCCGCACCGTGCGCTGGTCTGGGTCGAATGCTGCGGACTTCGCCCACTCGGCTGGGGCCGCTGCCAGGAAGCTCTCATTCGACGCCTGGGAGAAGTTGCGTTCGAGCCGGACCACACAGCCCAAGCGCGGGGTGTCCTTGGGTTCGCAATCGACCGACTTCACGCCCCAGCCGCCGACCGACACCGGCAGTCCCCTCACCCAATCCAGGTAGTCATTGATACCCGTGGCGAGGAACAGCGGCGAGGCGCTGACCACGCTGAGCGCTTGGGCATATTGTTCCGCCGGGGTCTGCGTCTTCCGCACCGCCTCTTCCGCGAGCTGCGTTGCCCGCCACTTGCTGTAGGTTTGCCAGCCGACGCCGATGCCACCGAGCAGGACGAGCAAGGCGACACCCTGGATTGGCGTGACGCGCAGTTTCGGCCGGCGCATGGCAGCGCTGGGATCCGCGAGCAGCGCCAGTTCCAGCAGGCTCAGCGTCTCGATGCCATCCAAGCGTGCATCGCCGATCAGGCTGAATGGCTCGCTGCCACAGATCTTGGTGAACTCATCGATCAGCGCCTTGACCTCCGCGGCACGCAGAAAGGCGTGATCGAAGCCCTGGCGTGGCCGCCGGTGATGAATCCCCACGGCAACATAGCCGTCCTGACCGGGAATCTCCGACACGTACATCAGATTCTGCACCCCCGTCGCGCGCAGGATCAGCTGCGCGCCGGCGTAGACCGTCGCCCGCTTCGCGGGGCGCTTGGTCTTCGCGGGCAGCAGGCCAACGTATTGCCCGGCACGGTCCGCCCACAGCATCGTGGCGCCGGCCTTGCGCGCGACCGCCTCTTCACTGCCTTGCCGCAGCAGCACTTGCCACTGCAGGCCAAAGGCCACCGACTTCCCATCAATGGTGAGTATCACGATGCCCCCGCGCTCAGATATCGGCGTCGCGGATCACCGCCGACACCAGCACGATGGTGGTGGTCCGGGTGCGGCTCTGCGTAAGCGAGCCGCCAAGGGCCAATGGCGCGCCGTCGCCCATTGTGCGGCGGTCGTACTGCGAGTTGACGCGGTCGAAGCCCGTCAGGATGAGGGTCTGCCCATTCTTGATCGGCACCTCCTGCGTCGAACCCTCCCCGTTCACATTGGGCAACTGCACGGATTGGGCGCTGCTGCCGCTGCCAGACACGAACGTCTGCAGGCTCTGCAGCACGGACTGGTCCAGCGACAAGGTCAGCATCACGCTGTCCTTGTTGGTGGCGTTGGGGAACAGCACCAGTTTCAGGCCGGTGGAGTCCTGCGCGGTCTGGATACCGGGGGTGGAGCCTCCGCCAGAGATGGAGGCCACCCCCGGCGTGGTGTTGCTCACGTAGGAGAACGTGTTGCGCACGTTGTAGCTGATCGCGTGGCGGTTGCGCGTCGACAGCGGCAGCTCGGTGGAGGTCTGGACCCGGCCGATCTCGGCCAGCGCGCGGATGATCGCCTGCGTGCCGCTGCCCGCGCCCGACATGATGTTCAGCCCCAGCGTGCCGGCATTGCTGCTCACCAGCGAAGCCGGCGAGACCGCCGACAGGCTGAAGGCAGGGATGTGCGCCAGGGCCTTGGTCAGCAAGGCATTCCAGTCCACCCCGCTCTCCCCGGTGTCGGTGGTGGTGATCTGCACCGTCTGGACGCGCAACAGGACCATACGGGACAGAATCTTGATCTGTTCCTTGATGATCGCGTCAGCACGCTCCACCGCATCCTGCGTATCGGTGATCGTGATGGTGCCGGTGGCCTGGTTGGCATTGATCGTGCCCACCCGGGTCAGCACGCTGTCGGCCGCTTCCTTGATGGACGTCAGCTCGTTCAGGCCGCTCGCCTCGCTGCGCACCGCGTTGGCGGCCTGCTGTGTCGTCAGCGCATTGCTGTTGTTGCTCTGGTAGGTCGGCCCCGACAACGCCGTCGAATAGGAGTTCGTGGCCGGGGAAACGGGCAGGTTCCAGCTCTTGGTGACCAGGCGGTAGAACTTGATCGCATTGGCCTGATCGTCGTACTTCCATTGGATCTGCAGCCGGCTCGCGATGTTGTCGAGGATCTGCGCCAACGGCGCTTCCATCCGCGGGAAGTCCAGGTCGGTAGGCGAGTCGGGCTGAACGATCCCTGCGCCGCCACCCGGTGTGGGCAGCGGCAGCGGTGCCGGCGGCAAGCCACTGCCTGCCGTCGGCGGTAGGCCCGTGGGCGACGGCAACGGCACCGGCGGGATCGGCTGGGCGCCCAGCGTACCGACCTTGGCCGCGCCCGTATCCATCGTGCCGCTCTTGGGCATGAGCGACAGCGCCGCCAGGTAGACGTCCGGCGTGATGCTGACGGTGATACCCGTGACCAGGCCGATGCGCTGCGCCGCCTCGGCGAGAGACACCCTGCCGGTGGGGAACAACACGGCCGTCTTGAAGCCGCGTTGCAACGCGCGCGGCAGACGGACGTCCCGGGCCAGCGGCACCGATTTGCCGACCAGGTAAGGACGGTTGACCTCTTGTGCCTGCTCGACGTAAGCACGATTGGCATCGATCGCGCGGTTGATCTCGGCCCGCTTGGTATCGGCCTTGTTGGCGGCGTTCTGATACTCGCCCATCGCGCGCTGAGTCAATTCCGGGGAAACGCAGCCGGCCAGGGCGGTGGCGGCAGCCGCGCACGCGGCGAGTTTGAAGGTGATATTCATTGGTTTCAATCCTTGGTGGGCAGGCTGTCCCTTGCGGCGCGGCTTACTCGGCGCGATCACACAGGGCTGTGGCCGGGATGACGCGCACCACGGCGTTGGTGTGGAAGCACGGCTGCACTGCGGCATCGCTCATGTCTGTGGCACGCAGGACCTCCCGGACGGCGGACTTGAAGTCGCCCGGGAACTGATCGCTGCCGACCAGCGGTATGTCCCGCTCGGCGCTCCAGACCAGCGACCAGCCAGCCGCGCTGGCCCAGCGGGTCAACAGCATGCGCACGTTCTGATCAGCGGGAGTCACTTGCCACCCCGATTGGGCCGGTGCTGGCACCGACGCAGAAACGGGTACGGATGCCTCGCGCTGAGCGATCCGCTCTGCGATCAGGTCCGGTTGTGCTGTGCCCTGGGGGACGCGCCCGCTTTCGCGGACGATGAAGTTGGCTGCGCCGGCTGAACTCGAGACCATCAGGCCCAGCAGCAGGGTCGCGCACGTTTGTTTGATGGCCATCTCGACCTCTCCGTTGAAGAAATTGATACCTGCTCGACGCGGGCCGGGTGGCACGCCACCCATCCACGCTGCTTCACTTCGATGCCACCGGCGACGCCGGCGACACCTCGTTCCAAAGGGAATGCACGCGCATGATGAACTCGGGGTCGCCTGCCGCACTGATCGATGTCCAACCCTTGGCCTTCGCCTCCGCGATCACCGCCCGGATCTCGTCGTCGGAGGAGCCGGGGACGGCGAGCCGCGCGTCATCCGCAGCCGCTGCGGTTGTCACTGGCGCTGCGGTAGGAGCGGTGCGATCCGCCTTTGCCTGCACTGGCGCTGGGGCGGCTGTGGGAGCGGGCGTGGGCGCCGCGACGGGAACCGCGGCTGGGACCGCGGCTGGGAGCGGGGCTTGTGTCGCGGCAATCTCGCGCGGCGTAACCAGATCCACGACATAGGCCTGGCTCGAGTTGCCCGTGCGACGGATCTCGTAGCGGCGGCCGTTTGCATACGCGATGATCTCCACCGGCATGCCGCGCACCAGCAACGCATCCTGCCGACGCACCGCGTCAGGGACGGTCAGGGCAACACCCGGATGGGCCTGGATGTACGTGTTGACCCCGTCGTTGAAGACGATGCGCACGGGCGACTCGGCGCCTTGCGCCAGCGCGCAGGTCGCCGCGCCGGCCAGGAAGAGGGAGGCAATGGCTGTCTTGATCACTTTTCTGCGCTCCATGGCGACATGAGGGTGTCCCGTGACACCACAAACAGGAACTCGGAACCGGCATCGCCGGTGAGCGTTGGCTGGATATTCAGGTTGCGCTGGAGCATGGTTCGCACCGTCTCGGACAGCGACTGCGCGAAGACGGAGCCACCCAGTTGCGTGCCGCCGGCGCCGACATTCACCGTGACGTTCTGCGAGGACTTGGACGCCAGCAACGAAGCCGCACCAACCACCAGCGAGCTGCCGAAGATCTTGAGGAAGTGGTTGTTGACGTCAGCATCCAGGCCGGACATCCCTTGCATGTCAGTGGCGGACGCGCCGGACAGTGGGATCCACGTGCCGTTGGGCAGGATCAGCCGTTGCATCGCCAGAAGCACGCGGGTCTGCCCGACCTGGACTTCGTTCCGATAGACACCCACCAGCGTCGAGCCAGCAGGAATCAGCGGAACGCGCTGCGTGACCGAGTCGTAGACGGTCGACGTCACGCGAGCGGTGACCTTGCCGGGCATGTCGCTATTCACGCCCGTGATCAGCACGCTCCGAACCACGGTCCCCTCATAGACCGCGGCCTGCCCATAGGCCGGCTGCTGCCGATTGGTCAGGTTCGGCGCGTCGTTCGCGGCTTGCTTCAGGAACGCGCTATCGCCAGACCGAACGCTCGCTGCCGGCTGCTGTTGGCCAAGTTGCGACAGCAGCCCGAGTTGGCGCTCGGCGAGGGCCTCCGCGCTGGCCGGCCCCGGTGCCGCCGCTGTCTGCACCAATTGCCCCCCGGCAGATGAGTCCGTGGCACTGGTCTTCTTCAGGGTCACCGTGGCCCCGGTCGCGATGGGCGCGGCCCAGATCTCTTCCTCGCGGCTGGGGCCACCAGCGCCGACGGCTGGGTCCGGCGTAGCGAGCGCGCGCGAGGCCGCGCTTCCGTTCCCCATCGGCGTCGGCATCGGCGCGGGCGTGCTCCTCCCCTCCGCTGCCGGCGTGCTTGCGCTCGCGTCTTCTTGCAGATCGCGCAACAGGCGCTTGCCGGCCAGTTCCGGTTCCGGCAAATCGGCTTTCGACACGGGCGCTGGCGCCGCCACGCTGCTCGGGGACTGTGGCCAGAACATCCACGTCACCACAGCCGCTGCGAGGAGAATCAGTCCGAGGATATGCAGATTGCGGCGTGCCTTGCCCTTGGTCAGCGACGGCGAAGGCTCGCTACTCGCGACGGGCCGCGGCGCCGCCTTACGCGCATCCTCGGCGAAAGGGTCTTTGAGATCCGGCGCCATCAGTTGCCCCAGCTCCACCGCGCGGTCTTGCGGATCACCCGCACTTCACGCTTGCCGAGCTTCAGCAGCAGCTTGTTGGCGACGCGATCGACCACCACGTAGTCGCCCTTCACCACGTAATTCACCAGCGACGGCTTGTCGTCTTCATAGAGGAAGACGCCAGGCTGGTCCTGAACGCTGGGCAGCCGGAGGAAGGTTTGCCGGCCGTCGTTGAACACCGTGGTTGGCTTGAAAGGGGCGTCGCCCTCCATCTCATAGCCGAACTCATAGGCCGTCGGATCTGGCACGCCACCCAGCTCCTGCGATTTGAGCCGCGCCTTATCATTTGCCACGGTCTCAACCTTGTCCCGCTCCTTGAGCGTCAGAGCAGCCTCCACCTCCGGGTAGTGGAAGGTCACCTTCTGGAAGCGCTTCGCGCCCGGTTCGCCCGAGCGCAACTCGAGCTGGTAGGTGCGCTTGTCGGTCACCACCGTGAGCGTCGTCACCAGATTCGGTCGCAGCGGCTTGATGTACAGATTGCGGGGCCCGCCACTCACGCGCCACTGAATCGAATCCCCGATGGCCGGCATCTCGACCACGCCCTCGCCTGCCTCCAGTTCCAGGTGCGTGATCATTCCGGGCGTCGTCAGCACCCGGAAGATTGCGTCGGGACTGTAGGTAAACATGACGATGCGACTTTCGTCCGGCACCTCGATCGGCAGCGCGGCGGCCGACACCTTCTCGTCGGCCGACGCAGCAGGCTGGGGCTTGGCGTGCGCCGCCGGGACACAGATGGCGGCGCCGAGAAAAATGGTCAGGAGTCGTCGCTTCATTTCGTCGCTTCATCATTGAGGTTGAAGCCGGTGATGTAGACGCCGGCGGGATCTTTGAGGATCTCTTCGCGCGTAGTCGGCTTGACCACGTTGAAGTTGATCGTCATGGCATAGCTGCGCGATTCGGGCGCGGCGCCGGGCGCCCGGCGCGTGGTGGTGCGAAACCGGATCAAGGCAGCGTCGCTGCCCAGGAAGTTGATCGAGAGGTTCTCGTACTCGCGCACCAGCCGCGGGTTGTCCCGCAGCAGCACGAGCGGGTTCTCCTTGCGACGCAGGTCACGCAGCTGGTCGCTCGCCGTGCCGATCGTCTTCGAGGCGGCGCGCGCCAGGTTCGCCTCGACCGTCGCCCCGTTGATGGCAAACACCTGTTCGACCCATAGGTTCAGCGCGTATGACAGCGCGGGCTGGTCCGGCACCCAGGCGCCCGATTGGTTGGTGTCGATCACCCGGCGCCCGGAGTCAGACTGGTGGATCACGACGGGCTCCACCGTCTTGAGCGGAAACAGGCGAATCGATGCTGCGCCGTTTGCGACTAGCGCCACCGCCTCGATGCACGCGACCAGGAACCAACGGTTGCGCTCAATGCGCGAGCCGGCGCCCATCTCATAGTGGACACGGCGCGCGGCCTCTTCGGGGGGACCGGGTGTGAAATCAGGCGGGGCCTTGCTCGCGGACCCCGCGTTCACGGATTTGCGGAATAGGTTCATGAGGCCCATTCTTGGACCAGTGGGAACTTTTTCCGCTTCGAATGCTGATGCGAATTCGCTCTGATTCGGAATTCGATAGGGCATGTGGCGCGCGACCAAAGAAGAGGCCCGCCGAAGCGGGCCGTGGTGTGCCTGGACACGCAGCGTATGCGCGCTAGGACTTGCCCCTTCGGGCAGCCATCCTGCTCGCAGCGCGCTGGCCACTGGTGCTGTTCACGGTCTTGAATGGCCGGGCCTGTCCTTGCCCTCCCTTTGCCGAGGGTCCTCTGGACCCCGATCCTCCGCCACTGCGCCCGAGCAACTTGTTCGTGAGCATCGTAGCGCCCGCGGCTGCGGTCTTTACGCCTGGGATCTTCATCGCCACATCCTTCAGGACGCCTCCTGCCTCGCCGGCAGCCTTAGCCGTGCTCTTGCGACCATCCCCAGTCACCACACCGAGATTGCCTGGGAACAGCGTCGAGACAATCTGCGGGATTTGCCCGAAGATCCGTGACGCGATCAGCGACATACCCAATATCGCGAGCGCGTCCAGCGCCACTGTGAGGCCCCCGTTCCCTGCGACCGCCGCGAAGTGCATCGTCGTGCTAAGTCCGTCAAATGGCGCCGCCAACAACTCAAGCACAAGGGCGGCAAAGAAGTTCAGAAGGAGCGCCTGAATCAGGAAACCCACCCAGCTGCTGATCCAAGGCCGCGTCCAACTGGAAGCACCGAAGGCGATGAAGATGGGGCCGACTGCCGCACCCACCGCAGCAAGGAACGGCCCCAGGAAGATCACCGCAACGATGTCTACAATCGCCCTGATCATGACGTAGGTCGCCATCAACAACAGAGCAATGGCCACAACACTCCCAAAAACTACCCCAAGCGTGGCGAAGCCAAACTTGGCGCAATAGAAGGCCGCTACCACATTTGTGAGGCCACCCATGAGTGTATTCAGCATCGATCCCACAAGCTTCAACACCGCCACCCAGGGGGACGAAGCTGCGGACGAGATTAGCTTACTGACACCCACCAGGGCGTCGACAAACTGATCGTAGTAGCCAAGGAAGAGCGCGACGACCGATGCGGGCAACACGACATCGATCACGACTGTAATGGGGGTGCCTTTCTCGGTACCCAGCGCGACGATCAGGCCCCATAGCAGGGAAATCAGTGCAAGCGTCCCGCCAACTACTTTGGCGGGCACCATGAGTTTGGCTGCGGTGCCTTTCGCCTTCGTCAACAAACTGCTCTCAAAGCCCTCAAGGACCTGCAACTTTTCGCCGATCTTTTCCATCCCGGCGAAGTAGTCTGGGGCGGAGTCACATACTCCGGAGGATGCATCGGGCTTCGCCTTGCCTGCTTTTATCGGATAGCCAATGTAAGGGCCGGTCTCGCTGCCGATATCTGCGCTGGCCTGGCCGAACGCAGGAAGCGTACCGGCCAACAGTAGGGTGAGCGCGGCGAACAGCCGCAGGAGGATGACGCTGAGCGGAGTCATTGGTGAGAGCCGTGCCCTATTTGATGCCAAGCTGCTGAAGCCGTTGGCTGATACCTGTGGCGTAGTCGATTGCGTTACGGTCGGCAGTCTGCGATTGCGCTGTATCCGCCGCCTCCTTCTTGGCAGCACTCGCCAGTTGCGCCGAGACAGCGGCTGACTGCAGCTGGTTCTGCTCGATGAGCGTGTCCAGCGCGGCGGTCGCCACCTGGATCGCCTGGGTGGCCCCGGGCACGTTGCCGATCTCGTTGGCGATCTTTAGGCGCTTCTGCTGCGCAATCTGGATACCCTGGTTGAGCGCCTCATGCTTGTTGATCAGGTTCGCGGCGTTCGCATTGCCCAACGCCGCTCGCTGCGTGATCCCATTCACAAAACTCCCGAAATTGTTGGTTTGCGACGCCCCATACAGGGCCGTCACATCGCCGATGAAATCGGTCTTCTTGCCCAGGGCCTGCAGCAGGGCATCGTCGGCACCATTCAGGCGTCCGATCTGCGCGACCATCTGTTCTGCCTGCGCCAGGTCGCTGATCCCCAGTTCGCGAAGCTGGATCATCTTGCCGGAGTTGATCACCATCTGCACCGTTCGCGCCGCGTTGGCTACCGCGATTGCCTCCTGCTTCACAGTGGACGCCGCCGTCACGGAGGTTTGGATCCAGTTGGTCGGATCGAAGACGATCCCGCCGCCGCCGGCATGGGCTTCAGTGCCGGCAATCAGGGACGCGATCAGGGTCAGGTAAACGGGACGGAGTAGATTCATGATGCGGCGGTCTCCACGAGGTAGTTGGCTTTCCAGTTGGGCTTGCCGCTTCGCTTGTGCTCATCAAAGCGGCGTTGCAGGTGCCCCTCGGATCGCAGGAATGCGAGCGATTTCGAATCCAGGGCGGTACGGATGACACGCGCAAAGCCGTTGCTCAGAATCAGGTACTCGCGCTGCGGCATCAGTGTCTTGACGATATCGACGTTCTCGTTCGTCAGGCCAAAGTACTTGATATAGGCCTCGCGATGCGCCTCCGCACTCTTGTTGGCGAGCAGGATCTTCGTCAGGATGTTGTCCGTCATCGTGGCCGAGATCTCCGAGGAGGTAATCGAGGTCGGCGACTGGATCGTCAGCCACAGGAAGGCATTCTTCTTGCGGAAGGTCTTGAGCCAGTCATCCAGGCGGGGGGCGAACGCGGGGTGATTGACCAGGAACGACGCCTCTTCCAGATAGATGAAGGTCGGTCGGCCATCGAGCGACTCATGGATCTTCCGGAAGGCATAATCGATGAACGCGCGCGCCAGCCGATCCACCGCCAGCAGATCCTTCATCTCGGTGCAGGTCCAGCTCGACAGCGAGTAGTCGTCGGTGGAAGAGTCGAACATGCCATACGGCCGCCCCTCCAGCCATTCGCCCAGCTCGGTGCCCAGATGCCGCGGAAGCTGAATGGCGAGGGTGGACAGGCGAATGTCCTGTGTCGACATGGCCAGCTTCTGGATGGCGCTGTCGATGGCATCGCGATCCTCGGCGGTGCAACGATAGCCGCCCTCCATGATCCGCTGGATGACCCATTCCCGGGCCCACAGCTGCCCATCGGGCGAGCCGTCCCGCAACACCGCCAGCGGGTTCAACCGCATCTGGCCGTGCTTCATGTCGATGTGCTGCCCACCGTGCAATTCGGTGGTGATGCGGCAGGAGTTGTCCCGGTCGAAGATGTAGACGTTGGACTGCCCAATCTCCGGATCGTAATACCGCCGGAACTGGCTGAGGCAGAGAGACACAAAGGTGGTTTTGCCGCCGCCGGTGGGCGCGATCAATACGGCATGGCCCACCTGCCCGACGTGCGGGATAAAGTGGTATCGCCCGCCATAGCCGTCGATGAACTGCGCAAGCGCCGAGACGGGCCTGCGCAGGACTTCGGAGAAATAGGGGTGCTCGCGATAGCCCTCATCCATCGTGAAGATGGGCGACGCGTCGGCCACGTTCTCCAGGCTGACCAGATGGTAGCGGGATTGCCTCGCCCACTGCCCCGGGAGCATCGCTTCCCAGGACGGTCCCAGGTTCTGCCGCTCGCGTACGGATTCGAACTCGACATCCGCCAGACGGCCGTGGACCAGCTGGCAAGCGATTGTCAAGTCATGTTCCGAATCGGCATAGACTGCGATGGAGAGATTGTGGTACGCGAAACCCAGCCCCTCGGACGACAGACGGCGCATGGCCTCCTTGCATTCGTCGTGCAGGTCCTGCTTGCCACTATCCGGCTCGGGCGTCGCGTCCGCCATCTTCTGTGCCACATAGTTGAACGGCGAGAACAGCGTCATCCGGTAGTAGTTCACCGCCCCCTTCAGCTCGGTCTTCGCCTGTTCCTTGCCGAGAAAGCGGATGATGTGGCAGATCGTCATTTCGACATCCGACCCAATCAGCGCTTCGAGCAGCAACGGCGACGTGGGGGAAGGCCATTCCTTCACCCCGATGACGCCGCAGTACCGCACGTCCCCTTCGCTCTGGAAGGCCATGACCTGCTTGCCGGTCGTGATGTAGCCGTTTGCGATCCAGCCGTCGAGCAGCACACCCTGTGGCTTCGCGGGCGGTGCCAGGCGTGTCGCCGGGTTGGCGAGATGAAACAGGGCGTTGGAGAACTCGCGGCGCTCCAGCCGCTCGAATCGCATCGTGGGAATGGTCGTGTCGAACATGCCCAGCAAGCCCTCGAACTCCCCTACCGCCTGCTGCAGCCGGTCCCGGTCCCGCAGCACTTCGGTGCTGGCCGAGACGGACCCGAGCGCGCCACGCAACAGCGCGACGGGAAGGCTCCTGCCCTCCTCGTTCATCAGCCGCGTGACGCTATCCAGATAGCCCTCCACGCCCTGGTGGCCGGTGTAGAGCAGGAAGAACCAATGCCGGAAGCGGTAGGAAATGCCCGACCGGAAGGTGTTGCCGATCAGCCGATCGAGCTGGGCTGCCGTGGTGTTGTCGAAGTCGCCTTCCGGATACGTATAGTCCTTGCGCTTGTCGACGATCCACCAGCCAGTCAATCTAGAGTCGAACTGGCCGAAAGCGCGCTGGAGTTGCGTGACGGCCTGGTCGACGAGGTCGTCATCGAGGTTGTCCGGGTCCGGCCCTTGATAGGCGTAGGCCGCCAGCAGGGAGCCGTCCTTGCACAGCAGCAATTCCGGCGTCACAAAGTCGAGCCACGGCAGGATCTCCTGCTGAGGGTGCTCGACCTCGTCCTTCTTGTACATAATCTCTAGCATCGCACCCCTCGCCCATAGCCCACCGGCCGCTGCGCCCCCTTGAAGCGGTCCCGTACGTGCGGCTGGTAATGGTCTGCCGTCTCGGCATACTTGAGATAGATGTCGATCACCTGCGGATCCTTCCGGTACGCCCAGCGCAGCACGGCGTGCATCACGATCCCCGCTGCCAACGGCAGCGGCGTGGTCGCGAGAAAGCACGCCAGCCCCACGCCCGGCCAGATCATGGCCATGGCCTTCAGGCCGATGCCGCCCGAGAGCATGGGCTTCTGCAAGGCGAGGTAGGTGACGGACTCGCGCATCAGATCGAGCAGGCCGGCGGGATCAGCCCGGTGGCGGCTACGAGCGTGTAGGCGGCGACGGCGATCACGCAGCCCAGGAAGATGTACTGGCCCAATTCCGAGAGGTGTGCCTGCTTGTTGAAGTAGCCGATCACCCACAGGAAAATCGCCAGCACCGCGATCGCGCCTACGATCTGCTTGAAATAGTTGATCAGGAAGCAGAAGGCCTGCATGCCGCCGGAGGCGGACTGTGCAGCCGCGGAGGCGGAGAAGACCGCCAGGACCGTCAGCACGACGATCTGGTGCGGCTTGAGCCTAAACTTCTTCAAGTACGTATTGACCATGTTCATCCACTCCTTTGACAAGACAGATTTGTTCCACGCGGCGCTCGATGCCGACTTCGTGGTTGGTTAGCATCCGGGCATGCTTCTTTGCGTACACCACCAGATGGATCGTCTTTGCGAGGTAGCGCCGCGTCGTCCTGGCGTCGAACTGCGCCCCCGGCGGCAAAGACTGCTGAAATAGAATTTCGATGGCATCGAGGGCTTCCTCGGCGCCATTCGCGTGCACCGTCGTGAGCGTGCCGTCATGGCCACTGTTCATCGCGCGGATCAGGTCATAGGTGTCGTCGCCGCGCGTCTCGCCCAGGATCAGGCGGTCTGGCCGGAAGCGCATCGCCAGCTTGACCAGTAGGCGGGCTGTCAGCCCGGCCTGGTGATTGGCTACCCAGGCCACATGATTCGGGACCGTGATGTTGAGTTCGCGGGCGTCTTCAATCGTGATGACGCGCTCGTGCGGCGGCACCTTGCCGAGGAAGGCATTGGCGAGCGTGGTCTTGCCCGAGGAGGTGCCGCCAGCGACCAGCAGGTTCTTGCCTTGCCGAATGAAGAGCTCGATCACCTTGTCGGCCTGCGCCTTGGTCAGCATCTCGCGGGCGACCAGCTGCTCCAGCGTCGGACGCTTGTCCGGGGGCAGGTGCTTGCGAATGGAGAAGGTCGAGCCGTCGGGCGCCGTCGGTGCAATCGCGCCGGCAAAGCGCATGCCGTCGAGCGTCGCATCCACGATGGCATCGGCCGAGGAAGCGACCGCATCCTTGCGAACCTGTTTCGCGATGGCCTGAATGGCGATGTGGATCTCGTGCTCGGCCAGCCTGATGCCGGTATCGACAACCTTGCCGGCACGCTCGACAAAGACGGCCCCACCCGGGTTGACCATGATTTCGCTGACCGCCTCGTCCGCCAGTAGTGGCAGGAGCGGCTTCAGGCTGCGGGCGATCGCGTCGGCGATGATGTTGGCTTGGATCATGGCAACCATGATCCCGCGCCGGCAGCGGAATTTTCCGGCGAAACGCGCACAGAAACTTGCCGGATTCGAGAGTTAGGCGCCCGTCTGCAGGTTGGCAGCCATGACCCAGACAGCCGCGGCCGTCGCCAGGAAGAAGCCGCCCAGCACCATCGGCGTCAGGGTCAGCGGCGTGATGGGCACGAACATGGCGAGCCCAATCGCGAGAAGGACGAAATGCATGCTCGAGTAGAAGAAGATGGGGTTGTGCTGGCCAAAGTCATAGCGCTTCTTGAGCCGTGAACCAATGCCGTCCACAAATGCGGGCAAGGCAAAACCAATGGCCGCCGTGAGGTAGAGCGGGCCGAGCGCAAGCACGCGCCAGAGCACGCGGTACACCAGCATCCAGAAGCCAGTCACCCAGTCCCGAAGCCAGCCGGTCGCGCCGGCGGAAAGCCCCGGGCCGCCCATTCGTTGCGGTTGCGTGAGGGACACGCTGCGCTTTACCCAACCCGGGGCGACAAACCAGCGCTCGAACTTGTCGTCGGCCCTGGCTGTCACCTCCCGATGCTGGCCGCCCCAATTCGACAGGAAGCGCACCTCCGCTGGTTCGACCTGGAATGACTCGGGCGCCATGACGCCCGGCAGGATCAGCAGCGCGACCAGGGGCGCGAGCAACCACCAGAACAGGATGTGCTGGTTGAACTCGCTTTTTTCGGCGAAGAGGATCATGAGTCGGCTGGCTAGTAGGTCCGGTCCCGGTACTTCCGGAGCAGCGTCTCGGCCATCACGGGGGTCAGAAATTGATTGGCGAAGCGCTCGATGGCCTCCGTTTGGCTCATCCCGTTGGGCGTCCAGACGAGCCCATCCTTCCCTTCCGCAAAGGCACTCAGGCTCTGCTGCGAGGGATCCCACTGTTCGCCATCCGTGGTCGTACAGTTCAACTGGTACATGAAGCTCCCATTCTCGATCCAGGTGAACAGGTACCAGCCCATGGCGTCCCCACCGCGCCGCTCCGCGGCGATGTACGCGGTGAGCGCGAGCCGCACGGTGTCCCGTACCAGGAAGCGATAGCTCACCTTGCCATCGCCTACGTACTGCAGAAAGCGAACGGTCAGGTCCTTGAGCAGGGGATGCGCGAACCAAACCTTACGGGCAGCGGGCTGAACGCCGATATCGGTGGCAAGCCGGTTCAGCGGCGTGTATTCGTACTTTTTCATTGTTGTTGTTCTGTCTTCGTCTATGTCTTCGGTCGCTATTGTGCGATCAGGGGAAGGCGGCCTTTGTACAGCGTGCTGCCACCGAGAAATGCAAAGTAATGGAGACCCGGCAGTCTGGTCAACAGGTCCGGCGAGACAAAGGGAGCCTCCGTCTCCTCCATGGACCGCCCGGTGCTGCCCCGGAACTCCGTGAATGCCGTGGAGCTCTCGGACGTGTTGGAGTACGACGTGCTCTGCTTGCGTGCGGTGGTCTGCCCAAAACTTTCCGAGATCCACTTCGCCGTCTCGTAGTCCTTGACGCGCAGGCAGATGACGTTGTTGAGGTTGCCCAGCATCTGGCGCGCTTTCTCCTTTGAGCCCAGCCGCACGATGAAGTCCGCCTCGGTCTGTGTCGCCATAAACGCCTTGAAGCCAGCCCCGCCCGCCTTGTTCAGGATCTGAATCGCCTGGTCATTGGTCAGCTCCGCCGACTCGTCCGCCATGATGTAGACGTTGGTCTTGCCGGTGGTGTTATAGATGGCGCCGGCGACCGACGCCAGATCGGCGAAGAACACACTGCCGATTGCCGAGCCAATGATCTTGTCCGGTAGGGAATTAAGCGCGATGTAGACGACAGCCCGCTCGTTGATCATCTTGGCCGTATCGTAGATTGGCCGCGTATCGTTGATGTCCTCCGGGTCTGGCGAGAGCATCGCGCCTAGCTCGCCCGAGCCGAGCATTTCCAGGATTGGCTCCAGCACCTGGATCATCTTCGAATAGTGCTCTTTGGAGTGTCGCACCATGGCAACCAGGCCATCGATGCACTCGTCAGCATTCCCGGTTTCGAGCGTGTACTTCTGGATCATCAGTTCCAGACGGCTGGCTGGCTTTCCCCCTGCCATGCTCATGAGATCCCGGTCCCACGAGGGTCCCTCGGCGGCGAAGAACCGTTGCGTCAGAAGCTGCTCCAGAAGCGGCTCGACGCCCATCTGGATGTAACGCTTTACCTTCTTGATATTGGGCCGCACGCCGCACGCCACCATGCCAGACATGACACGGTACAGGGACTTCCAGGCGAAGGACCGGAACGACTCGTCCGCGTCAATGAGGTTGGTGAGGCGCGTTGCGGCCTCGCTGATATTGCCCCAATTGGCCAGCGGATTGATCCGAATGCACTTTGACGGATGCGCCGGGTGAAAGTACAGAAACTTGCGCCCTGCCCGCTTGCACTCCGATCGCAGGCGTCGTTCCCACTCCTGGTCACCTTTCGGGTCCAGCACGAACAGCGTGCTATCTGGCAAGTCGATGATCTGCGTCGAGATCAGCTCATAGAGCCGGGTCTTTCCTGCACGCGTAGTCCCCACGATGAGCGTGTGCCCCGTCAGGGAATCCAGCGGCAGCCGCACCGGGATTTCCGTGGGTTCCATGCCGTGGATCCACGGCACCCCGATCGCGTCTTCCTTCAGCAGGACGGAATTCGCCGGGGTGATATGGCGCACGACGCTGTCCGGCAGCCACCGTGGCAACGTGCCAAGCTCTTCCGGGTTCCGGCTGAGAATCTCGCGGGCGATCTCGGAATGACGTTGCTTCCACAGGAAGCCGCTCCCCAGCCAGAGTGCACCCTGGTCGCGGCGCTCCAGATCCCGTGGCACCCGCTCCCTGCGCGAACGCATCAGCACCTCCTCCGCAGGAAGTGTCTCGGCACGCAGCACCGACAGCGAAATGCGAAAGCGATACAACTCGAGCGCCTGGTGTACGCGCAGCGCACCGAGCGACAGGGCGAATGGCGCCCCCACCCACCATAGCGGTGGTTGCGACGCCGACAGGAACAGCGCGGAGCCCGCCCACACGCCGGCCGTCGCCACATCGTAGTTCGGGCGGAACATGTCGCGATACGTGCGCATCAGGCCGCCTCCCCGCCAAACAGGAAGGTACCGACCGCCGGAATTAGAACCAAGTGGGTCGCGGTCTGATCTCTGACCAATCCTTCGTCCACCAGCAGCTTGGTAGCCGTCGCCGGCGCCATCCCGTACCGCACAAGCGCCTTCTTGGGGAAGCGGAAGCCTTCCTCATCGGTAGAGCAGTCTGCGCGAATTCGCGCCACGTCCTTGTCCACCCGGATGGCCTTTAGCAAGTCGGAGACTAACGGGCTCAATAGCGGCATGCCGTCCCCTCCGCCCTGCTTGGGGCTTTGTGCAGCCGGTGTCGGTGCGCCTCCGGGTGCTGGCGCGGTCGCAACCAACTGGGCAGGTGGTGCCTGTCCGGGCGATGGCGCCGGCGCAACCGTCGCCTCAGGCAGCGCGAGAAGGTCGCGCAAGGCAAGCCGCGGCGCGCCCAATTCGTCGATGCGCCTTGCTCTCTCCTTTCCGTCGATCTCGAAGGCCTTGTCCTGGGCGACCCGCACCACCCGGCACAGGGGTGCCTCCACCGCGATGGCGCCCCGCACGGGCAGAATCGCATCGGCAAGTGCCCCAATCACGGACTCCTCGAAATCGCCCCAACCGCCCGGCGCAAAGAAGCGTCCGGCCAGTAACGCGGCGACCATGCGGGAAGGCGCTCTCGGCGTCGGATTCCAATTGACAACATAGTCCTGCACGCCGGCATCCACCAGCGCCTGCGTCAGCGACACCTCACTCAATGGCGACCAACGCCGCCCGGCTACTGTCACGATCGCAACAGCCTCCAGGATCGCGGGCACGGAAGCAAGCGCAGCCGCAAAGCCACTATAGCGATACTGCGGGTCAAGCACGCGGCGCGTCTCGGCCGTGTGATTGGGCGCAAAGATGGTGCTGTCCGCGAGGCGAAATGCCATCAGCCCGCTGACCACACCGAATCGTAGTGCGCCGCCCTGCTCGCAGTAAGCATCCCGCGCCAGGGGAAGGGCCTGGACGCATGCGGCGAGACGATCCACCAGCGGCTGTATGTGGCGGTCGAACTGAGCACGGTTGAATCCCGACGCGGATCGCAGAGTTTCGATCAGATCGGCATCCAGGGAAGCCAGCAGCGCTGCTGGCGGTATCGTCGATAGTTCCATATAGACCAATCCTGCAGGACTTCTACGGCGTTTCATTTTCGATTGGGCACCGAAAACGACCGCGACTTGTCAATGCACGTCCACGTGATGAGAAAACGACACGATATTCGGCGAATTTATGCCAACAAATTCGCCGCTGACATTCAGCTCACGCGAATACGATATCGAGGTCTGAATTGCCCGCGCGGGCAAACTTTCATCACGCCAACACGTTGATTTGCAAAGCTTTTCAAAACGTCACTGGCCAATCTTTGGGCACTTAATGGCCGGATAAGCTTCATATATTCGTGGGTTTCCCAAATCAAAGTCTGGCTCTCTTATTTTTCTATTTTTCATTAGTATCCCTACATGAGTGGGGGGGGGGCAACAAATTCCCTTCGGAATTAGCTAGCATTCAACGGCACCATCTCTTTTATCAAATTATCCGTAAGGGATCATCACCAATTTAGCCGCACTAACAAAGGAGGCTCGCCATGCCGTTCGAATTGGGTACCAAGTGCTCATGTCTGGTGGACAGTCAGCTACCCCACGACATCAGGCTCCGCGCGCACGCACTATCCGTTGAGATTCGCAACTCGAGGATGCGCTTATCCAGAGACCTTGTTGCTACGTGCGTCCTGCTGCATCAGTTGAAGGAGATCATGGGCGTCGACTTCGACGAATACGCCTGTCAATCCCTTGGCTTTGCGCGCCGCTCTCTGTGGAGATACCTAAAGGTTGGCGCTGGCTGTGTTGAAGCCATCAAGGCGGGCGGTCTTGAGTAGTAACCCGCGCGACCCTGAGGCCGAGGGTCATCGCGCAAATTGTTGGAGCTTTCATGCTATACGACCCAAACAAAAGGTTTGAGCTACCCGTTGATCTCGATCTTTCGGACGAGGTGAGGATCCAGGTCTACTCGCTTTCCGCAGAGATCTACGCCACAAAGAAGCGATTGGCCAGGGATGTGGTGGCAATGTGCATCTCGTTGCATCAGTTGAAGGGGATCATGGGCGATGCGTTCGAGGAGTACTCCTGTCAGTCCCTCGGGTTCGCGCGTGGCTCTCTGTGGAGATACTTGAAGGTGGGTTCCAGTTGTATGGCCGCCACAAAAGGAATGAACGATCCGAGCGAGTTGATCAATGCCACCACGATGAGAGCATTCCAACTACTCGACGGTGCGAGTGAGGAACTCCTCAGCGCGGTTCGGGAGCGCGCGTTGCGCGGCGAGCCCATCAACGAGCCGTTGGTAAAGGACCTGATGAAAACCACCGAGCGCCTGGAGCAGGACCTGGCCAACGCGGAGGATGACATCCGGAGAAAAGACGCCGAAATCCAGGCCAAGGATGCCGAGATCGAGGCGCACGGTCAGCAACGCGCCGATATTGAACGCGAGATGAAGGGCACCATCGAGAAACTCGAGAGCAAGATCACTGCCATCCAGTACGAGGAAATGCAAACTGCGAACATCGCCACGGAACGCCAGCGCCTTGCCGACATGCTAGCGGAGGATGTCGTCCGATTGGAGGCCAAGATCCGTAGTCTGCAAGCCGAAGCGGAGCACGCCAAGGTGATCGAGAGGGTTGTCGAGAGAAGCCCCGACGATCAACGTATTGCAGCGGATGAACTCCAACGCATCAATCAGCAAATTTCCGATGCCAAGCAGCGACTCAATGATACTGAGTCAACGCTAAGGCAAATGGCCGAGGACTTGGCGCGCGCACGAGCCGATGACGAGACTGTCCGAAACCTGCGATCTGACTTTCAGGCATTCTTTGGGAAGCTATCCACAACATTACTCTTGAAGACATCACAACTCAGCGTGGACTCCAGGGAAGCCCTTTCCGAGATGGCTGAAGCCTTGTCGACCGTCCTCCCGACACTCCAGCGATACGGCAATAAGGAGGCAGCGTAGTGGACCCCACGCCGGCTGGCTTCGTAAATGACGCGCTGTCTCGGCTTGTTCGCACGGAGATTCAGAGCGCCAACAGGGCCTTGATTAGAACACTGGTGACTGCCGCCTATGCCGGAGATGGCTTTGCATCGGAGTTCGTGGGGACGCCTCGGGAAACGCTCACGCTCTTCGCCAAAGCGACACCAACTCAGCTGAACACCATCTACAAGTTGGGCTTCCCCGTGTGGGACGTTGAACTGTCGACCGCCGACTTGGCAAAGGAGCTGAAAGGCGAGGGTACGATTACACGGGGACCAAACGCTCTCCCCCAGCATGCGCTTTCCCAGTTAGTTCGAGCGGAAATTCAGGAAACCAACAAGGCGTTGATTAGGGCATTGGTTGCCGCAGCGACCGACGGAGACACCCTGCTGCAAGCGATCACTGGGGTATCAAAACAAATGCTCGATCTCTTTGCAGGCGCCAGGCAGAGCCAGCTGGTGCCCCTCATAGGAACGTGCCGCCCCCTCTGGGCATTTCGATTTTCCGCCCCCGACCTGGCGAAGGCGCTACTCGACGGCGAGATCGGAACGACTGCGGTGACACACCGTTTTCTTGCCGGGTTAGGAGGGAGAAATTGAAAGAGACACCGATAAGCCGCATCAAGATTCGTCAGGCTAGATTGCTGTGCAAGATGGGCGCGAGGGCAGTCACGATCACATCGGCCACGGGGATCCGGCTCGCCGACGCCCGCGCCATCTATAAGGAGATTAAGGGTTTCGCCTCCCCTTCTGGGCAGACCCCTCACTCGCTGGAATGGTACATGGAGCGACCCGCTCGACAGTTGCAAGCGAGTGTGCTCCTAAAGCTCTACGCCCTTGGGATCAAACACGGCTACGCAGCGCAACAAGCATTCATTGGGGCGTACGAAGCCTATTGGAATCTCTACGGTGAGTCGGGGGGCGGAGACGGCCTCCGCGCAGAGTGTCTGATTGACCCGGAACGCGCTCACTACCTAGTGAAGCGATCAGGCGATTTCGGCACACTCAGTGCTCCAGGCGTCGGCGAGGCAATTGCCGTGCAACCATGTCGCTCCTGCGGACTGGATATCCTTGCTCCGGCACACGATACTTCGTTCGAATGCCCATGTTGCGCGTCCCCGGCGTGCGTCTATTGAGTGCCATCGGCGTGCCTGCGCATTAGCTGCCGAACAGCTTCTCGGCACGCCTCGATGCCAGCGCTGTTGTCGATTCGTTCGACCCGCGGACCACCGCATTCGATGACGCTCGCCAGTTGGAGGTCACGCGCGGAAGTGCCTCCCGCGAGCCAGGCGCGCGCCGATTGTCCAGCCCGCATTCTTAGCCGCTCGATACGCAACTGCTCCGGGACTGACACGCAGACGATTCGCCAATTCTCGTCCAGCAATGGCAGATGCGAGGGGCTGGACGGTAGGCCATCCAGGACAACGCGAGGCCGTGTTTGCGCCAAGGCAATCACTGCGGCTGCCACGCTGTCTGGCAGTGGCCGGCCGGCATCTGCGTGGCGCAGCATGACCATCACCCGGACCGGAATATCGCTCGGCGACATGCCCTTCTGTGCCAGCCGCCGCAGCGCCCCAATGCTGATGTGCCAGTACCCATCGTCCGCAAGCATCCTGCCTATCGTGCTCTTGCCCGCTCCGTGCGGGCCAATCAAACAAAGTCGTTGCATCCGGCTCACGCGATACTAAAGGTCTTGGCATGGACGTTCCCGCGCAGCTTCGTGACCGTGGCTGTGATGGCGTCAATGGTTGATAGAACCCCTTCCTCCTGCAGAAGTGCAAAGACTAGGGGGTCGGTCCGCCTCAATGCAGTGAGGGTGGTGCGCGCATCCCGCATGTTGTCGATCGCATCCCCGATGTACTCGAGAGTGATGATTGGGTTCACGGCCCTCTCCTCGCTAGGTTGCCTGTTCCGCCAGGTCTCTTGACTACAGTCTTTTGCTGTCCTGTGGGCTAGTGAGCGCCACTCGACGTTTCTCCAGGCATTGGCATACCGAGAAGACGAGCAATGCTCCGAGTCCTACATCAGACGCGATCACGCCGACGCGACCCAACAGGCGAACGTTGAAGATTGACGCTCTACCGAGGGCATACTGACCGATAGCAACTTCGCCCGCAATCCAGCTTGCCAACAACACGACACAGGCAACGAGGCACATGAGAAACGCCCGCTTCTTTAGACTTGGCATCATGATTTCTCCTCATTTTTTGCTCACGTGTTCGAGCATCAGCGCCCAGAGCGCTGGCCAATCCACCCCTTCGCGACTGGCCCAGAGGACAAGCAGTAGGGCCGCTAACCGGCCCAGTGCCCAGCGCCGGCGCATTGCGGGAGGCAGATCCCCGAACATGCGATCAGGAGGCCTGGGCGAGGTTGCCCTGCAGCACGCCACTAGATTCCATGTCGCCATAGCGAATATGCTCGGCGACCAGTGTTCCGCCATTGCGTAACGACACGGTTGCGACTTCCTTGGCGTCGATCCTTCCCCAATTGACAAGCAACTCTGCCGCGGTCACCGTCGACACCTTGATCGTACCCAGGTTAAACAATCGCTTGACAGAGACCTCGGCACCAATCTCTGCGCCTTCCGCAACGATGAGAGAGCCGTTGGGAATCTCGATGCGACCGGTCGGCAGATTGCCGGCAATGAAGAGTCCACCCTCCAGAATCTCAATGGTGCCCTCTATCGCGCAAGATGCCTGCAGGACATGACGAACGTCTTGGGCCGCGTGGTCGATCACCAGTTCCTTCCCATCTATCCGATACCCTGGTAGCTCTTCGTCGTTTGCGATTCGGGTCTCCGGCGAGGCGGCTGGTACTAGCGGTGCCGCAGACGCGGGCGTCAACGGCTGCAGGGGGCTCACGTTGTTCATTCTTTTAGCTCGGCTGAGATGTCGATGGCGGTACTTGCGGGCGCGCAACTTCAGTGGCGGCGCTAGCGGCCGTTTCGTGCGGAGTTGCCCGTGCTGCATCGGCTGCCTTCTGCGGCGTCGCTTTGGACGGGCCTACAGGTGTCCCCTTTAGCGTCACCTTCACGCCTGCCAGATCCTCACCGGAAGGTGTTGTCTGCATCGCGCGCCCCTTGGCACCGTTCTGTAGCGGCGCCGGCAGTGGCAACGGCACAGCGGCTGCAGCGTTGGCTGCGGGTGGCAGGTTTACTTGTGGGATCGTGGCCGCGGGAGGCGGTGACACAGGCGGCAACTTCGCGGGCTCGTAGACGGGCGTGGGGTTCGACGGCGCTGCGGGTACTGGTGATGCCGCCAGCCGACCATCGGCGCCGGCTTCAGAGTGGTTTGATGCGTGAAGCTGGACAATCGGCCCCGCAACGACGGGTCCCTTCGATGCCGAGGCTTGTTCAGCGAACCCTGCTGATACTCCTCCGACTGACGGAGAAGTAGGGGAAACGAAGGCGTGCGCAGTCACTGGCGCTGCGGCTTTCTGGCGATGAAGAAAGTACTGCTGACCAACGAAGCCAAAAAGGACGGGCGACGCAAGCAGGATCGCCAGCCCGATGCGCTTCCGATGGAACTGCCACCAGGTCATTGCGCGAAGAGCCGATCGCCGTGCTGTCGCTCCTGCGTCCCCACTCTCTAGGCTTCGTACCTGTTTGCGGGGACCTTGCTTCGATGGCTGCTGCCCTACTACACCAGATAGGACGGTCGGTCCTCGCGCCACGGTTCGCGCGCCGATAAGGGCAATGGGATTGGGGCTGAGATCGGATTGCATGGAGGTATTGAACGCGAAAACGACCCGCGCGTGGGGTACAAGTTCTCCAGAAAAATGCGGCCGATTCGATCGTGCTCGATGCTCAAGGCAATGCTTCGCTGAGCAAGAGCGGACTCCCAAATAGGCGCGCCCACGATCTAGTGACCGATCGCTGAATAGTTAGTGCGCCGAGTGTGTCCCACCATCCGTTAGCAATCAAAATCACCGGCACGCCATAGTGAAGGTGATAAAGCGGGAGCGACGTGCTCGCCTCAAAGCAGACCAGCAAGCTGGCGGACCGCCCAGCCACCTCGATGACACTGCCCGCCTTGGCATAGTCGGTCGGATACGGTTCGATCAGCGGAATAGGCGCGATAGCGGGCGTGAAGATCCCACCGGGGAGATCCCAAACACCTTTGCGCAGCACACCGTCCTGCGTGGTGATGCCTCCGACCAACAGGCGTTGGTCAGTCTTCAAGGCTTCCCGAAGGTGGCGCATACCTGCCAATGGCAATGTGCCTAGCCAGTTCTCCGGCGCGACAATCACCGTCGCCGAGGATTCCCGCACTTCGTGGGAAAGCTGGATCATCGCGTGGGCGGCCTCTTCGAAGGTTCGTGGCACTGGCGGCGCAGGACTAAACTGCAGGCCGGACCAGCTCGATACGCCTGTCGGAGGATACCTGTAAGCATGCAGGTTCAGACCAGCCGCCAGCATGAACGCTGCGATGACGAAGACGGCCAGCGCTTGACGAATCGTTCCATCCACGCGCCGCCAGCCCGCTATTGCAACGGAAATCCCGACGTACAAGATGACGCCGGCATATCCGGCCCCCGGGAAGAGCCAGCCCGCTCCGGCGAGCGGTGGCAAGGACAGCCAGTAGGCAAGCGGCGGCAGCGACGGCGATGCCAATTGCATCGTACCGCGGAGCCACCACGGGCCAGGCAAGAGTGCCGGCATTGCCATCAATGCCGCATAGATTATCTGCGCCGCCAAGGCGAGCCACAACGATGATCCGGACGCGTATGCTGACGCAGCGACGCACCAGGCGGCACCAAGAAACAATGAAGCGGCTCGCGCGAAGCGTCCCGCTGCGGTTGGATGGTCGGTCGCGAACGGCAGCAAGGCATATCCCAACCCACTTGCAGGCGGCAGCGAAATGCCGACGCCCGCTAGAAAGCAGATAAGACAAGCATTCGCGCGCGCGCGTAACCGAAGAGTTCCTGGAGACATGCTGGCATTTGAGTATAAGGCGTGCACGCGATTGCCCTCGAATAAGGCGCCAAGTTTAGTCCAACTCGGAATTCACCGTATTTGGCGAATTTGTGGCAACGAAGTGGCCGAATGACTCTCCACCACTCTTATAAATCAAGGGCTTACAGCGGATAAATTTGCCCGCGCGGGCAAAACCAGGTGGCGTCATGCAATCGCTGCGGCGACGCGAGACACGAATCGAGCACGTTTTCGCCACGCACTCGACTGCACGCCTTCGCGCGGTTCACGCAGGATTCAGTGACATCCACCCAAAGAAGGAAACCACGATGTCACAACTCACTGCCGTTGAATCCGACCGGGACAGCTTCGAAGGGGGCCTCGGCACGGAGAACGATGAACTTCTCGTGGCCGCCGAGGAATCCCGCGATGCCCTCGCAGCCGACGCCGCCGAGAGCTCTCAGGGTGCCGCCAATGCCGAATCGGCCACCGACGAGGCCGACCGGGCCCGCGCCGAGGAACAGATCCGCCGCGCCAGCGCGCAACGCGAACGCGGCAAGCAAGAACTCAAGCGCAAGATTGCGGGCATTCCGTCGGTGCAGCAGCACGTCACGCTCAACGACCAGGTGGTCGCCTCGTCGTTCACCCGCTTCTTCTACATCATCGACAAGGGTGCCGAACTGATGCGCCGACGCGGCGATGCCGTGATCGGCCAGGAGCGGGCGACCAAGCTGCGCGAGCAGCTGCAGACGCTCATCGGCGCCGTCGAGGCGGACGTGCGCAAGGACCTGGACGCTACGCAGGCCCTGATCGACCGGGACGCCTATGCGGAGGTCGCGATCGCGGTGACCTACACCGCGCCCACCTATAACGAGACGATCCAGATCCGCTCGCGGGAAGGTCTCGCGCTCCAGCGCGTCTTCGCCATGTACGATCAGCTGCTGTCGTTGATGGTCAACCTCGAGTGGAACGGCAAGATCGACCCCAGCGAGGTCGACCAGATGCGCTATCAGACCAAGCAGAAGATTCGCCCGATCTTCCGCTTTGCCGCCCGGGCCAATATCGGCATGAACGCCTCTCGGGCCAGGAATGCCGGCGGTCAGGCTGCGCGCGGTGGTCGCCGGGCTGCGGACACCCGGTCGAAAGGTGACGAAGCCATTGTGGAGGCTGTGAGCGGTCTTCAGTCGAGCCTGGCGGAAAGCGCCGCCGGCGGCGGCACCGACGTAACGCTGCCGATCTGATGGCGAGCGATGAGCGCCTGCTCGCGGGTCTCAACCCCGAGCAGCTCGAGGCGGCACGCTGCCGCGCCCACTGTCTTGCCGTGGCTTGCCCCGGCTCCGGCAAGACCAAGACTCTGGCCGCGAAAGCGGCCTTTTTGCTGTCGGACGGCGCCTCGACCGTCACGGCTGTGACCTTCACGCGAGACGCCGCGCTGGAACTGCGCGAGCGCATCGTTGCCATCGCCGGCGACGCGGCCAAGCCGCGCTTGCTGGTCGGCACGTTTCACTCGATCGATCTCCTGATGAGCTTCCCCAAGGGGCGCAGCGGCTTCGGCAGCGCCATCCTGGCGGAGATGCGCTCGCCCTACGGCGACCGCTCATGGGACATCGTGCGGGAAGGCGAGCGGCGCGGGTATCTGCGCCGGGCCATCGCCCAAGCGGGCCTGGAGATCGACCTCGATGAGGCGACTCGTTTGATCGAGGATGCGAAGGCCGCTGGCAAAGGCCACGGCCTGGAGGACGCGCAACGGGAGATGCTCGAAACCTATCAGCGCATCCTGGAGCGAAACGGGCAGGTCGACTTCCAGGACATTCTCCTGAAGACCAACGAGGCCTTGTTCTCCGGCGCCATGACGCCGTTGCCGGTCGACTACCTGCTGATTGACGAGTTTCAGGATACCGACCTCGTCCAGTACCGCTGGGGCGCACACCATGGCGCCGCCGGCAGCCAGATCACCGCGGTCGGCGACGACGATCAGTCCATCTATGCGTTCCGCCGCGCGCTCGGCTATGAGTGCATGCAGATGTTCACCAAGGAATTCCAGGCGAGCACCATCCTGCTGGGCATCAACTATCGTTGCCGGGACGAGATCCTGTCGTCCGCGGGCAAGATGGTGCAGGCCAACCTTGGGCGGATCCCCAAGCTCCTGCAGGCGGCCAAGGGCGCAGGCGGGCGCGTCGAGTGGGAGCGCTTCAGCGATTTCGACCTGGAGGCTGAAGCCTGTGTCGACGCCATCGCCGCCGCGACGGCTGACGATGCATCGTTTGCGGTGCTCACGCGCGCCAACCGCAGGCTGGACCTGATCGAGGCCATGCTGGTGGCACGCCAGATCCCGTATCGGCGGGCAGACGGCGAGTCGGTGCTGGACAAGCCGGAAGTGGCTCTGTTCGGCGCCGTCATCGACTCCGTGGCCACGCAGAGCGCGCGGGCCGTCGACCAGGTGCTAGGCTGGGCCGGCTTGTCCGAGGACAACCTCGCGCAGATCCACCAGCTCTTCGGCAATGCCATCCGGATCGGCGCGAAGCAGGACTTCGAGACCACTACCCTCTCCCCTGACGGCATTGCCATCTGGAAGGACTTTGCCAAGCGCCATCAGGCCTGGTCCTCCTTGGACAAGGAGGGCCTGTACCACCTGATGCTGCTCGGTATTCAGGAGTGGCTCTTGCTGCATGCAAAAGATGACCGGACCAAGCGCATGTTGGAGGTTGCGGCGGCGATTTACCACCCCGCCGGCAAGGGCCCGAAGGAGCGGCTCGACGAGCTGCGCCTGGCTCGCCAGAAGAAAAAGAAGGACGAAAGCGAGCATAACGCCATTCGGGTGTCGCTCATGACCGCGCACAGTTCGAAAGGGTTGGAGTTTGACCGGGTGTGGATCCTCGGCGCCGAGGAAGAGGCATGGCCCTCGAAGCACGGGTCGCTGGAAGAGGAGCGGCGCCTGATGTACGTTGCCATGACGCGGGCGCGCGAGCAGCTCTGGATCAGCGCGGCCGGAAAGCGCCGCACCAGCCTGTTCGTCGCTGAGACCGGCATTGAGCGGGCGCCGGAAGGCAAGTACAGGACATCCAGCCGGCCGAGCGTGCCCTCTGGGGAAGCGTCCTAGCCGATGCCATGTTCGTCGGACAATTCCTGCGCCGTCTTGCGCGGGATCCGCAGCGCGCTGATCTTGACCGCGCCATACGCCATCAGCACCGGCGGCAAGACGGCCAGTTGCTGGTCCCGATCGATGCGCCCCTCGAATCTCGCCACATACAGGCAGCCATAGGCTTCGTCGAAGCGGCGCAGCAGCCGATACAGGCGCGCCCCTTCCCCCGACACCAGTCGCAACGCCACCTCGGCGTAGATCACCGTGGTCGTCGTCGGGTGGATGGCGCGACAGCGGAGGTCCAGCAGATCGATCTCCGTCTCCAACTGATCCAGGTCGTGGCGGAGAGCCTTTATATAGCCAGGCAGTTGCGCGAAGGCCCGCATCTTCGTGGCCAACAGGTGAAAATCCCGCCTGACCAGGCGGCACACCAGCGCCGTCCGAAGCGGCATGGTCGCGCGTGATTCAACGGGGGTTCGCACCTCTTCGATCCGATGCGAATTTTTGATGACGAGCGAGGGATTCTGGTCCATGGCAGCATTATTAGGGCTTCGCTTGTACCCGGTCAGGGCGAAACCGGCGGGAAATCGCACGCGACTCGCCGCTTTCCTTTACCGGCGCTACCCCTTATCATGAATCCACTCTTCAGCCGTGCAAGCGGCAATGTGTCTCCAGCAAAACAGCACCGGATTTGTCGCGGACTTGCTGGCTGACTCTCAAAATTTTGGCGTTTTGTCGTGCCGGTACCCTCGCCTCTCCAGGTTGGGTTCGCCTGCCCACACGCCGCGCCCTTCCCCTTCGATCGTCGCCTCAGGCCATTCCGGCCCGCCTTGGCGTCCCTTCAATCTCTCCCTGCAAGCCGCCATGGAAATACTCGCCGTGCTGATTCTGGCCGTACTCCTGCTTTTCGCTATCGGGAAGCGCAACCGGTCCGATCACGACCCGCAAATCGACCCATTCTTCTTCTCGCAAGACAAGGACAGCATGGATGACGAATAACGGCTGCCGACGCAGCGGAATGGCCTAGCCATTCCAGTGCACAGGCACATGGACTTCCCAAGCCTCTCCGAGGCACACATGAAGATCCACCGGATTTGCCGGTGGATAAACCGTTACGGCGATTGCCCGTCATGGAGAGAAATCATGGAGAAGTCCATCCTGTCGGACCGACTCAACAACGGCACTGCGCGCCTGAATATATCGGGTCGCATCCGCAGTGGTACCAAGCTGCTCACCGCAGCCGCCGCAAAGAACCCCAAGGCCGTCTCCCTATTTGCGCCGGCGCTCGCCGGCCAGCAGAAGTTCAAGGACGCCGAAGCGGCCATCGCCGCGCAGTGCAACATCGCCTATCCCACCCGCCCCGTGAACACGCCCCACTTCAACGTCTCCGGGGCAGACTTCGAGATGCCGGAATTCGCCCGGCATATCCTCGACACCTACGGCGAGCAGCGCGGGGACGACGTAACCCGTCTCTACCGCTTCCCGATCGTCTTCCACACCGATCAACTGCTCGACTTCTTCCCGCACGCCTTCAAGTCTTATGGCGCCGCGGTCAATTACGAGTCCCGCTATGGGGCCGATGGCAAGCGCTACTGCATGTACCGCGAGCCGGTCACCCCCGAGCAAGTCCAGCAGCAACGCGCGCAGCGGATGAAGTTTCATCCCCGGCGCGAATTGGTGCCGCGCGGCGAGTGCATGCCGGATAGCTGCCCCGAGTACCTGCAGGGGCTGTGCAAGTTCCGTGGTGAGCTGCAGTTCTACATCCCCGGCATTCCGACCGTCGGGCCCGTATCGATCGCAACCACCAGCCAATACGCGGCAGAAGGCATCTTCACCGACCTGATGCGCATCAAGGACGCACTCGGGACCATCCCGCGTTTCAATCCGTTTCGGCCAGGCAAGCCGATCTACTGGCTCACCAAGGTGCAGGAGACGCGGACGTACTACGACGACCAGGGTGCCAAACGTCTGGGTATGCAGTGGGTGCCCAAGCTCACCGCGGATCTGGACATGGCGAAGGCCCTGAGCCTGAACACGGCCCCGGCGCTGTCGCTCGGCCTGGCTCCCGCCGCCCCCCAGAGCTGGCTGGCCGGAACGACCCCCTGTCCCCCGGCAACCCAGTCCGCCACGCCGGAGGCCGATCCTCCCGGCGACTACGACGCCAAGCTGCAAGCGCAGGTCCTGCGTGCCGTCAATGACAGCAACGGCGACCCCGAGTTGATCAGCCAGTGGGCCACACAGCGGTATGGGGAGGATTGGTCCCGCACCAATACCTCGCTCGACGGCGTCCATACGGTCTTCCGCAGCCTGGGTGATGACGGTGAGTACGTCAACGCCCGCCTGCGTTTCGAGATCGCGGCATTGGTGAGCGGCATCGACGAGACGCTGCGCAAGCAGTACTTCAAGGCGAAGCTGGGCAACGGCTGGACGCACAAGATCGACCAGCTGTGCGCCGCTACCGCCGAACTCGAGGCGCTGGGCAAGCGCGGCGCGAACTATGCCAGCAGCTTAATGCTGAGCTTCCTGGACGATCTGCAACTCCCCGCCTAGCGGTCCGCGGTGGTCCCCACACCGCGAACCCCGTGCCGGCAACCGGCACGGGGCGCTCAACCTATTCCATCGCGAGGTAAACATGACCGCAATCTTTACGGTGCTGCAAGCGCGCGCGCACGATCGCAATCGGGTCCGCCTGTGCGCGACACTGATCGCCGCCGAGACCGACACAGAGGCCGAGGCCATCTGGCGGCTCTGGGCTGCGAGACTGATCGAGGCAAAGCTCCTGCGGTACGCCTTCATCAATGCCAACGCATGCGATCGCGTCAAGCTGTGCAGCGCGTGCGACATCGAGATCCTCGACATCGAGGCCTTCGAACACTGGCGCCGGATCGCGACAACCCCGTATCACGCCGACGGCAAGCACTACCCGGCTGTCTGGCGGGAGATCCACAGCGAGAACCGTTCGGCGCACGAGATCCAGCTCGGCCTGGAGGATGAGACTGCGTTGGCGCAGAGAAAATGTCCCTTCTGCGGCCTCACCGACACTTGCGACGATTGTGAGTCAGCGGGATCGACGACCGCCTGATCGTGGCAACCGTTTCCCCCCACCCTCCCAACGATTCGCGCGTGCCTTCGTACCGCGCCCTCCCCCGACGTTCGGGGGCTTTCTCTTGTGCGTTTTCCCAGCGCGCAACGGAAAGCCGTTCCCTCGCTTTCCAATCGCCGCGAACGCGGCAGGCAAGGAGGAACTCCCATGAAAATCGCTCACATGAGTGATCTGCATTACACCGCAACTCATCTCGCAGAGTCCAACCGCTGCTTTGCGGCGGCGGTTTCCCACGCGATCGAGATCGGCGCGCAAGCGGCGGTCATCACCGGCGACGCGACCGACCACGCGCTCGACGCGCACGAACCGGCCTTCCGGGAACTCGCCAAGCAGATCCAGCGACTGGCCAATCACTGTCCGGTCCTATTGCTGCAAGGCACCTTCTCACACGAGCCCCCGGGCTTGTTGCGCGTCCTGGAACTGGTTGGCGCACGGCATCCCATTGCCGTTGCGGACCGGATCGGCCAAATCGCGCTGGTGCAGGGCCAGTGGCACAGCAACGGGCTGACATGGGACGCGCCCGCCGATCTGGTGGTCACGTGCCTGCCGACCGTCAACAAGGCAGACCTGATCGCCACGGTCGGCGCGGAACATGCCGCGGCCGAGGTTGGCCAGGCGCTCCATCAGCTGCTGGCCCTGTTCGGCACCGTCAATGACCGGCTGTTCGCGCAAGGCGTGCCGACGCTGCTGATCGGCCACGGCACAGTGGATGGTTGTCTGACCGAGCACGGCGTGCCGATGGCAGGCCAGGACCACGAGTTCAATCTGGGCTCGCTGTTCCAGGCCAACACCGATGCGGTCGCACTTGGCCACATCCATAAGCAGCAAGAGTGGCGGCGTGAGTTCGCCGGCAGACGGCAACTGGTTGCCTACGCCGGCTCCATCGGGCGCTTTCACTACGGCGAGGATGGCGACAAGTCCGCCCTGATCTGGGACATCCGTCCCGGGCAAGCCGAGTATGCGGTCTTCGTGACGCCCGCGCGGGTCACGCTGGACTTGCACTTCGACGGTCCTCCGGATCTGGAGGCAATCCGCGAGTTGGGCCAGCGCTGCGCCGGCGCCTTTGTGCGCGTGCGCTATCTGGTCGACGAGGAACACCTCCAGTCGGTGGACCGCGCGGCAATCAAGGCTGCGCTGGGAAGCGCGGCCGAAGTGAAGATCGAGGGCAAGACCCTGGTGGTCGAGCGGCAACGCGCGGCGGGCATCTCCACCGTTGCGAGCCTGGACGGCAAGGTCAAGATGTGGTGCGAGCAAACGCAGTCACCCTTCGAGCCCTTGTGCGACCGGCTTCAGGCACTGTCGGTCGAGGCTCCAGAGGCTATCGCCAGCAGCATCATCCAGCGCATCAAGACGCGGGAAGCCGCGCAAGACACCGCCGACGCGCTTGGCCAGGTGCCGGTACCCGCCGCCGACAACCCGACCGCTCCGGTACCGCCGGCGATCGATTCCGACGTCCCGTCCTGGGTGACGGAAGACCTGTTTGCCTAACGGCACCCACGGCAGGATCGGGCTTGCAAAGCCGGTCCTGCCAGACACCCTCATCGATCACGTCCCCTCAACATAAAGACAACCGCGACACCCGTCTCCATCATGAACCGGCCGCCCTGCCGGACCAACGACTCGTCGAGGTGACCGGCGAATGGCTGCCAGAAGGCACCAGGCTCGAGGCCTACTGGAACGGCGAGTACTGGAACGGCTGGGTCACACCGCTGTTCCCGCTCGCGTCCGTACATCGGATCGTCGATCTGATGCCGGGCATCGACTACAACCAGGCCGAGGATGCGGTTCTGATCCTCAACGGCACGGAGATCGACAAGTCCCACCCCATCTCCATCACGGTGAATGGCGAGGCCGTCGCCGCGTATGTCGTGGGTGACGGCTTCTGCTGGGAGCTGGCGACGTGAGCACCCAGCCGATTCGAACGAGTCCTGCAATGACACAAGAGGAACTCATCGCCGAGAACGCGCGCCTGCGCAAACTGCAGGCGCAGCAGGTGACGGCGCTGGCAGCAGTCTGGAAGTGCTACACGCCGCTACAGATCAGCCATGCGCGCCTTGACAGTGCCGTCTGGTTGGTCGCAGAGGCGCTGGATGATGCCGGCGTTGCCCGATGCCAGCCTGACGGCGACACGGCAGCATCCAACCACCGCCCCCCTGACACACATAGCCATTCCTAACCATCCCTTGCGGGTCCGCACCCGCAAGGGGCGGGCTCCGCGCCACACCGTGGAGATTCCGACATGGATCTGAATGGCATCACCGCCGAAATGATGGAGTCCGCGGCCGACAACCCGGACCTCGACAGCGCGCTGCAACCGCTCCAGGCGGCAGCGGGCATCACCAGCGGCGACACCGCCGGCTTGTTCTTCGGCTTTATGGATAGCGAGAACAGCCAGTGGTTCGAGGCCTCGCCGGCCGAACGCAAGGGCTGGCTCCGGCAATGGCTGGCGCTGGAACAACGCCACGCATTCCCGCAACGGTAGTCACAACCCCAACCCACATCGCCTGCCTCACGGCGGCGCCTCAACCGCAGGCTGCCCTCGTGTCGGCCAGCGCTTTCTATTTGTCTCAGGAGAAGTAAACATGACTCACGATAAACGCCTGTTCGCACGCGCCAACGCAACATTGCTTCGCATGCTCTGTGTCATCTTTTTGCATGTCGGCATCTTTTTCATCTTCGTCGCAGCGCTACTGCACAGACGCGCTGGCTTCCGTCAAAGGGCGGCCACAACTGGGGCCGGCTCGGCAGTCAACGCGGCAGATCACGCTGTGCAAACCGCAGCGCAAATCCATGACGACACTGCGCGTCGGTGGGTTGCGATATCGGCCCAGCTGGTCGACGACGGCAATCTGGAGGCAGCAATCGCGGCCGCGTACGTCGTCGGCCGCTACGGCGCCGAACTGCCACCGGAAGTCGCCGCACACGGATCGCTGAAAGCGGCCTTTGAGCGAGGTATTGCCGACGCCAGACAGGAAGCGACGGGACGCGGGGCAACCCGCGTGCTGACGCCAATGGTCCGGTAAGCAGCCGCCTTTTTACAACCATCCCTTGCGGGTCCGCACCCGCAAGGGGACGGATCTGCGCGGCTAACCCGCAGACCCAATGAAATTACTGCAACACATCAAGCAGGCGCTCCGCGCCCCAACCGTGAAGCAGCTTGAATCGGTTGGTCGCCTGGCGCATACCCTGTCGGCCGCCTGTATCATTGCGGCCACGTCCCTGGCGTTCGGCAGTGAACCGCTCACGACCGGCGGCGTAGTTCGCTACGTCCTACTGTATTTTTGGGGCGTGATATTATTTGTAACAGGTGTCCTTCTAAGCAAGGGAGAATGAGATGCTCGGTATGCTACTTGTCAGTGCTTTTGGCGTGGCATTTTGCACCCTCTGCTGGGTAATGCTGGACGGTGCAGAAAAAGCCAAGGACCGCAGCAAGAACGAGTCTGTTTGATTGCTCTGCAACGCGAAACAGCCACTTCGGTGGCTGTTTCCCTTTCTGGACTCCCAGCAGAAGCATCCCAACTCGTGCTGCATTTCGCCACCGTTTCGAGTTTCCCCGGCACATTGCATTGCGTTTACACTAGGGCTAAGCCGGGCCTACCGGCACTGTATATAGATGTTGCGGATTGATCCATGCGCCCGCCCGGGCCTATCGATCAGTCTCCGTGGTTTCCAATTCGCCGCACCAGCGGCAGGAGTTGAACATGAAACCACGCATGTTAAGCCTCGAAAATTTCATTGGTATCCAGTCCGGCTTAGGCAAGCCCGAGATCACCCTCGATCTGCGTCACCTGGATGCATCCACCACCCTCGTTGCCATCGCTGGCCCCAATGGCGCCGGCAAAACCACCATCATGGACAACCTTCACCCGTTCCGGGTGATGCCCTACCACGCCACCACCCCCACACCCAACGGCTTCTCGTACTGGGATCACGTTGCCGGCGTGCAGGCCGCCAAGATGCTCGAATGGGAGCACGATGGCCAAGTGTTCCGCACCGACCTGGTGTTTCGCCAATCCGGCAAGACGAAAAAGCAGGACGCCTACCTGACCGTCCGCCAGGGAGAGCAATGGGTCCCGGTCAACCTGCCCAACGGCACGGTATCGGACGGCAAGACGGATACCTACGATGCCTGTGTGGAGCATCTGCTCGGCAAGCCCGAAGTGTTCTTCACCGCCCACTTCTCCACGCAATCCCGCACGTCCCTGTCGGCGATGAACGCCGGCGACGTGAAGTCACTCCTCTCGTCGATCCTCGGTCACGACCAGATTCGCGAAGAGGGCGCCAAGGCAAGCGCCGTCGGCAAGCTGCTGAACCAGGAACGCGGGCGCACACAGGAGGATCTGCGCCTCGTGATGGCGGCGGCGTCTCGCGCCAGCGTGCTGGACAGCCAGATCGTCCAAGCCGACACGCAGCTGACTGCGGCAACCGCCAACGTCGATGCGGCGCAGGCGGACGTCACAAAGGCCAGCGCGGCACTGGCGGCCACGCAGGCGCAACTCGACGCGCAGGCCTCGGTCCGCCAGCAACGCGCACAGCTCGAGCAACAGCAACAGGTAGCCGGCCGGGAGGCCGCACAGCAGCAAGCCGGCATCGACGCCGAGGTGGCCGCGCGCAAGCGCGAGCTCCAGGAAGCCCAGACGCAGGCCCAAGGTCAACTCGCCGGCCTTGCCACCGGGGCCAAGCGGCTGCGCAATGACCAGAACACGCGGCAAGCCATCCTGGCTCAGGAGCCAGCCATTCAGCAGGCGGAAGGCGCTACTACGCAAGCCAAGGCGAAGCTCCAGGCGCTTAGTCAGCAACGGGAGGCGCTCAACGGGGCTATTGCCACCCTGGCACAGCGCCGCAAGGAACTGGCCGAGGTGTCGGCAGCGCATCAGAAGACGATCGCGGACGGCTCTGCGAAGAACCAGGCCGTGCAGTACATGACAGTCAATGCCAAGCTGGCCGATGACGTGCCGTGTGCCGGCAGCGCGCTGCAACCCAAGTGCCCGCTGCTTGCCAACGCGATGGCCGCCAAGACCGCCCTGCCGGGCGAGGTCGCCCAGCTAAAGGACATGCGTAAGTCATTCGAGGCCAGCAAGGCTCGCAGCGCTGCCCTCACCACCGCCATCGCGGAGCTGGAAAGCAAGGATGCGGCAGCCCGCCAACTGGATCAGCAAATCCGCGCGCTGAACGATCAACTCCTGCAGTTGAGCCGCGTTGCCAACCAGCGCGACGCGCTGGCCGCCGCCAAGCAGGCCCTGCCGATCGCCACACAACGCCTGCAGGAGATTGCCGCGACCGAGGCGGAACTGAACCAGCGACTGGCCGGCCTGACCCAACGCATCGGGGCAGTCGATCAGGAAGCCGCAGCGAAGCGCAAGGCCACTGACGCGGCCCACGCCGAGAAGCTCGCGAGCCTGGCGCAGTTGCTGTCCACCTTGCCACGCGTGATGGGCAGCGACGCCCTGCAACAGGCGCAGCATGCCGTCACCACGGCCGAGCAGATCCTGGCCAAAGCCAAGCGCACGCAAGCGCAGGCGCAGAGCCAGCTCCATGGCTTGCAGCTGCAATCCGCGGAAGCCACGGCCGTCGCGGCACGCGCTGCCTCGCTACAGTCACTGTGCATTGCGCTGTCGGACGAAGCGGCCTATTGGGCGCTACTGGCGAAATGCCTGTCGAACGACGGCCTGATCGCCCTGTCCATCGATGACGCCGGCCCTGCCATCTCGGCACTTTGCAACCGCCTGCTGGAAGATTGCTACGGTGGTCGCTTCGCGGTGCAGATGGTGACGCAGCGCACGACGCAGACCGGCACCGTGCGGGAGACATTCGAAATTCACGTCACGGATGTCGAGCGCGGCGAGATCAAGCCGCTCGGCAGAATGAGCGGCGGCGAGAAGGTCTGGGTCAACGAGTGCCTGGTACGCGCGCTGGCACTGCACATGGCGTGCAGCACCGGCATGCATTTCCCGACGCTGTTCTCCGACGAGGTGGACGGTCCGCTCGATCCGGAACGCAAACGGCAATTCATCGCCATGAAACGTGCCGTGCTAGCGGCCGGTGGATACGAACGCGAGTTCTTCATCACGCAGACGCCGGAGCTGTCGGCCATGGCGGACGCCATCATCCACATCCAGTCGCTCTAGCAGCGACATTCATCAGGAGGGGCCACAGGCCCCTCCTGTCTTCCACCCGCGGACCGCCTTGGCGGCCGCCCTCTCCTGCCATGGATCCAAGCAGGCTTTCCCGGCGCCGCCCCAACGCGCCGCAGGGAAAGGCTGTGCCTCCGACTTTTTAGCGCCCAGTCATGGGCAAGAACGGAGAACAACATGACAGAGCAATTGCTCGACCTGTTCGGCGAACAGGTTGCAGAAAGACCCGCGAGGGTCCCCAAAGTCGAAGGCACGCAGGCTGACCTGATCTCGGTCGACAGTATGTCGTCCAACGATCTCGCGAAGTTCTGCACCGGCATCGCCACCGCCCTCTGGGGCGGCGTCCGCGACGCCATCGTGGCCTACAGCGCCACCAAAGACATCCGGGCCGCGAAGAAGGATTCCGACTTCTTCGGCATGCCAAACCTCTGGGAAGAAAAGATCCACCTGTTCGATGCCCTTTGCTGGGCCTTCGACTTGTTCGATCACCGCGCCATTACCCCGTTCGACGCCGTGTGCGATGAACTGGACCTCGATGTTCGGCGTATCCGTCGAAGCATGGCCAGGAATCTGCACAGCGAGTTGCGCGAGCTGTTTCGCGTGATCCGGATGGCGCTAGGTGAACCCAAGGCCGCGGATGTGGCCCTCAAGCTCGATGAATACGTCAACCTCGGAAACTGGAGAAACCAATAATGAAAGCAGATCGAATTGGCATGCCCGCACGGCTGCTCTGGATCATCGTGTTCCTGATCTTGCTGCCGTACGCCCTGGTCGCCGGCAAGCAACGCTCGGAGAAGGCCATCGGCTGGATCGGAGACAAGTTTGGTGGCGAACGTGGCGATGAAACGCTGGAGGACGAGGAACTGGAAGATGCAGCGCCTGCGCCAGCTGTTATGGAGTCCCAGGTTCCGGTAGCAGCGGCGCCAGCACCTGTTGTCGCCAAGCCGCCGCGTCGCCCCCGCAGCATGAAGCAGATTGCAGCAGGTATTGCGCCGGAACCGGCCTTCACCGCAACCGAGAGCATCGGCGCACGGTGCGTGCAAGTCAGGAAGATCGCGCGCAAGCGGGTCTTTTTCTACCAGTACGCCAACCACGTGCGCCGGGTCCTGCCCGGTGAAGTGGGCCAGGCCCGCGAGCAACTTGGCATCCTCACCCGAGCAGAGTTCGAGGAAGCCGGTCTGCCCTTCGGCATTCCCAGCGCGGTGACACTCACCGAGCTGATGCTCAAGAGCGAATCCGGCTCAACGCGGAATCAGCCAAAGGCGGCGCTTGCGACGGTTCACCCGTTGCATGGCGTGGACGTCAACGCTGCACTGGCCGATGCGAGCGCAAGGCAAGACGCACCGCCTTGGGAAGCCGCGGGCTACGAGTTGCCAGAGCCGATAGCATCGGCGCCGGAGTCAGAGCCGGCACAACAGTCTGCCAAGCCTCGCCCCCTCAAGGTAACGCCAATCGCGCCGCAAGCCCGGAAGAAGCCGATCAAGATCGGTGTGGGCCGCATTGTCGACATGGGCGTGCGTCAGTTCACGCCGGACGGCCGCAAGCCGTATCAGTCCTTCACGATCACCCTGGAGAAGCACGACGGCAGCCGCAAGGCATTCAGTGGCGAGCACCTCGCGGAGCTGGTCTCGGAGCGCCATGTGCGCGTCGGCGACACCGTGAAGATCAGCATGCTCGGCCGCGTTGCCGTCCAGGTCCCGCATCCCGAACAAGTCGGGAAGTTCATCGATACCCATCGCAACGAGTTCGACCTCCGGCACGTGCGCTCACTCGCGGCGTGATTCAACAGCAGTAAGCAAAGGAAAATCTATGGCATCCATCAACAAGGTCATTCTCGTCGGTAATCTGGGTGCAGATCCGGAAACCCGCTATCTGCCCAGCGGAGACGCCGTCAGCAACATCCGGCTGGCGACGACTGATCGCTACAAGGACAAGACCAGCGGCGAGATGAAGGAGGCCACCGAGTGGCACCGCATCGCGTTCTTCGGCAAGCTCGCCGAGATCGCCAGTCAGTACCTCAAGAAGGGCTCGCAGGTCTACATCGAGGGGCGCATCCGCACCCGGAAATGGACGGACCAGGCAGGCGTGGAAAAGTACAGCACCGAAATCGTGGCCGAGCAGATGCAGATGTTGGGCAGCCGCTCAACGGGCGCGTCGAGCGGTGATGATGAGGGCGACGGCAGTCAAGCCCAGCGTGCGCCGGCACGCGCGTCCAACAACAGCGGCCGGCAGAACGGCGCCGCAGCACCCAGCAGTCGTGGCGCCCGCACGCCGCCCCCATCACCGCCGCCCAGGCAGCAGTCTGGTGGCTATGGCGGTGGTGGCGCGCCGCGTAGCGGCGGCTTCGAGGACATGGATGACGATATTCCGTTCGCGCCTTGTAAGGCACTTGACGGCATTCCGTTCCGGCGCTGACGCGCAGTGCGGCAGGCCCTTCGGGGCCTACCCGCTGCTTCTTCAACCCTCCCCCCTCACGGGGGCTTTCCTGATGCGCGCTGCGCTTCAGAAAAGCCTCTGCACCTCAGCAGTGGTCTCTCCGCTTTTGAATTGCCTTTCCGAGGCAGGAGAACACGATGAGCTTGAACTTTAAAGATATCGACTGGGTGAAGGTGCTCACGCGCGCCCAACTCGACGTGAAATATCTATCGAAGCGCCAAGGACCCTGCCCTCTCTGTGGGGGCAAGACCCGCTTCCGTTTTGACAACAAGGATGACGCCGGCACCTACTATTGCAACCACTGTGGCGCCGGCAATGGCTACACGCTCCTGCGCGCATTCACTGGCATGAGCGATCGCGATGCGCTTGAGTTCCTGAAGGACGATGCATGCTGTCGCCCGGTAGGGAGGCCAGCCGCCCGCAACGACGAGCGCAGCCTCACGGCGAAGGTGGAAGCCGAGGCCAGAAAGAAGCGCGCAAAGCTGAACGCGGCCTGGTCAGGTTCGGTGGCCATCACGGAGACTTCGCCAGTGTGGGCCTACCTCAGCCGGCGGGTGCCCGGCCTGCAACTCGCGTGGCTCTCGCCCGATCTTCGGTATCACCCGGCCATGGCCTACTGGGATACCGACGATGAAGGCAAGCCGGTGAATCGTGGCGACTGGCCGGTCATGCTGGCCAGGGCAAGGCGCGCAGATGGGGCACCGGTCACGCTCCACCGCACTTACCTGAGCAAAGATGGCTACAAGGCGCCATTCGCAGATGTGAAGAAGCAGATGGCAAGTCCCCAGAAGCTCGCCGGCGCACCCATCCGTCTGAATTGTCCGACTACCGGGAGCCGGAAGGTCATCGTCTGCGAAGGTATCGAAACCGGCCTGGCCCTTGTGGCAGCCACTGGCAATCGCATCGAGGTCTGGTGCTTGGTGAATGCCGGGAACCTCGCCGTTGCCGACATCCCGCGGGATCGCTTCGATGAGGTGATCATCTGCGCCGACCGGGATCCGCTCGACCCGAAGCACGGCTGGCGACCAGGTGAACACTATGCCGAGTTGCTGAAGGCCAGACTGGTCACCGGGGGCTTCGGCGTGCGCTTGCACGTGCCGAAGAATGAGGGCGAAGACTATTCCGACCTATGGCTAAGGGCATCGCATCTGCGGGTTGCCGCATAAACCTTGGCGAGACAACGTAAGGGCGCCGGCAGCCAAACCGCCGCGCACTTGCCCAGCAAGGAGCTAGATTTGATGAGATCGATTTCAGCACTGCTAATGCGAGCGACCGATGAGGCACACCGGGCGCTTTGCGAGAGCGAAGAGGCGGCCGCGCATTACGGCGAGTGTTTCAGCCGTTGGGATGCCTGGTGCTGCTGGTGGCGCGGCTTCTTCAGTGTCGCCCGGCAGGCTCACGTACCTTTAAAGTGATGTACGGGCACTTCTCGCCCGGCAAATCTCTCCTAACGACAAGAGTCCCCTGTTGCACATCGCCGACCCGACGGGGTCGGCTTTTTTTTTTGCCGGAACGGTGCCCTCACTGGAGGAGGGTGCATGTCCCGTACACACCCGGCAACGGGAGAGTACGCGCCCGAGATGCGGCGATCGCGGGCCGACTGCCGATAGGCATCCTTTGTTGCTCCCCGAGCTTCCCCATGCGCGTTTCCGAGGGCTGAGCGAATCACCCCAAAACCGCGTCCGAAGTGCCTTATAGGGCATCATCCACTACTTCCCGATACCACCGCGCATCCAGACAGTCACTCACACGACAACGCCGGCGCGTTGCATTCCACCTAAGTTCATCCCAAAACAGGGTACCTTTCGCTGCGGCCAAAGGTACCCGTCTATGGTAAGGCGGCAGTGCTCAAAGGACTGAAATTCCCATAGCCGGGTACCTTTCCACCATGGCGACCGCCAGCCCTCATGTAATTTCGCCTGTTTCAGCAACAGTGGTCACATACTTACGTTGGGGGAGTGCCGAGTCACAATCCCATAGGCCGGCACCTAAACCTGCTTGAACTAATTTGTGGACGGCCTTCCCCGCGATGACTTGTGGGGCATAAGCAATCCCGCGAAGCCTTGTCTACGCTAGGTTTGCGGACGTTTGGCGCTCATGGAACACGACTTACCATCCCCGGAGCAATTAGTCCCATAGGTGGGTACCTATCGGCGCCTGGGTCCCCAAAAGGAAGTCGATACTCACCCCAAAACCGATCCCATAGCCGGCTACCTACGAGTTCTCCCATAGGCGGGTACCTCAGGAGCCTTCAGGGCGCCCCCATAAACGGGTACCTTTTGCCAAATTTCAGGCCGGCGAGCAGCTCCCATAAACGGGGACCTGTCTCCCATATCCACATACCTTTCTTCCCATTGGAAGGTACCGTCAGTCCCATATCCACATACCTCAGCTCCCATTTCTGGGTACCTTCACCCCATAGCAGGGTACCTATCGGGCTGGAAACCCTTTGTTTATGCGGCTCTCCAGGCTCTAAAGGTTTACTAAAGTAATAAAGTGTTAAGTAAACACGTAAACGGCAGGTGTCTTCTGAAAAGCCTCTCAAACACGGGCATAGGTACCGGTCTATGGGATGGTTCAGCCTCAACCAGGACTGCTATAGCCTCCCGCTCCTGCCCTAACCAACTACGTATACTGGCTCGGTCCGATGACTGAGAGAATCTGCCGGACAGTACAGGTGAAACTGCCCCACGATTGACCACAAACACGGCGCAGGATCGCAGCGGTCCTTAAGGTGTACTTCGACGTTGATATTGAAGGTACCAAGGTGTAATATGATCGCGGCGCCTTTACACCTATGGCGGACTTTTCGGTACCACATCGATGGCCAGACAGAATCGCACACCGCCTACGGACACTCAAATCGCCCTCTTCCAGACCGTAGAGTCCCCTGAGCCATTCCGAAAAGCTGTTCAAGCAATCCACATCGCCCCGCGGTCCGGCATCATCTCGCTCCAGCAGCGCAAGATGTTCAATTCGCTAATCAAGAATGCGATCAGCCAAAACGAAGAGAATGAGGGTCGGACGCTCTTCGAAATGACAGCCGGCAGCCTTTCAAATGATATCGGACTTAATAGCAACAACAGCCAGTACGTCAAGGACACGCTGAATTCGCTTATCAGCACTGTAGTGAACTGGGACTTTCTTACGCCGGACAAACGAAACATATGGAAGTCATCCGGTTTGCTCGCCGGAGCAGAAATCGAAGGTCCTAAGCTTCGTTATTCCTTCTCGGATCAGATACGGACAGAGCTTCTGAATCCAGAAATATATGCGCTTATTGATATGCGCATAACGAGACAGTTCCGCCGCGCCCACTCCTTGGCGCTCTGGGAAAACACGGTGCGCTATGAAGCCATCGGAATTACCGCAAAGTTCCCATTGCAGACCTTTCGGGAACTGATCCTAGGCCTCGACAATGGAACACAATCCTATGCGGAATACAAAGCCTTCAAGAGTAAGGTGATCGTCCCTTGCGTCCGAGAAGTGAATGAAATTTCGGATCATCTGTTAGAACTCGTTGAACACAAGAACGGCCGATCAGTTGTCGCTATTCAATTCAAGGTAAACCGTAAGGCTGAGGCTAAACCGGACGTCAACGAAAAAGAGATTGCTCTTTTAGACGAAGTGGCAAAACTTCAGGTGCCGCGCTCAGAGGCTGCTAAGCTGATTGCTGAGTATGGCGAAGACCGTGTGAATTCCGCCATCGAATATACTCGCGCTAGGAAAGCGAAGAAAAACGCCCCTTCGCTAGACAATGAAGCGGCGTATTTCAGGAAGGCATTGCAGTCAGGTTGGCAGGCACCGACTACTAAGACTGCCGATCCCGCAAAGCCACAGCCTCGCAAGAAGGTCACAACCAGTGACGTGCGAGCGCGGTACATTGCTTCCGAGATCCCTCGAGCCAGGGAGTACTTCAACGAGCTTTCTATTGATGACCAGGCTGTTCTCATCGATCGTTACAATGGAACGGTCGATACCAAAAATCTTAAGATTATCGCCGGGAAGCGCTCGACAAAGCTCGCTGAGACAAGCTTTTTCAGTTGGCTTGTAATTGATACCTGGGGCGATCCTTCCGCAGAGGATCTCTTGAGCTTTGTTGTGAATGGCGGTGCAGCGATCGACGCAGCCTAAGCTGCAGTTACCGCCCTACCCCACGGATGGCGAGCGACAGCGCGTACACTAACCATCGAAGCACTGCAGATCCCTGCGGAAATAGTTGAATTGCAGCTTTCCCATGAAGTTCGCGACAGCTTGGGCCGCGCCTACAATCGCACACAGTGGCTCGATTAACGCCGCGACCTCATGCAGCGCTGGGCGGACTATTTGGACGAACTGAGACAGAATAATGAACGTTGGAAATAGTTTTCCCGATCAAGACTTGCTGGAGTCCTGCAAATACCTGGCGAAGCAAGTTCTCTGGAAAAACGGTGGTAACTCCAGTGACGTCGTCGAAATGCTCGCGAGCCGATTCTATGCGATTGCCGAGGGCCATCAGGATTTCGTCCGAACCCAGCGCGAAAGCGACGATGTGATCGCTCATGCAGTACGCTATATCGCCGATGTTCACGCCATGCCAGCTTATGGAACGGACCTTGATTGGTTCACGCATACGCTAGGCGTACTAATCGAGCTCGCAGTGCCAAATACGCTGCTAAACGAATCGGCTGGCAATCTGCTGAAGGATCTTCAACAAGGGATTGCGCAATCGGCGGGATCGCTTCCAACATCTCGCGAATCCGTGCGCATAGATGATGACGATGCGAAGAGGCTTAAGTTCTTCGAGGATGCTGGCTGCGAATATGGTGCTGTCTCGGACCTACTCGACACCGTCGAGAAGCTTTACTATGGCGACCCCCTCAGCGAAGAAGACGAGCGCACGGTGAGAATCGCAGCGCTTGCGGCACCTCTGACCAGGAATGCCAGAGAGGACAACAAATAGGCCTTTCCGCCAAAATTGGTAACGATAAGGCGGCCCAGTTCAGCGGCGGCTCGCTGGCTTGGACGGCCCAAGAGGGGTCAAACGTCCTAACGCCCCAGCTGCGCGGTGATGGCACTGGGGCGTTCCATTTCTTGCGCACGGCATGCGACTTCCAGCCCGCGCCAGCTACTACTTCGCGGAAGTCTGCGCCCTTTCGGGCCGGGGCAAAGTTCGAACCCCTATCCGGACCATTACAGCCCGTGTCACGACTGGTGACCTGGGCCCCGGGGCAAGGGATTCTTGCAATTTGATTGCAGTAAGGGCCCTTGGTATATCCGGCCAGATCATCTGCGCAAGGTGTACCGGCTGGTGGGTGAGCCGCTCGGCAGCCTGGCGGCGCAGCTCGACGCCCTGGAGGCGTTGGAGCGCGTAGCGGACGCACAGGCCGCGCCCGTCGGCGAGCCGGTGTACGAGTTCCGGCAGTAAGCCAGGACCCAAGACCACAAAACGCCGCCCTTGGGTGGCTTTTTTTCCCCTCATCTCCATGCCGATAACTGGTGTTATCGGCATGGAGCTTTAGGCCACCCGCCCGTCGCATCATGGCTACAGGCGGATCCTCTCGACCTCGTCCAGGGTGATGTTGTCGGGCGCCGGTCATAGAGCTGGGTGGTGCGGGTCGACGCGTGATTGGCCATCGCGGCGGCGTTCTCCAGTGTGCCGCCATTTCGCACCCGCCTGCGTCCCAGGCGAGATCATTTCGTCCTCCGTGGTGTGGCCAAGGTCAGTTTCAATCTCGGTTGAGACGACGGTAGGCCCAAGCGCCACGAGCTAGGTGAAACAGGAGCATGCCAATCGATGCAATCGGGGCGAGGAGTATCCCCGTTAGGAAGTAGGCACGGATCGTCGCGAAAGGAAGCATGTAGCCAGTGGCCTCGGGCCCATCTCGCTCGACCGACAAGGCTAGGACGAAGAGGATGAGAGAGACGACCGAATAGAAGGCGATCAAGCGCGCCGATCGCTTCAGCGTCACGAGCTCGTCCGGATCCAAGTCTCGTGGAGTCGTGTTCTCCCACCAGTTGCCAATGGCGATGACTACGTCGAGGAGTTTTTCCATGTTTTTTTCTCTGGCGTGTCAAAGACATTCTGGACGGTCCCATTGAGCATGGCCATTGTCAAATCTTCCCCTCGGTTCGGCACCAGCCGTGGGCGCTCTTGTTTTCATCCAGCCATTCCCACACGCCTTCCGCGTCAAGAATGCCCTTCGCTTTTTGAACGGCTTCAATCATCGCAGCCTCAAGGAATCGCCGCTTGCTGATGCCCAGCAGGCCGACGATGCCGTCGATTTCTTCGGCCAATTCCGTTGCGACCTTCGCGCAAACGTTCTTGATCTGGCCCGAAGTCTCGACCTGATCGGTCAGCCCGAGATGGTCCGCCAGGTCGGCATTCCCACTACCAGAGATCAGGTGCAGGGCTTTTTCCGTTACGAGTGCATCCAGCGGTGAGCGCATTTTCCATTCATCCTTTGTTTGGAATATAAATTGCATGATATGGATAGTATCTTAGCCAACATGGAACGACAATGGGCGGGGTTTCTGGGCGAAAAGTGCGTTTGTGGCGAGCAAGCGACAAAAGCCACGCGACGCGGCATAGCGCGCGCCTCCAGCGTCTTGCGCCAGGCCAGCACGTGCGCACGCGTGACGATGCGGAAGTCCTCGGCCCGGGCGATGCCTGCAAAGCCCATGAAATCGCGCAAGTCGGCCTGGTAGGCGCTCGGGTGGCCATACAGGGGGGCGCGCAGCAGCCTGGTCCAGTAGCGGGCGTTTTCATACGCTTTCAGGTGATACCCGCCGGGCGCTTCTCCAGAACCTCGATGATGTCCAACTGCCGTAACTGGCGCAGGCCTGCCACCACCACCATCGGTCGCGACAGTCCGGTGAGCGCCTCCAGGTCGTTCAGCGTCAGACGCGCGCACGTAAAGGGCGATATAGAGCTTGAGCGCCGCAGTCGCTTGACGGGTGGGCAGCTTGCGGATGGCCTGATGGGTCTCGGGTTCCGTCTGCCAACTACACGGCATCTTGGCCGAACCCATCGCAGAGGGCATGCATTCGCTGAGTGCGAATAAATTTCGCTGCCAGCGAAATTTGTCCTATACTGGAATCTGGTTGGAATTGAAGACAAAGCCAGCGCATTACCCGGACCTGCTGTTCTGGGTCTGCGGAGAGGCAACTCTCCAAACATTGCCCCGGACACGCGTTCTGGGCGCCCCCGCCCGCCGCCTGGTGCGGCGGGCGGAAACGGATAGGCAGGGGAAAAGTCGTCCCTCTTCGCTTCTCGTTACGTACTGGTCCCGAAGCAATTTTGCCAAGGGGTAACGAGGAATCACCATGGTTAAAAAGACCATACCCAACCAGGGACGACAGTCAGCCGGAAAGTCTTCGCGGCATAACTTGGGCAAGCTTAGGCGAGTCCTGATGAGTCGCAAGACCCTGTCACTGCTGATGGGATGGCTGCGCTTCGCAGTTACGGTAGCGCGGCTGTTCGATCGTTGGTGACGGGGTGACGGCCGACACCCCTGCCTAGTCCTAGTTGTTTTGAATGGAGGCGATCAAATGCTACATAAGGCTCTACGCCACCTTCGCCGATACCACCAGATGACCCAAGAGGACTTAGCAAGGCGTCTGGAAATTTCCAACAACTATCTGTCGGAGATTGAATCGGGTAAGAAGGCCCACGCAATTACCATTGACTTGCTCAATCGCTACGCCGCCATCTTCGACGTACCGGTCTCAAGCCTGATGCTGTTCTCTGAACAATTGGATTCAGGCCGACGCAGCGAGAAGATCCGCGTTGCGATGGCAGCGAAGATCTTGAAAGTCCTCGACTGGGTAGCCGCCGATGAAGAAACAGTCGCATAGGCGTGAGAAGACGGTCGGGCGTGCACGGTTGCGGAAGAACAAGTCGGCACGCTACCCTATCGAGCGATCGCCGCTCTGGCGGTTGTCGAGCATTCACAAATTAGCGGCCTTGATCGGCGTCCCGGTTGAGGATCTTGAAGCGACCTGCACGGCCCCAACGTACAATCGGTTCGACGATCAAGCGAAACCTGGCAAAGAGCCTAGGCACATTCAAGAGCCGACAGAAGCCACGCTACGGATTCACTATCGCATCGTTAGGCATCTGGACAGCATTCAACGGCCAGATTTCCTGCACTCAGCGACCAAGAGGCGCTCGCACGTCACAAACGCCCGCGCTCACGTTGGCAGCGGCGGTGCAGTGGTTGCAATGGACATTCGAAAGTTCTTCGAAAGCACGACTTACCAGCACGTCAAGGCGTTCTTCCACAAGGACTTGGGATGTTCTCATGACGTTGCACGGTTGCTGGCAACGGTTTGCACTGCGGACGGCCACCTACCCACCGGCAGTTGCATCAGCCCGTTGCTCTCTTACTTCACTCATCGCCAGTTATTCGCGGAGATCGAGAAGCTTTGCTCGGCAAAAGGCGTGACGATGACGCTGTACGTTGATGACCTGACTCTGTCTGGTATGCGCGCGACAAAGACCATGCTCTTCCAAGTCAAAGCTCTGGTCAGCCGTCAAGGCCTTCGGACCCAACCGACGAAAGACGCTGTCGTGCCGCCAGGAAAGGCCGCAATCATCACTGGCGCAGTTCGGAATGGTGACCAGCTTCGTTTGCGGAACAAACATCATAATTCCATCGTGGCGATTCAAGATTCGATCGCAGTCGGCCAAGACTCCTCGCTTAACGAACTGAGTGGTCGTGTCGCTGCGGCTCGGGCCGTCGAACCAGGAGCAGCGACTCGTCTTGAAACTCGTCTGGATCAGATCGTGAGCCGCAGACTGAAGAGCAACGGCGCTTGACGGAAACATAGGCGAGCCCTAGCGCCGGTCACAGACGGGCGCTAGGGCGCTTGCTGGACTAAGCCCCGCATGGCTACAGACGGATCCGCTCGACCTCGTCCAGGCTAATGTCGTCACGGCGCCGGTCATAGAGCTGGGTGGTGCGGGTCGACGCGTGGTTCGCCATCGCGGCGGCGTTCTCGAGCGTGCCGCCGTTTTTCAGATAGGTGGTGATCCCGGTGGCGCGGAATGTGTGGTTGCCGATCCGGGTGGCAATGCCGGCTGCAAGCGCTCGGCGCCGCATCATCGCATGGGCGTTGGCCTGCGGCAGCGGGGTCGCGCTGAGCTGGCCGGTGCCGCGCCGGAGGGTGCGAAACAGCGGCCCCTTCCCGTCCGCGCCGAGGCCGGTGCCGTCCAGGTACGCGTGCAGGTACGCCTCGAGCGTGTGGTGGCACGGCATCTCATGACGCTTGCCGCCTTTCTCGCGCAGGCGCACCCACAGCCGCCGGTGCTGGACGTAGACGTCCTCGACCCGCATCGCCAGCGCCGCGCCAAACCGCGCGAACGAGAACACCATCAACCCGATCAACGCGCGGTCCCGCAACCCGGCCGGCGTGCTCACGTCGATGGCATCGAGTAGCTGCCGCGCCTCGGCCGCCTCGAGCACCGGCGTCTTGCCCTGCCGTGCGCTGTGGCTGGGCCCGCGCACCGACGCGGCCGGATTGACCGGCACCACCTGGCCGGTGACCAGCCAGTCGAACAGGTGGCGGATCGCCGCGAGCCGCCGCTTGACGGTCGGCGCCGACAGCGTCTGCGTCTGCAGTTCGATCCAGCCCGCGACGTGCAGCGGCTGACCGGCCGTGATCGATGGTACGCCCGCGCTGGCACACCACGTCAGGAATTCGCCCGCCGCGCGCGCATAGGCGCGGCGCGTATGCGGGTTGCGGGTCGCCGACGCGAAGAATTCGAGAATGCGTACGCCGGCGCGCTCGCCGGCTGCGATGGTGATGCCATTGGGCGTGACGAGCTGGTTCATGAAGCCGCCTTGATCGCTTCAACGCGCGCATCGACGACATGCAGCAGGTGGCTCGCGAGCAGGATGATCTCGATGGCCTCACGCGGACTCTCGATCGGCTCGTGCCGGTGCGAGTGCGGATTCTTGTATGACCCGATTGCGCCGGCGAACAGGTCACGCATGGCTTCGCGTTCGGCGACGTCAACGGTATAGTCCGTGAGTGGCCCGCTCTCCGGATTGAAGGCCTTCTTCATCATCGGCATGCCGTGCGCGGAGTCGCCGTAGCTTGCGGCCTTTCGCACAGCAATCTCTACCTCCCGCATTGCCTCGAACGCTGCGGTCTCGTAGGCGCCGCGCATGAACGACAGCCAGACCGTCGTGGCGATCGCCGGGTGCAGCAGTTCCTTCGGCAGCAGCCGGGCAGTCTGGTAGTCGGTGAACGCCGCTTCGTTCTCGAAGCGTTGCGCACGCCGGCTCAGATGCCGGAAACCATTGTTCCCGTTCATGCCCTCGGCGGGAACTAGCAGCCCCTGCGCTTCGAGCCACGCAAACGCCTCGGCCAGCGCAAGGTCGACTTCATCCAGCCGGTGGCGCGGATACTGGGTATGACCAGTCATGCCCAGCTCCATCCGCAGGTTGCCCAGGTTGAACATGGCCTCCTGCCGTTTTCGCAGCAGGAAAAGTACCTTGGCGGCCAGCTCCTCCGGCTCGAGCGCGAGCAGCACGTCGACATCGGGGATGGCGGTCGGCAGTTCAATCATGGGTCTCTCCGGCTTGGTCTGATATGTGATAACGGAGATTATCAGAGATAGAAACCGCGAATTTACTGTGCCGGGCTGTGGTGTGTTTGGGGTAATGGCCTCCGATGGCGGCGGGTCCACGAGGAAATCGCGCAGTTTCAGCTTGTCGTTATCAGAAGGCTTCAGGGCTAGCGTCTCTCGTTCGAGGGAACGCGTGCGGGCCATCTCGCAACGGAGCTGGTTACTCAGTTGGCCGAGCACGCCGCCCCCCGTGCCAATATGACGTGCGTCACCTATCCCTGATAGCGTTCCGCCGAGCAGATGGGGGTGGCGCTGGAAGCGGCACTGAGCTACGAACTCCATACAGGTAATGAACTGGCCAGCCTGACCCGGCGCGACGCTGACGTCGCGGTGCGGTCGATCAAGCGCCCGCACCCGCACCCGATGAGCAAGCACATCGGGCCGATCCGCGTCGCGCTGTACGCGGCCAGGAGAGGCAGAGCGGCCAAATTCGCCGATGTCGAGGCCGGGAAGCCTGACTGGATCGCACCCGACGATGCGCTACCCGAACACCCTTCGGTGGTTTGGCGTAAGCTGCTACCTTCTCAAGGTGGACCCGCGCTACGGCGTCAACAGCATTCTGTATCGTCAATGTGCACTTTGATGCTGCCCATGCGTACCCCTGCCCCGCCTCGGCAGATGCTCGGCGTTGCCCCTTCCAATTGCGCCATCCAACGTGGATTAGGGCAACTCGCATCAACGCGCCGGACATAAGCGTGCTGCGTGTTCACCTGTCGTTCACATGCCCTACAGGTTGCAATCCGGCGGGAGTCCACTGACGCCACTCTCAGCCTAGACTGAAGTAGAAGCCGATGGCTTTGCGTTGGTGAAGGACTCGACGATTTCCTTTAGCTTATCGGCAAGCGCCTCCTGTTGGGTGGCAGGAATCTCTACGAGTTCAAGATTGATTCGCCCATCAGGAAACGTTTTCAATTGACCAAAAGATTGGCCGTCGGTTTTGAAGTCATATCGTTGGTGATAGCGGGCTCGCTCCTTCTTGCCGGATGAGCTTGGCGTCGTAAGATCCCTCACGGCGAGCTCGAGTTGTCTTACGGTTCGCTTACCATCAATTACGGCAGATAGATTTCGCGTCGCTTGTTCTTCGCCAGCTTTGTCAAAAATCAGTTTGATGAAATAGGCGGCCTGGAGCCCTACCCTATCTGCAAACTCCGCCATGCGCTCAAGTATCGGCCGCGGCAATGCGTTCAGCGACAGTACCTTGCTGACATACGCCTTATCCCGACCGACTCTCTCCGCTAGCGCGTTTTGTTCCACGAAGACCTTTTCCTCGAGCACGCGCCGCCAAGCAATTGCATCATCAAAGATGGTTTGGCGCTCGTGGTCATTGTTCGCTCGATAGGCGATTGAATAGAGTTCGGTAGGCGTTGTGTCTGATCGCAACTCAGCATCAATGAACTTCTCTCCCAAAGAGCGCTTTGCTCGAAGACGTCGTTCCCCGTCGATTAGAACGTACTTGCCCGGGTATTGCGGCAATTGGGTGACCTTGATCGCCTCAATCTGTCCATCACGCTGCAGTGTCAGGGCAAGTTCTTGGACCTTGGATTCAGGATAGAACTCACGCGGGTTGTATGGATTCGAGATGCAATCTGCAATGAGGATAGGAAAGCGATTGCCATTGGCTGTCGCCGGGGACACGGGGATCGCAATGGCGGCTATTGGCTCGGCTGCTGCGGAAGGTCGCGGGCTTAGAGGCGTTTGCGCTTTCTCCTCTGGTTGAGCGCGCTGGTCCAAGGCGGCCCGTTCGTTGTTCAAGCCCTTCAGGAGGCCAGCAGCGAGCGACAGGTTGCCAGCGGGCTTCGCCTTCTTTTGATTATTTTCCTTATTCATTTACAACCTTTTTTTCGCGAGATTGAGCGATGTACTGCGAGAGTTCTAAGGCGAGGCCTTCAATCTCTGCCCTAGCCTCCTTGACGCCGCGCATATAGCGCTTGCACTCGTGAGCTGTGGTGCCAAGTGCGAAGATCTGTCGATAGATCTCCCGTTGCGCGATCTGGCTGGCTAGAAGGTAAGTTCCTACGTCCTGATCGCGGAGAAGGGTCATGATCTCCTCTCGCATTCGAGTTTTGCCGTTGATGTTGTTGAGCATCAATGCGGAAGCCAACTCTGGATTCACTCGACGCTGGACGTTTGCTACTTCACGAATCATGGCCATGGTGCTGAAAAGGTCCGCTGGCGAGGGCCCCATGGGGATCAGACAGAAATCAGCAACCTTGAGTACTTCTGGCGTCCTCGGGTCTTCCAGATTGCCCGGGCAGTCCACCAGGATGAGATCATATTTGCTCTGGAGCTTCCTGATCTCGTTACCTATTTTCTCACCAGCGGGAGCTAGGCTCGTGACCGAAACTTGGAGGGGCTCCGCGCCGCTCGTAGCCCACCGCAGTGACGTGTTCTGTGGGTCCGCATCCACTAGTGCCACTTCGCTGCCACCAGCCTGAAAAGCCGAGGCCAAGTTTAGGCTAAGCGTCGTCTTCCCGACGCCGCCCTTTTGGTTCGCAACTGCTATTGTGAATGCGGGCATACTTGCTCCTGGAATATTCTCGGAATTTTATGCGTCACATTTTTTAGAGGCAAGTAGTGTTACAGATGGGGTGTGGTTGTCACGTAACAACTTCCTGACGCTCATCCATCGACTTGGTCACGCCCGCCTGGGCGGGCCGGCTTTGGGCAGTTGTCACGTAACAACCGGCCCTGGGCGGTGGACTCCACATCGATCCGATTTGCAACAATCTCTGAGTCGGCGATCCGTACCAATTTGGTGCTTTCACGAACATTGCTCGGGCCGACAGCCTTGCGTACAGCGTTAGCTATCCAACCGCCACTGGGAGCCCACTCAGGACGACGCCATGCGTTTCCGGATAATAACTACGAACTGGGCGTTTAGTTATCCAGGCCCTATTGGTTTGCATCTGTTTGCGCATCAAGCCGTCGATTTGAATGGACGTTCTCGTTCTGAATTGTTCTTGCCGTTGCTTCGTATCGATTCGGAGATGCGCACGAGCCCTGAGAGCCCTGTGCGTGTTGACGGTTGTTACGTGACAACCGTGGACCTTTGGACTTCCGGTGAATCCCCCTAGCACCAGTTCACAAGTCCAGCAAGCAAGGGCGGCGACCAAGCATTTTCCGAATCTCGGGGGCTATGGGCTAGATTATGACGTTCCTCCCATGTGAAGAGTCGGAGCCCAGGGACGCCTACCTTTAAAGCATCGTGCTAGCAGTCCAAGAATGCAGATTTTGTGATCGGGCGGACCGCTCATGTCCTTGCAACGAATTCCTCAAGACAGTCGCTGCTCGCCATGTGGCAAGTAGTAAGTCAGCCGGTACTCAGGCTAGCGCCAACATGCCCAAGCGCCGCTGCTCCATGGGAGGTGATGGAACCGCGAATGTAGCTCCCCCATATCCGTCTGCGGCCAACCTGAAGGGCGTTGGCAGAACGGCCTACACGACGTGGGCCCATCCAACGCCTCGGCCTAGCAGACGGCTGCCGCAGCAAGCCGGTAGTGGTTGCATAACACGTGAGCGATAGCGCACTTTCAACGCTTCCCGCCGACAAGGACCTAGCGCCGATCAGAGACGTAACCCCACACACCAACAGTCTTCTACGAAGAAACGACCGGCCGAGCCGGCTCGTTTCACGAAAATCCAAGTCAAAACCGTTCCAGCGGACCTGGCCTGGCTGATTCAGGAAAAGCAGCTGCGCCTATCGGGCCTGTTTCTTATCATGAAGCGGTTGGCCACGCTGGTTGACGCTCTCCGCGGCATGACGTTGGGTCGGGCCTATGGCGCAACTTGGAGCGTTGACGAAGCCTCCTTGGTGATCTGGGCCAACGGCGTGACCTCCGCGCTGCCACAGGCACGTGCCCTCGAACACCTGGAAGTTATGCTCACCCTATGGAGCCGGCTGCCGGCGACGGACCCTCCAGGATCCTCGCACTAGGCCCCTTCGCAAGGCGATCGACGAGCACCTGGCAGCCGCTAGGACGATCCTGCGTGGCCGGCTGAGGACGGTATGAACGCCAGCCGCACAGCCGCCTTGGACCGCAGTCTCGGTCAGTTCGCCCGTACTCGAGCTAGCGCCAATTTGCCAGGGGCTGCAGAACCTTGAACGCACAGATCGCAGGCTCCACAGCAGCCGCTTGGTGCCGTTATCAACAGCAATGTATGCGCCGGACTGTGCCCGGAAATGTGGAAAGTTATATACTGAAAATTCGTATAGAATGTGGCTCCGGCTGCCCGTTTCGATCAACGCACGTCCTGCCGATCAACGGCTGGCAGGGAAGGGCGGGTATCGCTCACCAGGGCGCGTATCGCCGGAACAACTTGGCTTTGAGCGACACACTCCGTGCTCCAAACTTGGGCTGGGCCAGCTCAGAAATGGAACGCACCAATGTGACCGAGCGTATCGCTGCCTTCGATCACCGCGTCGTAGCTCCCGGCGCGGCCACCGCGCCGGCGGTATGTGGCAAGCGCATGGCGTGACAGAAGCCGCTGCAGACAATCCCAATGATCAGAGCGTTGAATGTGGTTGCCGACGGCAGGATCGATCCAGGACGCCAGCCAGGCGATGCGCGACGCGAACAATCGGGTGCTGATTAACGTGTGGCGCGGCCGGCGGGGGATGAAGCCCGGATAGCCCTGCATATCGAATTCAGGGATGGCCCAGATCGCGTCGTGATGCCCGATCCGGTTGCGGACGTCACGCACTGCCCGGAGCAGCCGGACGATACGTTCGCGAAACTGCTGAGAAGCGTAGATCGTTCCCGCCGGCGCAGCTGGAAAGGCCAGTGTCAGCGCTCTCGCCTGCAGTCCGTTGGGGTGACTTGCTCGACCTAAGCCGTTCACAAGCTGTTCCCAGAAACCGAACGACAGTGCGGCAACAATGTCGTCGTGGCCAACGGCGCGCCCCCGCTTGGACCGACGGTCAATGATCTTCTCGATTTCTTTCTTGTCGATCGAAGACATCGAATGTGGCGTTTTCGGGACTGGCGCACCGGCGTGAACGGGCCCGGAGATCGGTAACATCCAGGGTGCGGAATCCGTCGAGGCGTAGAATTGAGAAAGGCTGCGATGCAACGCATTGCGCAGCGACACCTCGAAGTCACCGAGAATGGGCAGTAGGGCGGCAGCGACCGCTTGACACCAGCTGTAGCTGCCCATGAGATCGGTGCTCGACCGGCTGTCGAAGAAGCGTTGAACCGTGGCCAGGCGCGGCGCTGTGAGGTGATTCTGCATTGATAGGGCGACGAGGGACGTGTGGGTGCCATGATACGGCACTCAACACTCACCATAGAAATGCCTGAACGGATACTTGATAATCAGGTATAATCCACTATGAGACGGGGGTGGTCCGGGATTCCGGACGTGCCTCCGTAATTAGAGTCAGAACCCCGCGCAAGCGGGGTTTTGGCTTTCTAGGGCCGTCTTCATCACAATCTCCAGAGCGAAGAGGGCGGCTACATCGTCGAAGCCATGCGGTATGCCTCGCTGAGGTCGTGGTTCGCTAGTGCTTCTAAGGCCAGAGGTTGCCCCTGATCCCTTGACGAAGCGGACCTGACCAGCCGACGCATGATGCGGCTGGCCAGCCAGGTCGGCAGAGTTGTCCCCCGATTCTGGGCGAGTCCTCGGCGTCGTGGTTACCCCGTCGCGCTGGGGGCGAACCCGCCGCTCGGCAGGCCAGGCTGCACCACCGCAGGACGCCGGCGGAAACGCGGCCTCCCTGTGTCGCCGTCCTCGCCTCGCCGCCGGCCTGACCCGGCCGACGAAGGCCCGGCCACCAAGTGAATAGTCAGCGAGCTCGAACTGGATGGGGGACGGCAACGGCTTTGCCGTTGTGCAGATTAGAGAGGGGTGGCACTGCAGCCGCTTGGCGGGGCTGGCCACCGCTCACCCGACCCGAGCTTCGACGGGGCCACCATCAGGCCGACGCCATTGGCCCCCGCAGCCGGACCCTCTCCTGGCCGACTCGCCCCGGGGCATTTCAAGACACTCGGGTGCTGTCCATCGCGGTTGCGATGATACCCATTAGTACCGTCCAAAGCACCTCGTGCTGGCAATACATCGTCACTTCCCATCGGGTGCCGTCCGGTCGCACGACGCTCTGTAAGCGGCCTGTGCAGACGACGTCACGCCTCCGTAAGGGTCCCAATCCCAGCTCGACGCGACACCCCTCAAGTTCTTCGATGACCCGCTCCATATTGAGCTTGCAATGCTGACTCCGCGTCGCCGCGGAAGTCGTCATAGAACGGACACCGCGAGCGCTGCCTCGGCAGCTGGCAGGTCGAATAGCCGGCAGATGTGGTGCAGGTTGGCGCGCCGGACGCCCCACCCGTCGATCGGCGCGTCGCCATCCTGGTGTGGCTGTGCTCGACACTCGGCACGCGGGCCGTCATCGACCCCAGAGTGCCAGGGGGGCGTCGGTGGAGGGCGTCGGAAAACACCCCGGCACCCAGGGTGGGATCCGAACCGCTTCCGCCCGTCGGGCCCGGGCAGTTCGTTGGCCACGAGCCGTCCCTCGGTGGGCAACACGTGGCTGCCGCCCGGCCAGGGTGAAGGCGCTGGTGGCGGTTGGGCCAGATCTGCCGCGTCCACATCGGCGGTCGGACTTCCACAGGGGATCAGGTGTGCGAACGGCGCTTGGGCCTGGCGACATCTGTTTTTACGTTTTACCAGTACATGATTACCTTAATAATCATGCACTGCGAAAATAAGGTACGCATGACCCCTTGCGCCGGAAGCGTCTCGCGCTACAATGGCGCACATCGCCCGCTAGGCCTTGCCCACCTTGGTCACCCACCTTGGCCGGGGCGGTGGCTGCCCCGGTCCGGGTCACGCGACCGCACGCAACCTTATGGAGCCCGCGACCATGCGCTTCCTGCCCGCCCGATTCGCCGTTGCGGCCATTGCCGCCGTCTTGCCGCCGGCCATTGCGCTGGCCGCCAGCGCGGTCCCGGACTGTCAGACGGACGCGCTGTGGCGCTTCGATGCCGCTTGCCTCGCCACAACCCGCAGTGACCTAGATCAGCAGCAGGCCAACGCATTGGCAGCGCTGCGCCAGGCGGCCGACCCGCGCCGGCGCGAGCTGCTCGCGTCCGCGCAGGCCGCCTGGACCTCCTACCGCCAGGCGCAATGCGAGAGTGAGGCCGACCTTGCCCGGGCCATGCACGCCGACGATGGGGCCAAACGCACCATGGCGCCCTCGGACCGGCTGCGCTGCGAAGTCCGGCTCTCGGAAGCCAGGCTCATGGAACTGCAGGCGTTCGCCAAGCGCGCGTCGCGCTGAGATCGCGCCGCGCTGCTGCCTTCCTCCGTCGCCAAGACTGCCACGACCATGCCCTTGACCGCTATCCACACGCTGACCGGCGAGCCGATCGATTCCATTTCCTGTTCGCCGGACGCGTGGGCTGCGCTGCGCCGCCTGCCCGTCGGCACGCTGGTGATGAAGGGCAACCGCCAGCCCGCGGTGCTCAAACGCAGCATTCGCGGGCTGCAGTTCTTCGCGCACCCGCCGGGCGGGCGCGATCCAAATTATCAGCCGGAGTCGCCCATGCATCTGGAGATCAAGGCCGAGCTCGTGCGGGGGCTGCGCGCGGCCGGCTACCGGGCTGCGCCGGAGCAGGGTGGGACTTCGCCCTCGGGCGAGGCATGGGAAGCAGATGTGCTGGCCGAGGGCGAGGGCCGGAAGGTGGCCTTTGAGGTGCAGCTGTCGCCGCAGACGCTGGAGGAGTACGAGCGCCGGTCGCTGCGCTACCACGCTTCCGGCGTCGAGGTGGTCTGGCTGATCCAGGGACACCATTACCACGCCTTCAGCGATAGCCTCTATTATCGGGACCCCGCGCGCGCGTGCCGCTATCCCGGACATGCCGACTTTCCCGCGTTTCCTGTCCGTGCCCACAATGCCAAGCACCACTCCGGGACTGTGGCCGGTGCGGAAGTGGTGGTGTGGCCGCGCGATCGAGCGGTGGCCAATCTCTGCGTGGCGGCGTTCGCGACTGGCTTCCTCCGCGCCACCCCGCTATTTTTGGTAGGCACCGGCTGGGTCTGGCAGGCTGCGGCGACTTGACGGCACCATCACCATGACCACGACCATCCCGGCTGCCTCGTTGCCTACCGATTCCGTCACTGTGGCGCCGCCAGCCGCCGCGCCCCGTCGCCGCCGGCGCACGGTCACGCGACGCCATCTGCACCGCGGCCACTTTGGCTTCCTGCGCGCCATCATCCAGGGCCTGCATGCCCGTCCGATGTGGGAACGCTACCTGCTGGACGAGGGCGAGATCGAGGCGGAAGCCGAGCTTGCCGCCCGCGGCCCGGGCGGGGTGGACGACGAACTGCCGGCGCAGGACCGCGCCGCACGGAGCTTTGCTGGTCACCCCAAGGTGCGCCGTGTCACGGCCTGGCTGCGCGGCGAGCTGGCCGCCGCCGCCGGCCGCGCGGAGCGCTATGGCATGGCCCGGCTGGTGCGGGTCGACTTCCGCCAGATCGGGCGCCCGGGCGAGGGCCTGCCGTCGCTGGAAGACTTCGCCGCCGAAGCCGGCCTCGACGGCTTCTCCCAGGCCGAGCAGCAGGAGGCGTACCGCACCCGCTTCGGCCGGGCGCTCGAGCGGGAGGCGAAGCGCGCCGCACTAATGCGCCGGCAGCTGGATGCGGTCGACTGGCTGGAGGGCAAGTACGCGCAGCCGGTGCTGGCCGGCGACGCCTGCCGCGCGTGGCTAGCCGACACTCTGGCCACGCGGCTGGAGGCGGCGGGCGTGGCCACGCTCTCCGACCTGATCGACCGCATCAACAGCCTGGGCAGCGGCTGGGCGCGCAGCCTGCCGGCGATCGGGGCCGGCAAGGCCCGCGCGGTCGAGGCCTTCCTGCGCACCCATGCCGAAACGCTCGGCAAGGGCATCGGCGCCCACGTGGCGGTGCCGCGCCGCCAGCGCTATGCGCACGAGCTCGCGGCGGTGGTGCCGCGCGGATCCCGCGCGGGCGCGCTGGTGCCCCTCGACAAGCTGATCCTGCCGGCCGAGCTGGATGGCCGCGCCGGCGCCTACCGCCTGCCGCAAGCGCGCTGCCTGATCGGCGCCCACAACGACTATGAGGCGGTGCTGTCCTGGCTGCGCTCCAAGGCCGGCCTGCCGCCCGAGCAGGTGGCACGGCTGCGCGAGCGCCGCCGCGACCTGGCCACGCTGCCGGGTCCGCTGGACTGGCTGCACTACCTGTCGCACACCCAGCGGGGCTACCGCCGGGAAGCCGAGCGCTTCCTGCTGTGGGCGCTCGTGGTGCGCGCCAAGCCGTTGTCCTCGATGGACACCGACGATTGCCTGGCCTACCGTGACTTCCTCGCGGCGCCCCCGGCGGACTGGTGCGCGCCGCGCTCGCGCGAGCGCTGGAGCCCGGTCTGGCGCCCCTTCGAGGGGCCGCTGTCGCTAGCGGCGCAAGCCCTGGCGGTGCGGATACTGACCAATCTCTACCGCTACCTCAACGACAAGAACTACCTGGCCGGCAACCCGTGGCAGGGCATCCATGTGCCAAAGAGCGTCAAGCCGAAGATGGACACGGGCCGCAGCCTGACCGAGGAGCAATGGGCCTTCGTGTCCGGCTGCCTCGCGCGGCTGCCGCCAAGCTCGGCCAACCAACGCCTGCAGGTGGCGCTGCCGCTGCTGTACGCCACCGGTCTGCGCCTGTCCGAGGTGGTGTCGGTCACCACCGACGACCTCGAATGGGTGAGCCTGCCCGGTGCCAAAGGCGGCGGCACCAAGGCGCGGGAGGAGGGCTGGTGGCTGACCGTGCTCGGCAAGGGCAACAAGCCGCGTCGGGTGCCGGTGCCGGAGGCGGCGATCGAGGCGCTGGGACGGTACCTGGTGGCGCGGGGCTTTGCCGCGGACCCGGCGGCGAACCGGATCGCGGGCGGCGTCGCGTTGCTGGGCCACGCCACCGACCAGGCCGAGCGGGCGCCGTGGGCCAAGGCCGATCGCGCCGGCGCGCAAGCCGCGCTGGCCGCCACCACGCTGTACCGGCAGATCAAGCGCTTCTTCCAGGCCTGCGCCAGCGAGCTGGACCTGGTGGATGCGCGCGGCGCGGCGCGCCTGCGCGCCGCCAGCACCCACTGGATGCGGCACACGCATATTTCCCACGCGCTCGCGGCCGGTGCGCCGCTGGAAATGGTCCAGCAGAACGCCGGCCACGCTTCGCTCGACACAACTACCCGATACATCACTACCGAGGATGCCCGGCGCATGGCGGCGATGAAGCGGTTCTTCCACGAAGGGAAGGCCCAATGAAGAATGCCCCCTTGACCAGACTTGGCCTCATGACGAAGGTGCAGCGCCGCTTCATTCTCGCCATGAACCAAGCGGGCGCACGCTACGTGGTTATCGGCGGGAAGGCGATGCAGGGACTTGGTATTCTCAGACCGACACATGACTTGGATGTTTGGATGAGCACTACTGGATTCACACCGAACCAGGTTCACGCAGTCCTACGTGGCCTAGCCGGTGCGAGTTCGGAAAGTCTGCTGGACCGGCTCCACAAGTCCGGTACGCGGGCGGCGCTCCCGAATGAGATGGCGCCCGACATCGATATCCTCACGTCGGTGGGCGACATGGATTTCGATGAGATGTATGTCGCCAGCCAACCGGTACGTTTCGGAGCCACCGTGTTTCGGATACCCAGGAGAGAGGATTTGATCCGAACAAAAGAGGCCGGCATCAACTCGTTAACGGAGCGCATCGTCGCTGGCGTTTGGGTGGCGACCGACCTGGAGAAGGCCCAGGCGGCGGTTACGCGCGATATGGCAGACATCGAACTGATCCGCAACAGCGGCGGGTAGCATTTGGTGGCGGGTGCGGCAAGCGGCTGCACGCCGCCAGCACGCACTGGCAGCCTCCACACCCGTATTTCCCACGCGCTGGCCACCGGGGCGCCGCTCAAGATGGTGCAGCAGATTGCCGGACACGCCTCGCTCGATACCACCACGCGCTACGTGACCACCGAGGCGGCGCGACGCATGGAGGCGATGCAGGCGGTGTGGGATGCCGGCAAGAGTGAATGATCGTGCGCCCCCAAATCGTTGCACTTTTCCGACTCCCAAAACGTTATACCTATGTCTCTTGAGATCGAGCGCGCCGCAGCCACGGTGTGGATCCGTGTCCAGATGGCCAGGCACGGCCTGACCTTGACCGACCTGCAGGCAGCCGGCTGCTTTGCCGAGAACGCGCCGCCGGCGGCACCCGCGCCGACGCGCATCTACCGCAACGCCGAAGGGCAGAAATGGGACGGGCAGGGCGAGATGCCGGCCTGGCTGCACCGGGCGGTCAATGCGGGGCAGTCGGTCGAGCATTTCCGCGTGGGTTGAAGCTACGCGCCCGACCAGGCCGAGCCGGCGCCGTCACGCCGCACAGGCATTTTTCCGAGGACGCCAAGAAACTAGCCGGTTTATGATGGAAAGGAGTGCTTGCCGTTTCTCTCTCGTAATGCAGCTCGAAATCGAGCGTATTCCGAGATTGGAGAAACCATGCACATCAAGCGCGCCAAGACCCTCAAGCCTTCCCAGATCCGCCATTTGCTCCGCGTGACGGAGGCCACCAGCCGGCACCCGGAGCGTGATGTGCTCATACTGTTGCTGGGATTCACCTGTGGCATGCGGGTGTCAGAGATCGCTCGGATCGAGGTGGCTGACGTACTTCAACCGCCTGGCCAAATCCGCGAAGAGGTGACCTTGCGGGCCTCGATCACGAAGGGATGTCGCCAGCGCTGCATCTATTTGAGCCACCCGAAGACAGTCGCGGCCCTGGAACGCTACATCGAATTGCGGTGGGAAAATGACAAGGGCGCGGCGATGGACCGCCGCATGTATCGCGGTCTTATGCCCACCCCTTTCAAGGTGACGAAAATTAGGGCACCCTCCGTGTTCTCGAACAGAAACCGGAGTCAATGGCGTGGTACTGGACGCAGTAGTGGAACGCTTTCTCGAACACAGCCCGATCAGCGTGATGGCGCGCCTGGGGTTGCAACGCGCCCTTGATCCGGCCTGGATCGACGAATTGTTCGAGCAAGAGCGTGAAACGCAGTACACGCGGGAGTTATTGTTCTCGACGACGGTGGAAATCATGTCGCTGGTCGCCGTGGGGCTGCGCCCGTCGGTGCATGCGGCAGCCAAGGCCAGTCCGGCGCTGCCGGTTTCCATCACCGCGCTGTACGACAAGCTCAGCCGGACCGAGCCGGGGCTGGTTCGTGCCCTGGTGCAAGGCAGTGCGCAGCGGTTGGGGCCGGTCGTGCAACCGATGTTGCGCAAGCAGCCGCCATCGGTGAATGGCTATCGCCTGCGCATCGTGGATGGCAGCCATTTGCCGGCGAGCGAAAAGCGCCTGAAACCATTGCGGGGGTTTCGGGGTGCGGCCTTGCCAGGGCAGTCATTGGTGGTCTATGACCCGGACACGGCGATGATCGTCGATCTGGTGCCCTGTGAAGATGCGCACGCCCAGGAGCGGGCCATCATGGAAACCCTGCTCGCATCGGCCCAGCCGGCCGAACTGTGGATCGCCGATCGCAACTTCAGCACCCGGGCGATTCTTGCCGGGTGGCAGCGTCGCGGCAGCGCCTTCATCGTGCGGGAGCACGGCCGCAA
>NZ_JBFTOX010000032.1:0-103236 GCF_056398185.1 Cupriavidus sp. 05L310
TGCCGGCAACGAAGGCGGCGGCAAGGGCGGCGGCGGTGATCAGGGTCTTGGCGAAGAGGTTCGAGGTCATGATGTTCTCCATTCACTTTGAGGATCCGCGCTGGGGCGGAATCGAATCGGTACGCTTTGGAAGCCTTCGTTCTTTCTGGTAGTTATCTACTAGTAGATAGACTGGTTGGCCCAAAAAAACGGGGATTCCCCGGGTGTTGCGCTGGATCCTCTTTCCTGCTTCAGCTTTCTTGCTGGGGCGGAGCAGTGGCTTCCATGTCCTGAATATTATCTACTGGTAGATAGATAGTCAAGGGGTTTTTTGCAAGCCATCTGCAAGCGCACGATGTCGTCACGGGCGCTCGAGCAGGATTTGCACGTCCATCAACGTGTGCCCGCACCCTCCGGCCCAAAAGGGAATCGCCGAAATGCCAGCAACAAGGATTTACAACGTTTTACTTCAGGCAGCATGAAATCACTCCTACGATGATATTTGCGGGATGCAGTACAGGGTCCTCGCTACCACCGGAGCAAGAGATGCGCAAAGTCCTCACGATGACGTTACTTATCGCCGCCGCGACGGCTTCAGGCTTGAGCTATGCCCAGCAAAAGAAGTTCGACCCGTACACCGACGGCGCCAAGGCAGGCAAGGCCGACCCCTATACGGACGGCGCGAAATCCGGCAAGTTCGATCCATACACGGATGGCGCCAAGCAATCCACCCAGATGGACCTGAATGCCAACCAGGCCAAGCCCGACCCGTACACCGACGGTGCCAAGGCTGGCAAGGCCGATCCCTATACGGACGGCGCGAAGGCCGGCAAGGCCGACCCCTATACGGACGGCGCGAAGTCTTCCAAGTAATTGGCATCCGCGTTGCCGCTCCGCAAGCGGCAACGCATATCCACCATGGCGCGCCTACCGCAGCGAACCCGCGCGGCCTCCTCCCCTAGCCGCGCGGCCTGCACTTATGCCTGTCGCGGCTTCATCCGTGCAACCCCTGCAAAAAGGCAAGCAAGTCTGCATTGACCTGCTCTGCGTTGACCGCGCACATCCCATGCGATGCGCCCGGGCAGACCTTCAGCGTCGCGTTTCTGACCAGCCTGGAGGCCAGCATGGCCGCCGCCCCGATCGGCACGATCTGGTCGGCGTCGCCATGCAGGAACGGCGTCGGCACGATTCCGATTGCCGCCCCGCAAGCCGTGGCGCCTAGCCAGCCAGGACGCGCTTGGGCGCATGGGGCCGGCCCCCGTAGCCAAGCAAGATTTCCGTACCGCGCTGCGAAGCCAGGATGGCGTGCGAACTGTGTTCCCGCATGGCGGTTTCGTAACTGCCGATGGCCGCGCGCAGCGAACAGTGGCCGGCGGCGGCCTCGCCCAGTTGCCGCGCCAGCAGGTAGGCATCGTGCAGCGCCGCATTCGCCCCCAGGCCACCTGCGGGACTCATCGCATGGATGGCATCCCCCAGCACCGTGACCGCATTGGTCGGCCAGGCCGGCGGCACGTCTGCCGTCCTGACGGGCAGCATGGCCAGCGAGGCGCGATCGCCCAGCTGGAACAGCGCCCGCAGCCCGCTGTGCCAGTCTGCCGTGACGCGCTCGATGCGCGCGGCGAGTTCGTCCTGGCGCAACGCATCGCCACCCTCCCAGCCGATGCCAAGGCTCTCGCGGGCGCCGACGATGGCCCAGTAGAGATAGTCCTCGCACTCGCCCAGGCGGTAGCCCGTGGGCTGCGGCCGGAACCGCATCGGATCGATGATGACCGCGAGGCCATCGCCGAAGACGATAGAAGTCCTGTCCCGCAGCACGCCGGAGATCCGCGCCAGCGCGGCAGGCGTCGGGCAAGTCTTGCCATAGAGGCAGGCGCACCCGGTATCCGCCGGGGTGGCGCCCGGCAAACGGCGCCGGCGCACCTGGGAATTGACGCCATCCGCCGCCACCAGCACGTCCGAGACGGCGGATGAACCATCCGCAAACACGGCGGCCACGCGCCCGTCTTCGCACTCCCGGTAACGCACGCACGCCTTGCCGAAATGCACACGGTCCTCGATGCCGCACAGCAGGACTTCGCGCAGCGTCTGGCGGTTCACGCTCAGGTCGTCCTCTTCAACATTTCCAGCGCCTTCGTTCCCGGCCCGCCGCCACGACTCCACCCACATTCCGGTCACGGCATCGAGCCCTGTGTCAACCACATTGACGCCCTCCACCGGCATCGCGCCGGTTGCCTTGAACAAGGCGAAAAGGTCTGCCGGCAAGCAGGCCTTCAAGGCTTGCTGGCCCCGATGATCGATGCGGATGCGGTAGCCCTGCGTGCGGCTGTCCAGTGCCGCATCGCGCTCGTAGACATCGAAGGCGATGCCATGCCTCCTGAGCCCTTGCGCCAGGCACAAGCCGCCCAGGCCGGCGCCGACGATGGTGATGTGCATGGGCCTCGCCATCAAGGCGCGCTGCGCCGCCACAGCGCCCGCCCGGCGTTCAGCGCGCGGGGCCATCTTGCACTCCGGCAACCGCATTCGCCGTGGTCGTGGCAGCCAGGGCATCGTTGCCCAGCGCCAGCGCTTCCGCCATGGTGGCGGCCATCGCCACGGGCACGCCAAAGGCCTTGACCGCCATCTGCGCCTGCTCGGCCATTGCCGCCCGCTTGTCCGGGTCGGGTTCGATATGGATCAGCGCCCTGCAGCTTCTCCCGAGTGGCGCCTTGTGCTGTTTGAGCCATAGCGCGCGTTGCTTGCGGTCCTCGTGCGCTTCTTCGTCCCGTGCGGCATGGATCAGCACAAAGACCCGGTCCTGCCCGACCAGGGCCGTCATCTCGTCGCGCCACCGGGCGGCGTAGCCTGCATGGCTTCGGCGCGGCCGACCACGAGGGGGAAGTTCGATACGTCGTAGATGTGGAAGCTGGAAGCCTGTGCTTGCATGTCGCTCTCCTGCGCTGCGGGTAAAGGTTGACGCGTTGAATAAGGCGCCTCGCATGCAGTATCCAGTGGAAGCGGGTAGACTCGATAACGTTATCACGCCTAAAAATATTGAATTCCGGCCATGCCTTCCCGCCCAGCCCATCCTGCGGTCCCTAACGCTGACGACGCGTCCCCGCAGGCGGAAACCCAGACCCTGCTCGCCTCCTTTGCCGACTCGAGCGAGCAAGCGGGCGGCCCTGCCCTGATCGCCATGCGCGGTGCCGACAGGACCGACAACGAATTCCGACTTGGCACGCGTGAGCTGGACTGGCATAGCCACGTGCGCGGCCAGTTGTTCTGCATCGACAACGGCCTGGTGCATGTCCGCACCCGCCACGGCTCCTGGCTGCTGCCCGCCCAGCGCGCTGGCTGGATGCCGCCGGGCGAGACGCATCGCGTCACCATCAGCGGCGTGCTGGGCGGCTGGAACGTGTGGATTGCCCCCTCCGCGGCGCAGGACCTGCCGCGCCTGCCTTGCGTATTGGGAACCAGCGAACTGATGCGCGCGCTGATCAGCCGTGCTGCGTCCTGGCCCTCGCCTTTCGCGCCGGATCCTGCGCAGGAGCGCATTGCCGCGGTACTGCTCGACGAGATCCGGCAGGCGCCGCGCGAGCCCCTGCATCTGCCCTTGCCAACCGACCGGCGCGCGCTGCGGATCAGCAATGCCATCCTGGGATGCCCGGATGACCATCGCAGCCTGGTGGAGTGGGCAGACTGGGCGGGCATGTCGCCGCGTACGCTATCCCGCCTGTTCCTTGGAGAGACTGGCCTGAGCTTTGCCCATTGGCGCCAGCAGGCTCGCCTGACCCTGGCGCTGGAACGGCTCGCACGCGGCGAAGCCGTGGCCGCTGTGGCCGAGACCCTGGGCTACGCCACGCCGAGCAACTTCATCGCCATGTTCCGCCGTGCTTTTGGCGACTCGCCGGCCCGGTATTTTGCGAACCGCGGACTGGGTGGCTAGCTACCGGAAGCGGCCCGTTCCTCGCCCTCACTCCCGCCCCGGCGGCTCACTGAAAATCCGCAGATTCTGACCTTGAATTTATCTGACTTATCAAATAATATCCATCCAGCAAACAGGAGGCGCCCATGAAGCACTACACCAGAGAGAACTTTCGCCTCACGCAGAGCGTGGGGTTCTTCCTCAACAAGGCCCGCAACCTTGTGCTGATGGAAATGGACGCCGCCCTCAAGGAACTGGATATCACCGCCCAGCAGATGGGCATCCTGCTGTCGCTGTCCCGAGGCGTCGCCACCACCCCGTTCGAACTCAGCAAGCTGCTGGTGATCGACACCGGCCTGATGACCCGCATGCTCGACAAGCTGGAGCACAAGGGCCTGCTGACCCGCTCGCGCAGCGTGGACGACCGCCGCGTGGTCAACCTGGAGCTGACCGCCAAGGGCCATGGCGTTGCCGAACAGATCCCGGAGATCGCCCCCGAGGTGCTGAATGCGCGCCTGAAGGATTTCACCAAGAGCGAGTTCGACGAGTTCATCCGCCTGCTCGGCAAATTCTCGGCCGCCTGAGCGCATCATTTTTAATTATTTAAAAGCGCGCGACGGTTTCCTTGCGCCGGTGCCGGGCAAAATCATGCCGTGCCCCGATGCGCGTGCTGCTACCCTGGCCTTCGCCGGTTTTGCAGTGGTGTTCTTCATTCGCTCGGGCTACACCACCACCGTGGACACCTTGACGCTGGTGCCGCCCGCGTTGCGGCAAGGCATTCCGACCGCGCCCGCCAGGTGGTTGATGATGGGCGGCAACATCTGCGCCACGCCCGCATCGATGATGAAAAAACTGAAGCTCCGCTCTGCCGCCGCGGGATCGAAGGACACAGGATCAGAGCGCAGCGCGCGCATACGTTCCAGGATGCCCAGCACGGGCTCCGCCAGCGCCCGGTCGCTATCGGCCAGCGGCAAATTGTCATGCCGGATCCGAGCCTCGCCATCGGTCTTTATGTTGCATTTAAAATGCTTGTTTTATAGAATCGTTATCGGGTTGCTGCGCCGCACGATATGAAGCGCCGGTAACACCGGTAACGCCGGTTGGCAAGCGAGGCCGCTGCGACACTGCCTTGGCGGCTGCCGCATCCCGAATTCCACCCGACACATTGAGAGCCGAACCATGCTGCCCCTTGCGCAAAACCAGCCACCGGCAAGCCACGCCACCACGCGCTATCACGGCCATCCCGTCCTTGCGCTGGCGTTCCGGCCGTTCTACCTGCTGGCGGCCGCCTTTGCCGTGGTGGCCGTTGGCGTCTGGACCGCGATCTACCTGGGCTGGTGGCCCCATGCCGGTGCGCAGCCGGCCATGGGCGGCATGCTGTGGCACGCGCACGAGATGGTGTTCGGCTTTGCCGCCGCGATCGTGGTCGGCTTCCTGTTCACTGCCGGCAAGAACTGGACAGGCCTGCAAACACCGCAGGGCGGCTTGCTGGCCTGCCTCGCTGCCGTCTGGCTAGCGGCGCGTGTGCTGATGTGGACCGGGCCGGCAGCCGTTGCGGCGGGGCTGGACCTGGCCTTCCTGCTGCTTTGCGCGGCCAGCTTCCTGCGCGTGCTGGTTCGCGCCGGCAGTACGCGCAACTACGGGCTTGCCGCCGCGTTGTTCCTGCTGTGGGCGCTGAATGCGGTGTTCCATGTGGCGCTGGCCAACGGCGCCGTGCTGCTCGCGCTGCAAAGCGCCGATGCGGGGATCGGGCTGATCGTCATCTTCATTACCGTGATCGGCGGGCGCGTGATCCCGATGTTCACCGCCAACACGGTCCCAGGGGTACGCATCCGGCGCTCGGCGGCTATCGAGCGCAGCGTTGTGGCGCTGACGCTGGCCGCGATGACCGCCTGCACGCTGGCGCCGCGCGGCATGGCCACCGCCGCGATCGCGCTGCTGGCCGCGCTGGCGCAAGCCGTGCGACTGGGCGGCTGGAGCTCGCGGCGCACGGCAGGCAAGCCCCTGATCGCCATCCTGCACCTCGCCTACGGCTGCCTGCCGCTGGGCCTGCTCTTGCTGGCGGCCGCCGCACTTGGCTGGGCCGACCGCTCGGCGGCCTTGCACGCGCTCACCGTGGGCGCGATCGGTTGCGCCATCCTGGGGATGATCACGCGCACCGCGCTGGGCCATACGGGCCGCAAGCTGGAGGCCGGCCAGATGGAGAAAGCGGCTTATGCGTGCATCGGCACGGCTGCCCTCTTCCGCGTCCTGGGGCCGCTATTGCTGCCGCAATACAAGCCGTTCTGGATAGCCGGGGCCGCTGCGCTGTGGATGGCGGCGTTCTTGCTTTACCTGGTGAAATACACGCCCTACCTGACCAGGCCACGCGCCGACGGGCGGGACGGCTGAGCGGCCAGGGCCCGGGCCAAGCCCCCCTCCAGCGCCCCTTCACCGATGGCATGAGCGGCTACTAAAATCAATGAACTTTTCTCCGTCTCAGGTAGCCAGCAAATGGACGTCCATTTGACTATTCACGGCCGGCAGGGCCTGGCCGGCCAGCTTTATCGCCAGTTGCGCGCGGGTATCGTCGACGGACGGCTGGCGCCGGGCGAGAGACTGCCGTCTACCCGCGACCTCGCCACGCAGCTCGGCATCTCGCGCAAGACCACGCTCGATGTGTTCGAGCGGTTGATTGCCGAGGGCTACCTGCGCTCGCGCGCCGGCGACGGCACCTTCGTGGCGCACGAGATGACCCGCCTGGCACCGGCGCCGGCACCGGTCTCCCCGAGTCCCGGCTCCGGCTCGATCTGGGAGACGTTGCCGGACGCCTTGCCGATGACGGCGCCCGGCGCGGCGCCCGCGTTCGACTTCGTGGGCGGCGTCACAGACAAGGCCTTGTTTCCCTTCGATAAATGGCGCAGTTGCGTGAGCCACGCGCTGCGCGTGCAGGCCCGCGGACGCGGCACCTACCGGGATCCCGCCGGGGAGCAGGAGCTGCGCCTGGCGGTCTCGCGCTACCTGGCTTTCAGCCGCGCCGTGGCCAGCAACTGGCAGGACGTCATCGTGACGCAAGGCGCGCAGCAGGCGATCGACCTGATGGCACGGGTCGTGATCCGCCCAGGCGATGTGGTGGCGGTGGAAGATCCCGGCTACCCGCCCGCGCGCATCGCATTTTCCGCGCTCGGCGCGCAGGTGGCGCACGTCCCGGTCGATGCCGAGGGGCTGGTGGTGGACGCCCTGCCCGGCAACGCACGCATTGTCTACGTCACGCCCTCGCACCAGTTCCCGCTGGGCATGGCCATGAGCATGGAGCGCCGCGTCGCGCTGCTGGAATGGGCGCAACGCCGCGGTGCGCTGCTGCTGGAAGACGACTACGACGGTGAATTCCGCTTCATGGGCCGCCCGATGGAGTCGCTCAAGAGCCTGGACAAGACCGGCGTGGTGGCGTACGTGGGCACCTTCTCCAAGACGATCTTTCCCGAACTGCGCATTGGCTACGTGATCCCCCCGGCACCGTTGGCCACAGCGGTACGCCGCGCCAAGCAGGTCGGCGACTGGCATAGCTGCACCATGACGCAGACCGCCCTCGCCAAGTTCATGCTCGACGGCTATTTCGGCAAGCATCTGCGGCGCATGCACAAGGAATATGCCGCGCGCCGGACCGCGCTGCTTGCGCACCTGGACGGCCCGCTGAGCCGCTGGTTCACGGCGCTCGCGCCGGCCGCCGGCATCCACCTGGTTGCCCGGCTGAAGACGGAGCAGGATGAGCAGGCGCTGATCGCACGTGCCGCCGCCGCATCCATCGGCCTGTACGGCATCTCCGGCATGTACGCAGGGCAACGGCCAACACCCGGGATCCTGTTTGGCTATGGCGGCATCGGCGTGGCCGACATTCACGCCGGCATGGAAAAACTGGCCGGGGCGATGGATGGCCATCACTGGCTACCTTAAATTACAAAAAAGTGGCTATTTTTTATAACCAGTTGCCGTCCTAATCTTGTTCCTGTCGCGCAGCCAACCCGGCGGCGCAAACCAGGAGCAAACCATGGAACAACGTCTCGACTTCTACAAAGCCAGCCCCGCCACCATCAAGGCGCTGATCGGGCTGGAGGAACGCATCGGCAAGAGCGGACTGGAACAGCCGCTGGTGGAACTGGTGCGCCTGCGGGCTTCGCAAATCAACGGCTGCGCCTATTGCATCGACTTGCACACCACCGACGCGCGCAAGGGCGGCGAAGACGACCGCCGCCTGGCCACCCTGTCGGTCTGGCGCGAAACGCCCTTCTTCTCCGCGCGCGAGCAAGCCGCGCTGGCCTGGACCGAGGCAGTCACGTTGGTCGCGCAGGACCACGTGCCCGACGCCGCCTGGGAAGCCGTCCGCCCGCACTTCAGCGACGCCGAGCTGGTCGACCTGACGCTGCTGATCTCCGCGATCAATAGCTGGAACCGCTTCGCCATCTCGTTCCGCAAGACGCCGGCCTGAGCCAGGGGAGACAATGACGATGACCCGATTGCAGATTGGACGGGCCGTGTCCCGCCTGGCGATTGCGACAGTAGTGTCGGCCGTGCTGGCGTTGCCGGGCGCGGGCAGTGCCCTTGCCCATACGCCTGACGGACAACCCGGTAAGTCAGAGGAAAGCGTGCAGCCGCTGATGAAACAGCCGATCCCTGAGGCCGCGGGCAAGAACGTCCTGCTGGCAACAGTGACATTCGCACCCGGCCAGGAGTCCGAGCCCCATGTCCACCCCGGATCGATCTTTGCCTATGTACTGGAAGGTACCGTGGTATCGCAACTCGGCGGCGAGCCCGAAAGGACCTATGGCAAGGGCCAGAGCTGGTACGAAGCGCCCGGCGCGCGGCATCTCGTCACCCGCAACGCCAGCAAGACCAAGCCGGCCAGACTACTGGTGTTTGGCATCGCCGCCGAAGGCGATCCAATCAAGCAGCCGCTGCCCCGATAAGCTGGTGGCCAGGACCTGCGGGCGTGGGCCTGCCGGCATGCCCGTTCCAGACCCCGCGCATGGCAGTGTCCCGGCTCCCGGCTCCCTTCACCTAGACGGGAGACCGGCGAAACGCGATGCCGAAGCGGTTAAGACTATTGACCGCCGTGACCAGCAAGGTCAGGTCCACGATCTCCCGCTCCGAAAAATACGGCCGTACCGCCTCCCAGACGGCATCCGGCACATGCGTGCCGGCGATGTCCGTCACCGCCTCGGCCCACGCCAGCGCCGCCCGCTCACGGTCGGTGTACAGCGGCGTCTCACGCCAGACTTCCAGCATATCGATCCGCGCCGCCATTTCGCCGTCCTTGCGCGCCCGCGCCGAATGCAGGTCGATGCAATATGGACAGCCGTTGACCTGCGACACACGCAGGCGCACCAGATCCACCAGCGAATGCTCAAGCCGGTAGCGCTGGTTGCGCCTGTCCAGGCGAATCAATAGTTCGGTGCTGAGCCGGTTGGCCCGGTGGCTGTCGAGCCGCAATGTCATCCCGATCTCCCCTGCCGGCCCTGCCGGACGGCTGGCCGCATACGGCAGACTAGCGCCGCCAGCGGGCGCAGACAATAGCCACTACGGCGCCATTTCGGGTAACCAGTGCAGGCCTCCGCTTCGGGGTCCCGGCTACTTACTGCTCACCTGCATCGCCTGGCGCTGCCCGGGCAGGCCTGGCCTTGCGCATCACGCTCTTCACGGGAATTCCCACCATGGTGGCCGCCCCGTCCTGTCCAAGCGCGCGGCTCAGCGCCGCGGGCTTCTCCACCAGATCCTGCAGGCTGTAGGCATCCAGCACTTCGAAATATGCCCGCAGCGCGGCGGCAAGCACGCCCCGCAAGCCGCACACGCGCGTGATCACGCAATGGTTGTCATCCCCCTGGAAGCACTCCACCAGGTGGAAATCCGACTCCATGGTGCGGATCACCTCGCCCACATTGATCTGCGCCGCCGGCCGGCCCAGCTCGATGCCGCCGGCGCGCCCGCGCACCGTGTGCAGGAAGCCGGCCTGGCCAAGCTTCTGCACAATCTTGATCAGGTGGTTCTTGGGAATGCCGAACGCATCCGCGATGCGCTGGATGGTCACAAGCTCGCCTGGGTGGACCGCGACATAGATCAGGGTCCGCAGACTGTAGTCGGTGTAGTCAGTCAGTCTCATGGCTTGGGTCCGGCTTGCGGCGGTGATGGTATGCGTGGCAGCCAGGATGGCTCTGCGGCAGGCGCAGCGCTGCTTTGCGCAACGCCGCCGCAGTCTAACATGGCCCCCGGATGCATCTTTCCGCACCGCCACAAACTTTATGTTGCATTACAAATGCATGTTTAATAAAATCCTTCCCAAGGCGTCGCAACCACATCGCACGCCGCCACCGCGGAATGCCGCGGCATTTTTTCGCTTTTTTGTTGCATCTATCGTACATCTTTGGAGGTTGTCGTGCTGTCTGAAAAATCGAGACCACTGATCGACGCAAGCGTCCCCGTCCTGCGGGAACATGGCCTGGCCATCACCCAGACCTTCTACCGCAACATGTTTGCCGATCGGCCCGAGTTGACCAACCTGTTCAACATGGGCAACCAAGCCAACGGTTCGCAGCAGCAATCGCTCGCCTCCGCAGTCTTTGCCTACGCCGCCAACTACGGCGACAACAGCGCCCTGGCCCCGGTTGTCAACCGCATCGTTCACAAGCACGCCTCGGTCGGCATCAAGCCCAGCCACTACGCCATCGTTGCCCGCCACCTGCTCGGCGCCATCGGCGAAGTGCTCGGCGACGCCGCCACCCCGGCACTGGTAGCCGCGTGGGATGAAGCCTACTGGTTGCTGGCCGCCGAACTGATCGCCGCGGAAACGCGCCTCTACGAGCGCGCGCAGACCGGCCCGGACCACCGCCAGCCCGTGCGGATCGTTGCCCGCGAAGAACAAAGCGCCGACATCACCGCCTTCACGCTCGAAGCCGTCGGTGGCACCACGCTGGCAGATTTCCTGCCGGGCCAGTACATCTCGGTCGTGGTCGAACTGGCACCCGGCGCCTTCCAGCAACGTCAGTACAGCCTGTCGGACGCGCCCAACGGAAAGACCTGGCGCATCTCGGTAAAGCGCGACAGCGGCAACGGCGACACCCTGCCCGCCGGCGCCGTGTCCAACTGGCTCCATGACAACGCCCGCCCTGGCGACGTGCTGATGGTCAGCCAGCCCTTCGGCGACTTCGCGCCGCGCATTGAGCCGGCCACGCCCATCGTGCTGCTCTCCGCCGGCGTCGGTGTCACGCCCATGATCTCCGCGCTGAATGCCGTGGCGAAACGCAATCCTTCGCGCAAGGTGGTGTTCGGCCATGCGGCGCGCAAGGTCTCGCATGTGGCCCACCTGAAGGATGTCACGCACGCGGCGCGGAAACTGCCGAAGCTGCGGACGCATTTCTTCCTGGAGTCGGCGGAGCCCGCTGAATTCCTCGCGCAACCCGCCCTGCCCGGCCGCATGGATATCGACGTGATCCTGGCGGACGACGATCTTGCGGATGCTGACTTTTACCTGTGCGGGCCGCTGCCGTTCATGCAGGCGCAGCGGGCAGCGTTGCACGCGCGGGGAGTGAAGGCTGAGCGGGTGCATCGGGAAGTGTTCGGGCCGGATTTGCTGGATGGCCTGGTGTAGTGGGTGTAGTGGCCGGCTGGCACTAACAATGGCCGGGCCCATCGGCGAATGCGACCAAAGCGTCCGCCCTGAAAAACCAGGATCGCGGGTCCGGCCGGCTTTTGCCGGCATTCAAGCTGGCAGCAAACGCCGGCCGCCAGACGCGCCCTGGCTCATGCGGCGTACCACAGGTGATGTACTGCCAATCTTTCGCAGACGCCGATGAGCCACATGGATCATGCGGTACTCCGGGATCACACCAGGCGTCATTCCCTTGCCTGCCAGGTGATCCCGCGGCAACGCGTATGTGCCGCATACCACCAAGCCCGGGCCACGGGCATTCCCTCCATGCCGACACCTGAGTAAGATCAGGGGAATGCGCCTCCCGCCGCATGGCTGGCGCGCACACTGCATTGCCCTCACCCGCGTGATCTCCCGCCGCGGGCGACGGCATGGGAAAGAGCGAGTCCATGGCTTCAGGCAGCGCCTACCGGCAACTCTGGCACCTCACCTCCGAGGGTTGGGGCTACTGCGCGCTCGGCACCTTCAGCCACGATGGCCTGCCACCGGAATGGCGGTCCGTGCTGCCGCTGCTGCCGCTGCGCGACCGCTATTCGGCCGTCAAGGCGGCACGCATGGTGCTGGTCACCATGCAGCTCCGGGGCGCGGCACCGGCTCGCGCAAAACTATCGGATCCGCAGCGGCCGTTGTATTACGTGTATCAGGCCTGGAGTACGCAGATGGTGGCGTGACCGGAATCTGCTCCTTTTGCCCCCGTCTTCGCCATGCACGCCCGTTAGCAAAAGAAAAAGCCCGCGCGAGGCGAGCTTTCTCTTTTCTACCAGCGAGCCAGCGGCAAACCGCTCAACCCACCCACTTCCGCGCGTTGCGGAACATGCGCATCCACGGGCTGCCGCCATCCGCCACCTGCTTCCAGGCATCCGGCGCCCAACTCATGGTGGCGGTGCGGAACACGCGCTCCGGGTGCGGCATCAGCACGGTGAAGCGGCCATCCGTGGTGGTCACCGAGGTAATGCCGTCCGGCGAGCCGTTCGGGTTCAGCGGATAGGTCTGGGTGGGTGCGCCGAGGTTGTCCACGAAACGCAGCGCCACCTGGGCCTGGCTCTTGTCGCCTTGCTGCGAGAAGTCGGCAAAGCCTTCGCCGTGCGCCACCACGATGGGGATGCGGCTGCCTTCCATGCCGGCGAAGAAGATCGACGGCGAGGACTGCACTTCCACGGTGACGTAGCGCGCTTCGTACTGTTCCGACTGATTACGCGTGAACTTGGGCCAGGCGCCCGCGCCCGGGATGATCGGGGCGAGGTTGCTCATCATCTGGCAGCCATTGCACACGCCCAGCGCGAACGTATCCTGGCGGTTGAAGAAGGCTGCAAACTGCTCGGCCATCTGCGCGTTGAACAGGATCGTCTTGGCCCAGCCTTCGCCAGCGCCCAGCACGTCGCCGTAGCTGAAGCCGCCGCAGGCCACGAAGCCGGAGAACTCGGCCAGGTTGGCGCGGCCCGCGATCAGGTCGCTCATATGCACGTCGTGCGTGTCGAAGCCCGCGCGGTCCATGCTGTAGGCCATCTCGATCTGCGAGTTGACGCCCTGCTCGCGCAGGATCGCCACGCGCGGACGCGCACCGGTTGCCACGAACGGCGCAGCAATGTCTTCCGCCGGATCGAAGGTCAGTACCGGCGAGATGCCGGGGTCCGCCGCGTCGAGCAGGCGGTCGTATTCGCTATCGGCGCAGGCGGGGTTGTCGCGCAGGCGCGCGATGCGCCAGCTGACTTCGCTCCAGGTGCGCTGCAGTTCGCCGCGCGCGGCGCCGAACACCTTCTTGGCGTCGCGGTAGATCTCGATCTGGTCGGTGGTGTTGGGCTTGCCCACTACGTGGCTGCATGCCGACAGGCCAACCTCGCGCAGCACGGCGAACACGGCATCGCGCTCTTCCTGGCGTACCTGGATCACCGCGCCGAGTTCCTCCGAGAACAGCGCGCGCAGGGTCTGCTCGTCCCGGCGGCCGGAGATTTGCTGGGCCCAGTTCTTGGCGTCGCCGAAGTCCTGCTCCTGGACCGGGTCCAGCGCCAGCATGTCGACGTTGAGCGACAGGCCGCAATGGCCGGCAAAGGCCATTTCCGCCAGGGCAGCCAGGAAGCCGCCGTCGGAACGGTCGTGGTAGGCCAGCAGCTTGCCCTCGCGGTTCAGGCGCTGGATCACGTTGAAGAAGTTCTTCAGGTCTTCGGCGTTGTCCACGTCCGGCGCGGTGTCGCCTACCTGCTGCGTCACCTGGGCCAGGATGCTGCCGCCCAGGCGGTTCTTGCCGCGGCCGAGGTCGATGGCGATCAGCACGCTGTCGCCGGCATCGGTGCGCAGTTGCGGGGTCAGGGTCCGGTCGGTGTCGTCCACGGCGGCAAACGCCGAGATGATCAGCGAGACTGGCGCGACCACTTCCTTGTCGGCGCCGTTGTCCTGCCACTTGGTGCGCATGGACAGCGAATCCTTGCCCACCGGGATGCTGATGCCCAGCGCCGGGCACAGCTCCATGCCGACGGCGTGCACGGTGTCATACAGCTTGGCGTCCTCGCCTTCCACGCCGCAGGCCGCCATCCAGTTGGCCGACAGCTTCACCTTGCCCAGGTCCTTGACCGGCGCGGCGGCCAGGTTGGTCAGTGCCTCGCCGATGGCCATGCGGCCGGAGGCCGGAGCGTTGATCACGGCCAGCGGCGTGCGCTCGCCCATGGTCATGGCTTCGCCGGTGCGGCCCTTGTAATCGAGCGTGGTCACGGCCACGTCGGCCACCGGCACCTGCCAGGGGCCGACCATCTGGTCGCGCGCGTTCATGCCGCCCACGGTACGGTCGCCGATGGTGATCAGGAAGGACTTGCTGGCCACGGTGGGGTGGCGCAGCACGTCGCGCACGGCCTTGTCCAGCGCGATGCCGGTCACGTCCACCGGCGGCAGGCTTTGCTCCACATGCCTGACGTCGCGGTGCATGCGCGGCGGCTTGCCCAGCAGCACGTCCATCGGCATGTTCACGGCATGGTGTTCCTTGAGCGCGGCGTCGACATGGGCGTCGACCAGCTGCAGCTGCTTCTCCTCGGTGGCGATGCCCACCACCGCGAACGGCGAGCGCTCGCGCTGGCACATGGCCTGGAACAGCGGGAAGGATTCCGGCGCCACCGCCATCACATAGCGTTCCTGCGACTCGTTGCACCAGATCTCGGCCGGGCTCATGCCGGACTCTTCCAGGTGCACCTGGCGCAGGTCGAAACGCGCGCCGCGGCCGGCGCCGTCCACCAGTTCGGGGAAGGCATTGGAAATGCCGCCCGCGCCCACGTCATGGATCGACAGGATGGGGTTGTCGTCGCCGAGTTGCCAGCAGGCGTTGATCACTTCCTGCGCGCGCCGCTCCATCTCGGGGTTGCCGCGCTGGACCGAATCGAAGTCCAGGTCGGCGGTGTTGGTGCCGGTCGCCATCGAGCTGGCGGCGCTGCCGCCCATGCCGATGCGCATGCCCGGGCCGCCCAGCTGGATCAGCAGCGAGCCGGCGGGCAGGTCCTTCTTGTGCGTGTGGCCGGCGTCGATATTGCCGATGCCGCCGGCGATCATGATCGGCTTGTGATAGCCGCGCACGGTGCCGCCGACGTTTTGCTCGTAGACGCGGAAGTAGCCACCCAGGATGGCGCGGCCGAACTCGTTGTTGAACGCGGCGCCGCCAAGCGGGCCGTCGGTCATGATCTGCAGCGGCGAGGCGATGCGATCCGGCTTGCCGGTCACGCCGGGCTTGTCGGCGGGGTTGCGGTGCGCCACCGGCTGGGCCGCGTCGCGCGCGTTTTCCCAGCCTTCGACGGCATCGGGCAGCATCAGGTTGGAAACCGTGAAACCGGTCAGGCCCGCCTTGGGCTTGCCGCCACGTCCGGTGGCGCCCTCGTCACGGATCTCGCCGCCGGCACCGGTGGAGGCGCCGGGGAACGGCGAGATGGCGGTCGGGTGGTTGTGCGTCTCCACCTTCATCAGCGTGTGGGTCAGCGCCTCATGGCGGCCGTACTTGTGCCCGGTGCCGCGCGGGAACCAGCGCTCGGCCACGTCGCCTTCCATCACCGCGGAGTTGTCCGAGTACGCCACGATCGACCCTTGCGGGTTGAGCTGGTGGGTATTGCGGATCATGGCGAACAGGGATTTATCCTGCTGCACGCCGTCGATGGTCCAGGTGGCGTTGAAGATCTTGTGGCGGCAGTGCTCGCTGTTGGCCTGCGCGAACATCATCAGCTCGACGTCGGTCGGGTTGCGCTCCAGCCTGGCGTAGGCGTCCACCAGGTAATCGATCTCGTCTTCCGACAGCGCCAGGCCCATCTCGGTATTGGCCTGCGCCAGCGCGGCGCGGCCACCGGAGATATCGATGAAGCGCAGCGGCTTGGCGGGCAGTTCCTGGAACAGGCCGGCGGCGTCCTCGCGCGAGGCCACCACGGATTCGGTCATGCGATCGAACAGGTGGGCGGCCACGGCGGCACGGGTGCCGGCGTCCAGCGACTTGCGCCCGCGCAGCAGGCCCTTCTTGCACACCACGGTGATCTCGATGCCACGCTCGATGCGGTGGACGTGCTCGAAGCCGCAGTTATGCGCAATATCGGTGGCCTTGCTGGCCCACGGCGAAATCGTGCCGAAACGCGGGATCACCACGAAACGGTCGCCTTCGGTCTGTGCCTCGAAAGGCGCACCGTAGGTCAGCAGCGCGCCGATGCGGGCGCTGTCGTCCTGGGACAGCGGCACGTCGGTGTCGACGAAATGCAGGAACTGGCCGTGCACCGACTCGATGTCGGCGTCGATCTGCTTGAGGGCGGTGAGCAGGCGTTGCTGGCGGAAGGCGGAAAGCGCCAATGCACCGGGGAAGCACGAGAAATGCGCCATGGTCTGAGCGGTCGGGAGGGCAGGAGGTAGGGGCTGCTACCGGCCGGCGCCGCTGGTTGGGGCGCCGTGCTGGCGGGAAACCGGCATTATACCTTGTCGAAGGGGGTTTCCCGCGATGCAGCACGGGCAGCTTGATGGACAAAGGCACGGGTGCCGCGGACGAGCCTCGCAGCCATCACGCGGAAGGCGCCCCGCCCGGCACAGCATGCCGCAAGCGGCACTTCAATCCGTCTGCCGCAGCCGGCACCCCTGCGCCGGCGAAGCGCCGGTGTCACCGCCGGCGCTGCTTTACGGGCGTGGCCGGCTCAGCGGTCGGGCCACGGCGCCGCATCCACCACCGGGAAGCTGCCGCTGAACTGGTCCAGCAGGCCCATGAAGCGCGGCAGCAGCGATACGGCGCCGCTCAGCGAGAGGCGGCCTTCGGCCATGGCCTCGGCAACGGTCCAGCGCCGCGTCAACAGCCCGTCGAGCGTGTCGCGGGTGGTTTCGATGACCACGTCCGCCGAGGACGCCGCCTCCACCTGCAGGCTGCTCAGCGCGCAGTTGGACAAGGTGCTCACCCACTGCTCGCCGCTCTCGGTGAAATGCCAGCCGAGCTGGCACGCCATGCCTTCGGCACGCTGGCCATGGATGCGCACCGCCAGCGCGTCGAACAACAGTTCGTTGCTCATGGCGTGCATCAGGGCATTGGCCGGCGGCCCCTGCGGATTGGCCTGGGGCGGGCCTTCGCGATCACGTGGACTTCGTGTTCCGCCTCGATCGACAGCGTCGGCGCGATCAGCGTGGAGCGTCCCAACGGCAAGGTCTTGCCCAGCCCCGCATCCACCTGCGCCGCCGGCCCCTTGGCCAGCGTATGGCCAAACTGGAACTGCGCGCGGCGCGCCATTGCCACGCCGCCGATCACGTTCTCGGCAATGGCGTGGTGCATGAAGCCGGATGGCGCTATCACCTGTACCCGTCCGGCGCGCACGTCGGCTTCGTCCACCAGTCCCGCCACCCCGCCGAAGTGGTCGGCATGGCTGTGGCTGTAGATCACGGTGTGCAGCGTGCGGTTGCCGCGATGCTGCCGGTACAGCGCAAGCGCCGCGGCGGCAGTCTCCGGGCAGGTCAGCGCGTCCAGCGCGATCACGCCGGTGTCGCCTTCGATAAAGGTGATGTTGGCGATATCGAATCCCCGCACCTGGAAGATACGCGGCGTGACCTGGAACAGCCCGTGGATACGGTTCAGCCGCGCCTGCCGCCACAGGCTCGGGTTGACGGTATCCGGCGCCTGCCCGGCATCGAGGAAACCGTACGCCTCCAGGTTCCACACGCCGTGGCCGTTGGCGCGCGCGACCCTGGCATCGGGGATGGTGCCGAGAAAGCCGCGCTGCGCGTCCTCCCAGTCCTGTTCGTCGTGCTCCGGCAGTTCGCGCGCCAGCAGGCGATGAAAGTCAGCCGTGGCCGCGTGGGCACAGCCTGGATTGTCCGTCATGGGGTCTCCGTGTTGGTTAATGCGGGTTACTGCCAGCGCAGCACCAGCGCGCCGGGCAACTTCTCCATCAGCCGGTTCGTCATTCCCCCTCGGCCTTTACATTGAGATAGGCCGACAGCGCCGCCAGCAACTCCACCTGCAGCGCAGGCGCGTCCAGCTTCAAGGGCCCGGGGTCGGTCAGCACCGCGTTGATCAGGACGCCATATGGGAGCGCGCCAGCGGCCAGGAGGGCGAGGTCTCGCGGGCCGCGGGCGGCATGCGGCGCGGCTCCAGCACGGCGGCGGCGTACAAGCCACGGTGCTTGCTGAAGTCTTGGCCGCGCTTTGTGTTCACGTTATCCGGAAATACCCTCGCAAGGCGGCAGTGCCTCAGGCGCGCGGCTGCCCGGCTGCCCGATGGATGGCCGCCCTGATCCGCGGATAGGTGCCGCAGCGGCAGACAATGCCGGACATGAACGCATCGATGTCGGCATCGCTGGGCTTCGGGATTTTTTTCAGCAGTGCGCTGGCAGCCATGAGCTGTGCGCTCTGGCAGTACCCGCACTGCACCACATCGAGATCGATCCAGGCAGCCTTCAAGGCTTGCGCCTGCGCGCCGCGCAAGCCTTCGATGGTCACGATCCTGGTCTTTTCCAGCGACGAGACCTTGCGCTGACAGGCGAAGCCCCGGTCGTCGTTCATCTGTACCGTGCAGGCGCCGCAAATGCCCACGCCGCAGCCATACTTGGTGCCGGTCAACCCCAGTTCGCAGCGCAGCACCCACAACAGCGGCGTGTCCGGATCGGACCGCACGGTCACCGCCTTGCCGTTGATGTTCAGGGATAACATGGTTCTCTCCCGCAGCTCATGCAAACTTCAAGGGCAATGCGCGCAGGCGCTGCCCGGTCAGCGCAAACAGGGCATTCGCCACCGCCGGCGCAATCGGCGGCGTGCCGGTTTCGCCCACGCCCCGCGGATGTTCCTGGCTCGGCATGATGTCGGTTTCGATCGCCGGGCAGTCGTTGATGTGGATGACAGGAAATTCCTTGAAATTCCGCTGGTGCACCTGGCCATGGTCGATCGTGATTTCTTCGTACAGCGCGGCCGACAGGCCAAAAATGATCGCACTTTCCAGTTGCTGCCGGATCAGGTTCGGGTTCACCGCCGTACCGCAATCGATCACGCAGACCACCCGGTGCACACGCACCCGCTTGTCCGGCGCCAGCGATACCTCCGCCACCTGCGCGACGATGCTGCCGTAGGCCTCGTGCAGCGCCACCCCGCGCGCGCGCGCGGCGCCGTCGGTAGCCTGCCCTGGCGCCCGCCCCCAGCCGGCCAGTTCCGCGGCGCGCTGCAACACGGCCATGTGGCGCGGGTGCTTTGCCAACAGGCCGGCGCGGAACGCCACGGGATCCTTGCCAGCCGCCGCCGCCAGCTCATCGATGAAGCTCTCGGTAAAAAAGGCCTGGTGCGAATGGCCGACCGAGCGCCAGAAGCCCACCGGCACCGGCAGGTCGACAATCACATGGCCGACCCTCGCGTTCGGCCATTCGTAGGGCCGGTCGAATGCCCCTTCCGTCGTGGTCTTGTCGATGCCGAGGCGAGGCAGGCCAAGCAGACGCGACAGCGCGCCCGGCACGATCGCCTGGCTGGCCGACGTGTTGTGCCAGGCTATGAGGTTGCCTGCGCCATCGAGCCCGGCCTTGAAGCGCGAGACGCAAGCCGGCCGATAGAAGTCGTGCGTGGTGTCCTGAATGCGCGTCCAGATCGTCTGGACCGGCCTGCCGCCCCCCTCGCGCGCGATGGCCGCCGCCTGGGAGATGAAATCCACCTCCAGCCGCCGCCCGAATGCGCCGCCGACCAGTTGCGGCTGCACGTCGACCCGTTCCGCATCGAGCGCGAGCACCCTGGCGACCGCTTTGCGCGCCAGGCCAGGCAACTGCGTCGAGACCCAGACCCTGGCCGCGCCGTCGCGAACCTGCACCGTGCAGTTGATGGGCTCCACCGCGCCATGCGCAAGGTAGGGCACGCTGTACTCCGCGTTGAGGGTTTTCGCGGCGGATTTCAACGCGGCATCGACGTCGCCGTGCCGGTAATAGGCGTGGCCGTCGGATTCATCCAGCGCCTGCGCCAGACGGCGGCTCACGTCCGCGCTGGACAGCGCGGCGGCGGGGCCGTGGTTCCACACGATCTTGACCGCATCCAGCGCGGTCATGGCCCGGTACGCATTGTCGGCGATCACCGCCACGCCGCCGGTGCCGCCGTTGTAGCCATCGACCGCGAACACCTTGACGATGCCCGGCAACGCGGCCGCGGCCGAGCCGTCGAAGCTCGCCACCGTACCACCCAGCGTCGGACACATCATCACGCTGGCGTACAGCAGTCCCTCGGGCAGCACGTCGATGCCAAAGCGCGCGGTGCCATCGATCTTGGCCGCGGCCTCGATGCGCCGCATGTTCTTGCCGATCAGCCTGAATTCGGATGGCGCCTTCAGCGCCACCTTCGCCGGCATCGGCTGTTTGGCGGCCTGCGCCGCCAGCTCGCCGAAGGTGGCCGTTTTGCCGGAGGCGTGCAGCACTTTGCCGTCCTGCGCGCGGCACTCGCCCACAGGCACGTTCCACCGCGCGGCGGCGGCGCCGATCAGCATCGCGCGGGCGGATGCGCCGGCCTCGCGCATCGGCTCCCACAGGTCGTTGACGCTCGACGAGCCGCCTGTCACCATCTCGCCGATCTCGCGCATGAGCTTGCGGGTGAACCAGACCGCCCCTTGCCTGACCACGCCATCGTCGTCCGCCCGGAACGGGAGATCGTCGACAACGACTTCCAGGTTGTTGTAGATCTTGTCCACGGGCGCATGCTCGACCTTCACCTGCGCCCAGTCCGCGTCCAGTTCGTCGGCCAGTACCATGGCCAGGCCGGTGTGCACGCCCTGCCCCATCTCCGTGCGGCACATCATGATGGTGACGCTGTTGTCCGCGGCGATCTTGACCCAGCCGTTGAGCCCGACCTGCGTGCCGACCGCCGGCAATGGGGCCGATGTCGTCAGGCGCTGGCGCGGCGGCAGCAACGACCAGCCCACCAGCAGCACACCGGCGGCGCCGACTCCGCCAAACAGGAAGGTCCTGCGCTTCATGATGGTCAGAACACAAGGGAAAAGTCGATCAGGCGATGCTTGTCCCAGTACACAACGCCGAGATAGGCATCCGGCGCGATGCAGCGGATCTCGTCCCGTATCCAGTGCGCCACGACCGAAGTCTCGGCATAGTCCAGGACAATGCACTCCTTCTGGTCGAGCCAGCTTTCACCCTTGTACACCTTCGCCAGGATGGCCTCGAGCCCGAAAGGCGATATCTTGTTCTTGAGCACCCCGCGCCTGGCGTCGAAGACTTTGCCCTGCCAGGCGAAAAGATTGATCATCCTTGCGATGCTCTCGCTGAACACCGTGCCGGGCGAGATGATCGCCGTGCCCGTGGCTTCGCCATCCGGAATCTCGCCGGCCGGGCTGTTGCGGAACAATTCGTCCAGCTGTTCCTGGCTCATCGCCAGCAGCTTGCTCACGTCGTAGGCCATCTTCCACCTCCCTTGTCGATCGGCTGCCTATGCGCCCGTTGTCGTCTCGTTCAAGATGACATCGGCCGCCTTCTCGGCAACCATGCAAATTGCGCTAGCCGGGAAAAAGCCAGGAATCCTCGGAAAAACGGAGGCGTCGACGACACGCAGCCGGCGCGTTCCGTGCACGGAAAAACCGCTGTCGAGCACACCGCCCGCCTCGCGCGGGCCGATGGCGCAGGTACACGATGCGTGGTGCCCCCACGCGTTGTCGCGCACATAGCCAGCCAGTTCCGCATCATCGCGCAGGTGGGCGCCGGGAAGCTGCTCCTGCGCGATCACGCCGCGCTCGGCCAGCGGTACGGCCAGCTTGCGCACGTAGCGGATGGCTTCGATCACCGCGCGCATATCCTCGTCCGAGGCGGCATCGCCCTCCTCGAAATAGTGGAAGTTGATCAGGGGCGTATCGAGCGGATTCGCGGACCGCAGCAGGACCGTGCCCGCGCGATTCTGCGTGTGCGCCTTGAGTATGGCCCAGGTGAGGATATCGTCGCTCTGGGCGAACACCTTGGAATAACCCGGAAAATAGCCGGCAAAGTGCTCGACCAGCGCCATGCAGAAAATATCCGGCACGGGAAGGCCTTTGCGCGAACGCCTCGCCACCGCGATCGCGACGCCGTTGGAAGTGTAGACACCGTGGCGCAGGTCGCGCCAGCTGCAATAGGCCGGGTCGTCCCTCTCGAAGCGGGCGCCGTTCAGTATCTGCCAGGGCCGCGCCATCCGGCTCACGACGCCCACCTCATAGCGATCCTGGAGGTTGCGGCCGACCCCAGGCAGATCCACCCGCACGGGTATGCCATGCTCGCGGAGGTGCCCGGCGGGACCAATCCCCGAGAGCATCAGCAATTGCGGCGTATTGAACGCGCCGCCCGCCAGGATCACCTCGCGGCGAGCGCGCACTTCCTGCCGCACGCCGGGCGCCGGATTTGGCGAGACGTGCGCCTGGTAGAGATGCCGCCCCTTGAGATATTCGACCCCGAACGCGGTGCCGTTCGCGTCGATCAGCACCCTGGTCGCCAGTGCGTCCAGTTCGATATGCAGCCGCGAGGGAAAACGGCCGGCGACTTCCAGCACCCGTTCGCGCGTGCCGGTGCGGGCATGGCCGCTGGTCGTCATCGGCGTATAGCACACGCCATCGAAACATCGTCTTCCCCAGATCCTGGAGTTCGGGTCGCCCTGCCACCGGAAGAAGCGCAGCAAGGCATGGAGCCGCCTCGGCACGCTGCGCGCCGCCATCTCCATCGAGCCGAGAATCAGGCGCGTCAGCGCGTCATCGGTGAGCGCCTGCAGGGGAAACGCGCGCTCCGTGCTGAGCCAGCCGTCCCAGCCGTGGGCAGTGGGATCGAAACCCAGGCGGCGGGCAAGCGCCCACAGCGGACGGTGACGGCATTGCTCCAGCCGCTTGGCATAGCGGCGCATGTGGCTGGCCTTCCACGAGCGGTCGCCGGTCAGCGCGGCAATGCCGTCCCAGTCGGCATCGTGGGGGTAGAGAAAGATCATCGCGTTGTGGGCGGTGCAGCCGCCCAGGGTCGCGGCCCGGGGATAGAGCACGCCTTCGCTGCCGCACTTGGGGTCGCGCCGTTGCTGTGCATCGTCCGCGTAATGACGCACGAAGAAGTTCCAGCTCATCGCGGGATTCTCGGAGGCGCAGGCGTGAAACGCCGGCACTTCGTAATCCTCCGGCAGGCACGCCGCCCCATGCTCGCGCGCATCGCAACCCGCCTCGATCAGGAACACGCGCATGCCTGCTTCAGCGAGCCGCGCGGCGAGCGTGCCGCCGCCCGCGCCGGAGCCAACGATCACATAATCCCAAGCTTCCTCGCCTTGAGCAGACATATCCCCGCCGCGCAGTCTTCATCAGAAGGTCTTGAGAAAGGCAATCAAGGCCCGCTTGTCCTCGTCGCTCAGTACCGGCTCCTGCCCGAACGATTGCTCATCGGCGCTCAGGCCGGCCTGGTTGTTGAACTCCGCCGTGCCGAAGTAATGGCCGCGATTCACCACGAAATCCGGGCATTTGCTCAGGCTCAGCATGGGCTTGACGAGGTTGGCGTAGGTCTTTCGCAGATCGTCGTCGGTGGCGCCCTCCGGTACCGAAGCCAGGTCGGACTTCAGCTTGACCGCAAGGCTCACCACCTTGGCCGCGTGGTCGGCCTTTGCACCGGTTTCGCTGCTTTCCGCCAGCGGCTGGATATTGGCGATCAGGTTGACCGGCATCTGCCTGGGCGCGGGACCGATGGTCACATCGCCTCCGGCCCCTACCAGCCACGGCGCGAAGCGGTGCATGAAGCCTTGCAGCGGCTTGAGCGCATCCGGCACGAAGCCCGCCGGGACAGTGATCTGGCTGCGCTCCGTGGTGCGGTCGATCACGCCGGGCACCTTGGTCCCCAGGACCTCGTCGCGCGCGCGTTTTTCCGGCCAGAGCAATTGCTCGATGGAAGCATCGAATACCTTCACCCGGCTTGCCACCGAAGGATCCTCGCTAAACGGCCCGAGCGCATTGTTGAGGAAGAGCGGCGCAGTCGACCACACGCTGATCAGCGAGGGCACACGCGTGTAGCCACGCCCGCCGGCTGGCATCCGGTACTGCCAGCGCTCACCCGTAAACGGGTCATTGAGCGTGATGGTGCCAACCGATGGCAGCGTCTTGTAGGACTCCGACGAAAAGTTGTCCCAGATATTTCCCCGCAGCGCATTGGTCGCCAGCGGACTGCATGCATTCGTGCGCAGCAGCGTGACGGGAACGCGCGCATCGGACGAAAGATAGTTGCCCTCCAGGAAGTCCGGCGCATTGACGACCTTGCGCATCTGCGCCTTGAATTCGTCCGTTTGCGTCCATTTCCAGTACCGCATGAAGCACGCGAGGTAGTTCGGCCCCGCGCAGTTCTGCAGGTTCAGGCTGGCCGGCGGCGGCGGCGCCTTGCTGGAATGACAGCGTGCGCAGGTATCGGCAAACACGTTCTTGCCCTGTTCAAGCAGCGCGGCGCCGGCCGGCGACGACACGTCCGCCAGGAATGACGCACCGCCCGGCGCATCGCTCAGGTGGTCCGGCGGGGTCGATTTCAGCAGGAACAGCGCCGTATTGAAGGTGCCGGCTTCCGTCGCCTTCCAATAGCTCGAGTTCCTCTGCGCCACGGAAAGTTCGATGGGCGTGATGGACTTGCCGCCGAGGATAGGATTGAAGTGCAGCAGCCACTCCTCGCTGAACAGCCCGATATTCAGGTACACCCGGTTCAGGGCGCCCAGCACCCCGACCGAGTCGGCACCATCCTTGAGGACGTGCGGCGTCCATACCGTATCGGGCGGCGCGTAGAACTGCGTCAGCGCGCCGCTTTTCACGAAGTCGTTGATCTGCCGGTTGTTCAGCTCGCCGCCGGCCAGCTTCTCCTGCCCGATCCGCTTCGCCACGCCCATGCGCGCCATCAGGTCGTAGAGCGCGTTCATGGTCCTGGGGTTGTTGATGTTGTCCGTGGAGACCAGCGAGGTATCCATGGCGCCCGGCCGGAACGTATGCACGAGTTGGAACATGAAATTCTGCTGGCCTTCGCGCGTCGATGCATTGTGGATGAAGAGCCGGTCCACCCACATATACTGCGCGCCCACCGTGGAGCTCAGGTCGGCCCATTTCGGATGCGCCGGGTCCGCGGGCGGATGGACCGGGCTGGGGCCTGCGTGGCAGAAGCCGCAGGCCATGCCCACGCGATAGGGGCGCACCAGGTCGGCTCTGTTGTAGTAGGCCGGATCGGTGTAATAGCGCTGCGGATCCCACGCCTTTGCGGCCTTCTCGTCAAAAGCCGGATTGGGAAACAGGCGCAACCCGACGATGCCGGTGGGATAGCCGTAGTAGGAGCCGACCGGGAGCTTCGCGCCGTTCGAGAAAGTGGTGCCGCGCGCGCCGGTCCTGACCCCTGGATAGGCCTGTTCGTTTTCGAACGGATCGGCCGGGCAATCCTTCACCCGTTGGTCGAGCCATAGCCCGAAGCGTTGCGGATCGGGCGCGAGGGGCTTTTCGAAACAAGGCTCGTTGACCAGGCCGAGGGAGCTCCAGCGGGTGTCGCGCGAATAGCCCTGGCCGGGATGCGAGCTGATGGACTTGAGCAGGTCGAAGGCGCCGAACGTGAAGTTCGTCATGCCGTCCCAGAACCTGTCGTTGCCGCCACTCCAGACGAGCCACATATTGCGGCCCATGATCTCTTCCCTGGTCAGGGCGACACCACGATCCATATCGTGAAAATAGTCTTCCGCGGCGTGCCGGAACGACTCCGCGCCGCGGCCCGCCTGCTGCGCCTCGTCCAGGACGTGACCCGGTTCCGGTTTCGAACACCCGCCCACGGCGATCGAGCCAATCAACGCAATAACCAGAACGATAGCTCTGCTGCCTGGATTCACCGCCGCCCCTCCCTGCCCAAGAGAATCGGCCATTTATCGCGCTATGGCCTTGCACCCCGGAGTCTTGATAAACCTAGGAATGACCTGGGGATAAGTCAAGGAAATTGCTGCAACGCGGTTATTTCAGCGTCGTCGCCAGGAGTGCCGGAGTTGCCGAAAATGGTGGATCTGAAAATCCGGATGACGGCCTTGAGGCCAAGTGACGAAAGACGGATCTGTTCGACGTTGAATTCTGCTTCGCGCGCCATGAATGGCAACGAGCCGAAGCGCTCTCGCTTCGGCTCGTGAAAACATCGAGGACGTTCGCGGTCCCTACGCCGCCCCGAAGCCGCCGCCCCCCGGCGTTTCCACCACGAAGATATCGCCCGCCTCCATCTCGCAGCGGCCGACATGGCCCAGCGCCTCCTCGCTGCCATCATGGCGCACAACGTAGTTGCGCCCCATGGCGCCGGGCTCGCCGCCAGCCATGCCGAATGGCGCATGCAAGCGGTTATTGGACAGGATCGACGCCGTCATCGGCTCAAGGAAGCGGACCTTGCGAATACCACCGTTGCCGCCATGCCGCTGCCCGGCCCCACCCGATCCCGGCCGGATCTCATAGCTTTCCAGCCGCACCGGGAACCGCCATTCCAGCACCTCCGGATCGGTCAGGCGCGAGTTGGTCATATTGGTCTGCACCACGTCGCAGCCGCTAAAGCCCTGCCCGGCGCCGCTGCCACCCGAGATGGTCTCGTAATACTGGTAGCGATCGTTGCCGAAGGTGAAGTTGTTCATGGTGCCCTGGCTGGCCGCCACCACGCCCAGCGCGCCGTAAAGCGCGTTGGTGATGCAAGAGGAAGTTTCCACGTTGCCCGATACCACCGAAGCCGGATAACGCGGATTCAGCATCGAGCCCTCGGGAATGATCACCCTGATCGGCTTGAGGCAGCCGGCATTGAGCGGGATATCCTCGTTGACCAGCGTGCGGAACACATAGAGCACGGCCGCCATGCACACCGCGCGCGGCGCATTGAAGTTGTTGGACAACTGCGCCGACGTGCCGGTGAAGTCCACCACCGCTTCGCGCCGGACCTGGTCCACGGTGACGCGCACCCGGATCTGGGCGCCGTTGTCCAGCGGATAGCGATAGGCGCCGTCCTTGAGCGCGGTGATGACGCGGCGCACGGCTTCCTCGGCGTTGTCCTGCACGTGCCCCATATAGGCACGCACCACCGGCAGGCCGAACTGCACCACCATCTTGCGCAATTCCTCCACGCCCTTGGCGTTGGCCGCCACTTGGGCGCGCAGGTCGGCCATGTTCTGGTCGATATTGCGGGCCGGGTAGCGCGCGCCGGCCAGCAGCGCGCGCATGCCGGCATCGTCAAGCACGCCGGCCTTCACCAGCGGGAAGTTGTCGATCATCACGCCTTCCTCCTCGACCACCGTGGAGTCCGGCGGCATCGAGCCCGGCGTGATGCCACCGATATCGGCGTGATGGCCGCGAGAGCCGACGTAGAAGAGAATCTCCGCGCCGGCCTCGTCGAAGACCGGCGTGATCACCGTGACGTCGGGCAAGTGCGTGCCGCCGTTGTACGGATCGTTCAGCACGTAGACATCGCCGTCGGCCATGCGACCGGCATTGCGCGCGATCACGGTCTTGATGCTCTCGCCCATCGAACCAAGATGCACCGGCATATGCGGGGCGTTGGCGATCAGGTTGCCGCCGGCATCGAAGATCGCGCAGGAGAAGTCGAGCCGCTCCTTGATGTTCACCGAGTACGCCGTGTTCTGCAGGCGCTGGCCCATCTGCTCGGCGATCGACATGAACAGGTTGTTGAAGACCTCCAGCATGACCGGATCGGCGTCGGTGCCCATCGCGCGCCGCCGGGGACGCGGCACGGCGCGGGTCAGCACCAGGTGGTCGCGCGCGGTCAGCTCGGCCTGCCAGCCGGGCTCCACCACCGTGGTGGCATTGCGCTCGGCGATGATGGCCGGTCCCGGCAGCACGTCGCCGGGTCGCAGCGCATCGCGCGGGAACAGCCCGGTATCGTGCCAGTTGCCGCCGCTGAACATGCGCACCTGCTCCGCCGGCACCGGGCCGCCTGCGCGCGGCGGCGGCTCGGGCAGCTTTTCCTCGGGCGGTTCGCTGCTGCCGATGGCTTCCACCGACACGGCTTCCACCACCAGCGGCTTGCCTTGCATCAGGAAGGCATAGCGCTGCCGATAGGCCGCATCGAACGCGGCCTGCATGGCAGCCTGACTGCCGAATGGCACCACCAGCGCCGAATCCGTGCCCTCATAGCGCAGGTGCGCGCGGCGCACCACGTCGATCTGCGCCTCGGCCACCTCCTGCTCCAGCAACTCCCGGCGCGCCTCGCCTGCCAGCGTATCGAGCACAGCCTGCAGCACGGGCAGCGCCGCAGCGTCGAGCCGCGCCTCCACCGCCCGCTCGCGCATCGCGGTGCGGTCAGCCAGCCCCATGCCGTAGGCCGACAACACGCCGGCCAGCGGATGCACGAACACGGTCTGCATGCCAAGCGCGTCCGCCACCAGGCACGCATGCTGGCCGCCCGCGCCGCCGAAGGTGGTCAGCGTGTAGCCCGTCACGTCGTGGCCGCGCTGCACCGATATCTGCTTGATCGCATTGGCCATATTGCCCACGGCGATCTCGATGAAGCCCTCGGCCACCTGCTCGGCGCTGCGCGCATCGCCGGTGGCGGCTGACACGGCTTGCGCCAGCGCCTCGAACTTCGCCACCACCACATCGCGATCCAGCGCCGCATCGGCGCGCGGGCCGAACACCGCGGGGAAATGGCCCGACTGGATCTTGCCGAGCATGACGTTGCAGTCGGTCACCGCCAGCGGGCCGCCGCGCCGGTAGCTCGCCGGCCCGGGATTGGCGCCGGCGGAATCCGGGCCGACGCGGAAGCGGCTGCCGTCGAAATGCAGGATGGAGCCCCCGCCCGCGGCCACCGTGTGGATGCTCATCATGGGCGCGCGCATGCGCACGCCCGCCACGCTGGTTTCGAACACGCGCTCGAAATCGTTGGGATGGCTGCCGTTGAAATGCGAGACATCGGTGGACGTGCCGCCCATGTCGAAGCCGATGATGCGCCCGAAACCGGCGCTCTGCGACGAACGCACCATGCCGACGATGCCGCCGGCCGGGCCGGACAGGATGGCGTCCTTGCCCTGGAAGCGGTGCGCATCGGTCAGGCCGCCGCTGCTCTGCATGAATTGCAGCCGCACACCCGGCATCTGCTGCTCCACCTGTTCCACGTAGCGGCGCAGGATCGGCGACAGGTAGGCATCCACCACCGTGGTATCGCCCCGCGAGACCAGCTTCATCAGCGGCGACACCTGGTGCGACACGGAGATCTGCGTGAAGCCGGTCTGCCGCGCGATCCGCGCCGCCGCCAGCTCGTGCGCCGCTTGCCGGTAGCCGTGCAGGAACACGATGGCGATGGCGCGGATGCCGCTGTCGAACACGCGCCGCATATCGGCGCGCAGCGATGCCTCGTCGAGCGGCGTCACCGTTTCGCCCCGCGCGTCCAGGCGTTCGCCCACCTCCACCACTTCGCGGTAGAGCAGCTCCGGCAGCACGATATTCAGGTCGAACAGCCGGGGCCGGTTCTGGTAGGCGATGCGCAGCGCGTCCCGGAAACCGCGCGTGATGAACAGCGCCACCGGCTCGCCCTTGCGTTCCAGCAAGGCATTGGTCGCCACCGTGGTGCCCATCTTCACCACCTCCACCTGCGCCGGCGTGACCGGCTCGTCGGCCGCCAGCCCGAGCAGGTGGCGGATGCCGGCCACGGCGGCGTCGCTGTATTGCTCCGGATTCTCGGACAGCAGCTTGTGCGTGACCACCGTACCGTCCGGCCTGAGCCCGACCACATCGGTAAAGGTGCCGCCGCGGTCGATCCAGAATTGCCAGCGGCGGCGATCCGAGACATTGGCGGCGGAGAATGGCAGCGACATATGGGAGATTCCCTGCAGCGGTGTGATGGCAATGTCGGGGAAAAACCTGGAACGTCAGGCAAGCGATTCCCGTAGCAGCCCGGCCCCGGGCCGCTACGGAAGTCGCCGCTGCATCGGCAAGGGCGGTTACAGCGACGTGGCCGAGCGCGCGGCCTGCTCGTACAGGCCGGTCAGCACACGCAGCAGTCGTGCCAGCTCGCCGATCTCGGCGTTCTCCGCGCTGCCCGCGGAGAAATTGCTGGTCAGGCACTGCTCCCGGATCTCGCGGTAGCGCGCGCAGGCTTCCGTGCCGGCTGGCGTGGTGATGTAGGTGGCTTCCTTGCCGACCCGCTCGCCCTCCACCAGCGCCAGGCCCTGCAGCTTCTTGAGCGCGTAGGTGACGAGGTGGGTGTCCTCCACATTGAGCACAAAGCAGATATCGGCCAGCCGCTTGGGACGCGCGCGGTGGTTGACATGGTGGAGCACCAGCACATCCAGGAAAGTCAGGTCGCGCACGCCGGAGGCGCCCATGCAGCGCACCACCCAGCGGCTATAGGCGTTGTAGGCCGTGTTCAGGCCGAACTCGAACTCGGACAGTTCCGGGCTGCGCTCGGACACCAGGTGCGAAGACGACACGATATTCGGCCCGGACGATCGCGCAAACGCGCTGGCCGCGGACCGCGCGGACGCCTCGTTCCCGCTGCCGTCGTCGTCGGCCCGGGCTGGCTCGGATGCTGGCTTACGCGCCATGTCTTCACTCCTTTCGTGGGTTGGTGCCTGGACGGTATGACAAGGATGACTAGGTATATCCCCGATGCCGCCGCCACCATATTTGGCTTGACAGTTTATTAACAAATTATGAGGATAAACACAAAATAAATCCAAGCAAAACATCGGAGATGTCACCGTGGATTCTGCACGAAAACAGGGCGGAGAAAGCGATTCACGCACTATCCCAGGGACCTTCTCGCGCCCGGCAATGGGCTGGTTGCGCGGTGCGAATGCACTGGATAGACTCGATCCGAACCCTCCTGAGCGCGATTGAGCGCGAGCCCAATGTCCACGGATATCCATACATTACAGACAAAACTTCGCGATGGCGCGACTTCGCGGGCCGACGTGATCGCTGAAGCGGAGCAGCTTGCGCAGACGCCGGCGGCCAATGCCGTCTTCCTGCGCACCACCTTCGACGCCGCGGCGCAGGTAGCGCGGGCGGCCGACGCCGCCAGCCTGGCCGGCAAGCCCCTGCATCCCCTGGCGGGCCTGCCGGTCTCGGTCAAGGACCTGTTCAATATCGCCGGCGAAGCCACGCACGCCGGCTCACCGGTACGCAGCGACGCGGCGGCAGCCACGGCCGATGCCACGGTGGTGCGCCGGCTGCGCGACAGCGGCGCGGCCCTGGTGGGCCGCACCAACATGACGGAGTTCGCCTTCTCCGGCGTGGGCATCAACCCGCATTTCGGCACGCCCGTGAACCCGGCGGATGCGCAGGTGGCACGTATTCCCGGCGGGTCGTCCTCCGGCGCCGCCGTCTCCGTGGCGCTGGGCCTGGCAGTGGCCGGGCTGGGCAGCGATACCGGCGGTTCCATCCGCATCCCAGCGGCCCTGTGCGGCCTGGCCGGCTTCAAGCCCACTGCCCGCCGCGTGCCGCTGGACGGCGCCTTCCCGCTGTCTTACACCCTGGATACCGCCTGCGCCATGGCGCGCACGGTGCATGACTGCGTCCTGGTGGACAGCGTGATCGCCGACGAGGCTGTCATCCCGGCCATCAAGGCCGCGGCCGGCATTCGCCTGGCCATCCCGCGCCAGTACCTGCTGGACGACCTCGACCCCGTCGTGGCGCGCGCCTTCGACCGTGCCCTGGGCCGGTTGTCCGCGGCCGGCGTGCAGATCGAGCACATCGACCTGCCCGAACTGACCGAACTGCCCGCCATCAACGCCGCGGGCGGCTTCACCGCCGCCGAGGCCTATGCCATCCACCGCCACGCGCTGGCCACCCGGCGCGAGCAATACGACCCCCGCGTAGCCTCGCGCATCGACCGCGGCGCCAGCATGGGCGCAGCCGACTATGTCGACCTTATGCGCGCCCGCGCCGACTGGATCGCGCGGGTTGCGGCGCGCATCGGCGGCTTCGACGCCGTGGCCTGCCCCACCGTGCCGATGGTGGCGCCGCCGATCGCCCCGCTGGTGGCGGACGATGCCCTGTTCTTCCGCACCAATGCCCTGCTGCTGCGCAATACCTCGGCCTTCAACTTCCTTGACGGCTGTTCGATCTCGCTGCCCTGCCACCAGCCCGACGAATTGCCGGTCGGCCTGATGCTCTCGCACGGTGCGCTGCGCGACGCGCAACTGCTGGGCACGGCAATTGCATTGGAATCCATCGTCAAGCCGGCCGCCTGAGGCGCCGGGCCAAGCCGCACACCGCCGTGCAATCCATGAGCCAGGTTGCACGGGCAGCAAAGATAAGAAACAAAAGTCAAAGACAGACAAAGACGTATCAGCCAAAACGATCAACCAGGAGAGATCGATGCAAGGGAAGGCAACACTTAAGTACATGCTGCTGGGCGGGGTGCTTGCCACCTCCTCCGTCATGATGTCCGCCGCGCAAGCCGAGACCAAATGGGACCTGCCGACCGGCTACCCGGTCAGCAACCTGCACACCGAGAACCTGCAGCAAATGGCCAGCGACGTGGAGAAGGCCACCGGCGGCAAGCTGAAGATCGTGATCCACCCCAACGGTTCGCTGCTCAAGGCCAACGAAATCAAGCGCGGCGTGCAGACCGGCCAGGTCCAGATGGGCGAGATCCTGATGTCGCTGCTGGCCAACGAGAACCCGGTGTTCGGCGTGGATGCGGTGCCCTTCCTGGCCACCAGCTACCAGGACTCCTACAAGCTGTGGCAGGCCTCGCGCGCTGTCACCGACAAGGTGCTCGACAAGCAAGGCCTGAAACTGCTGTACGCGGTGGCCTGGCCGCCGCAAGGCATCTACGCCAACAAGCCGCTCAACAACGCGGGCGACATGAAGGGCCTGAAGTGGCGCGCCTATAACCCCGCCACCTCCAAGATCGCCGAGCTCGTGGGCGCGCAGCCGGTGACGATCCAGGCCGCCGACCTCGCCCAGGCGCTGGCGACGGGCACTGTGAACTCCTTCATGTCCTCGGGCGCCACCGGCGTCGACACCAAGGTGTGGGAGAGCGTGAAGTACTTCTACACCGTCGATGCCTGGCTGCCCAAGAACATGCTGGTGGTCAGCAAGAAGTCTTTCGCCGCGCTGGACAAGCCGACCCAGGACGCCCTGCTCAAGACCGTTGCCGAGGCCGAGAAGCGCGGCTGGCAGGTATCGGAGCAGAAAACGCGTGAGTACCTGGCCGTGCTCGGCAAGAACGGCATGACGGTGCAGCCGCCCTCGCCCCAGCTCAAGCAGGACATGCAGAAAGTTGGCCAGGTGATGGTGGACGAATGGGCCAAGGGCGCCGGCGACGACGGCAAGGCCATTCTCGACGCCTACAAGAAGTAAGCGAAGTAGCGAGAAACAAGCGATCCGTATCCGGCCGCGGCGGCACTGCCTGCCGCCACGGCCACTGCTGCCGCAGCATCCCGCGCCCTTTTTTCACCGCATTCTCCCTCCCCTCTCGCCATGGAAGCTCCTTCCGTCAACAAGCGCTGGCTGGACCGGCTGCTTGACCTGTTCGCCGTGCTCGGCGCGCTATGCATTCTCGGGGTCTGCATCATCATGATCCTGATGTCGTTCTCGCGCGAGACCACCATCATCTTCAAGGGCGGCGACGACATCGTTGCGTGGCTGTGCGCCGCTTCCGCCTTCCTCGTCCTTGGCCAGACCTTCCAGCATGGCGGCATCGTGCGCGTGGAAATGCTGCTAGAGGCCGTCAAACCGCGCATGCGCTGGTGGCTCGAACTGGTCTCGCTGGTCATCTGCGCGGTGTTCGCCGCCTATGCCACCTGGGCCTTGTTCTCCTTCGCCTGGCAGAGCTGGGAGATCGGCGATGTCTCGCAGGGCCAGATCGTGGTGCCGCTGTGGATTCCGCAGAGCTTCGCGGTGCTGGGCTGTGGCGGCTTCATGCTGGCAGTGCTCGACGAACTGCAGCGCGTGGCGCGCCGGCAAAAGCCGCGCTACCAGCTGGCGCAGGAAGCCAAGCTGGCCGCCGGCGATTTCGGGGAGACCGTCTGATGAGCACCGTCCTGATTTCCCTGATCCTGCTGGTGGTGATGATCGTCTTCCTGGTCATCGGCGCGTGGATTCCGGTTGCCATCGCCGTCACCTCCTGGGTGGGGCTGGTGGTCTTCGCCGACCGCGATGCGCTGGTCAATCTGGCCAATGCCTGGTGGTCGTCCAGCGCTTCCTATACGCTGGCATCGCTGCCGCTCTTTGTCTGGATGGGCGAGATACTCTTCCGCACCAAGCTGTCCGAGCAGATGTTCAACGGGCTGTCGCCCTGGCTGAACTGGCTGCCGGGGCGGCTGATGCACGTCAACATCCTGGGGTGCGGCATCTTCGGCTCCGTGTCGGGCTCGTCGGCCGCCACCTGCGCCACCATCGCCAAATCCGCGCTGCCCGAACTGACACGGCGCGGCTACGACGAGCGCGTCACGCTGGGCTCGCTGTCGTGCGCCGGCACGCTCGGCATCCTGATTCCGCCTTCGATCACCATGGTGGTCTATGCGGTCTCGGCCGATGTGTCGATCATCCGCGTGTTCCTGGCCGGCTTCCTGCCCGGCCTGCTGCTGATGCTGCTGTTCTCCGGCTATATCGTGGTGTGGGCGCTCTCGAACCCGGACAAGACGCCGCAGGCGGAACGCTTCGACTGGCGCTCGCGGCTCGCCTCGATCCGCCAGCTGATGCCCTGCATCGTGCTCATCGCCTTTATCACCTGGATCATGATCACCGGCTACTCCACCGCCACGGAAGCCGCGGCATACGGCGTGGTGGCTTCGCTGGCGCTGGCGTGGGTGGGCGGATCGCTGACGCGCAAGGCCTTCTGGGAGAGCCTGATGTCGGCCACCCGGCTGACCGCGATGATCATGTTCGTCCTGGGCGCCACCTCCTTCCTGTCGGTGACCATGAGCTTCACGGGCATCCCGCGCGCGCTGGCGGAATGGGTGGCCGCGATGCACCTGTCGCCATGGGCGCTGATCGCCGTGCTGACGGTGATCTATATCCTGCTGGGGACCGCGCTCGACGGCATTTCCATGATCGCGCTGACCACCGCCACGGTGCTGCCGATGGTGCAGGCGGCGGGTTTCGATCTGGTATGGTTCGGGATATTCATCGTGCTGCTGGTGGAAATCGCCGAAGTGACGCCGCCGGTGGGGTTCAACCTGTTCGTGCTGCAGAGCATGACAGGCAAGGACAGCAACTACATAGCCCGGGTGTCGCTGCCATTCTTCATGATGATGGTGGTGGCGATCGCCATCGTCACCGTGTGGCCGGAAATCGTCACCTGGCTGCCCGACGTGGTCATGCAAAAAGAGTTGAAGTAGCCATCGACAGCGAGGGCCGGTCCGGCCCTCAACGGAGTGCCATGCATGTGATCGTGATCGGCGCCGGCGTGATCGGCGTCTGCTCCGCCTGGTACCTGCGCGAAGCCGGCTTCGAAGTGACCGTGGTCGAACGGCGCGCCGCGCCGGCGCAGGAATCCAGCTTCGGCAATGCCGGCGTGATCGCGCCCGGCTACGTTACCCCGTGGGCCGCGCCCGGCATGCCGGGCAAGGTGCTGCGCAACCTCTTTGCCAGCACCTCGCCCGTGCTGTTCCGGCCCAGCGCCGATCCGGCCATGTGGCGCTGGATCGCGCGCTGGCTGGGCGAATGCACGCTGGAGCGCTACCGTGTCAACAAGCTGCGCATGCAGCGCCTGGCCTTCTACAGCCGGGAATGCCTGCACACGCTGCGCAGCCAGCTGGAGATCGACTACGAGCAGTCGCAAGGCTACCTGCAACTGTTCCGCACCGAGCGCGACCGGAGCCTGGCCGAACCGGCGCTGGCCTTGCTGCGCGAGCACAAGGTGCCGCACCGGCTGGTCGATGCCGCTGGCTGCCGGGGCATCGAGCCCGGCCTCACCACCGACACGCCGCTGGCCGGCGGGCTGCACCTGCCCGAGGACGAATCCGGCAATTGCCCGATGTTCGTGCGCCGGCTGCGCGTGCTGGCGGAAGCCGCCGGCGTGCGCTTCGTCATGGACAGCCACGCCTGTGCGCTGCGGCCGCTGCCGGGCGGCAAGCTCGCGCTGGACCTGCGCGCCGGCGCTGCCGGCGCCACGCGCGAAACACGCACCGCCGATCGCGTACTGGTGAGCGCCGGCGTCGCCAGCGCCGCCTTGCTGCGCCCGCTTGGCCTGCGCATCCCGCTCTACCCGGTCAAAGGCTACTCCGCCACGGTGCAGGTCAGCGACGAACTGCAGGCGCCGCTGGCCGCGCTGATGGACGAGTCGTACAAGGTGGCCGTCACGCGCATGGGCAACCGCATGCGGATTGCCGGCACCGCCGAACTCGGCTCGCGCAAGCTCGACCTGCGCCCCGCGGCCATCAACACCTTGCTCAAGGTGGCGCGCGACTGGTTTCCCGTCGCCGGCCACTATGACAACGCCACGCTATGGGCCGGCGCCCGCCCCATGCTGCCTGACGGCCCGCCGCTGATTGGCGCCACCGCCATGCCCGGCCTTTTTCTCAACCTGGGTCACGGCTCCACGGGCTGGGCCATGGCATGCGGCTCCGGCCGCATCGCCGCCGACCTGATCGCGGGCAACCACCCCGGCATCGACCTGGACGGCCTGACCCCCGCCCGCTATGGCTTAGGCCCGCGCTGACCATGCAAACCCCTACCCAGATCCCGCCCACGCACGCGCCAGCCACGGTACTGCCCACCGACGCCTGGCTGCCCCTGGACACCGCCAGCGCCAGCGAGATCCCGCTTTACGGCGTGGCGGCCATCCGCCAGGTCGAAGCCACCGCCATGGCCAGCCTGCCCGCCTTCGAACTGATGACGCGGGCAGGAAATACCGCGGCCGCCTGGCTGGCACACCATGCCCCGGCTGGCCCGCTGCTGTTGCTGGCCGGACCCGGCAACAACGGCGGCGACGCATTGGTGGCCGCCACCCGTCTGCACCAGGCCGGGCGCCAGGTCCAGGTGTGGCTGACCGCCGAGCCCGATCGCCTGCCCGCCGACGCCGGCCGCGCCTGGCTCGAGGCGCGCGCGGCGGGCGTCACGCTGCGCGCGCTGCCGGAGACGGCCTGCCACGGCACCCTGCCTGCGATTCCCGGGGATACCCGCGCGCTGGTCGACGGACTGCTCGGCATCGGCCTGAACCGTGCCGCCGATGGCTTTATGGCGCAGTGGATCGCGCATCTGGCGGACTCAGAGTTGCCGGTGTTCGCGCTCGACATCCCGAGCGGGCTGTTCGCCGATACCGGCGGCGGCGCGCCGGCGGTCCGCGCCTGCCGCACGCTGACCTTCATTGCGGCCAAGCCGGGCCTGCTGACGCTCGATGGACGCGATTGCGCGGGTGAAGTCGATATCGCCCCGCTGGGCCTGCCCTACCCCCCGGCCCAGCCGGCCTGCGCCACGGTCAACGTGCCGGCTTCGTTCGCCAGGGCACTGCCCGCGCGCCGCCATGCCACCAACAAGGGCACGTTCGGCTCGCTCGCCGTGATCGGCGGCGGCATCGGCATGACCGGCGCGCCGCTGCTCGGCGCGCGCGCCGCGCTGCACCTTGGCGCCGGGCGCGTGCACATCGGCTTCCTGGCGCAGCCCGCGCCGCTGCTAGACCCCGTGCAACCGGAACTGATGCTGCACCCGATCGCGGAGATCGCGCTGTCTGCCATGTCCGCGCTGGTGGTCGGCCCGGGCATGGGCACCGGCACGGCGGCACGCGAGCAGTTCGCGCAACTGCTGCACGGCAGCGCCTGCGCCGCCGAGTTGCCCGCCCTGGTACTGGACGCCGACGCGCTGAACCTGCTCGCCTCGGATGCCGCGCTGGCTGCCATGCTGGAGGGCAGCCCGCTGGTGCGCGTGATGACACCCCACCCGCTCGAAGCCGCCCGGCTGGCCGGCCTCGGCGTGGCGGAAATCCAGCGCGACCGCCTGGCGGCGGCACGCTTGCTGGCCACGCAATGGCAGGCCGTGATCGTGCTCAAAGGCTCCGGCACAGTGATCGCGGCGCCACCGGACGCCAGCGGCAACGTAGCGCTGTCGGTCAACCCGACCGGCAACGCCGGGCTAGCGACTGCCGGCACCGGCGACGTGCTGGCCGGCATGATCGGCGCCCTGCTCGCCCAGGGCATGCCGGCGCTACAAGCGGCGCAGGCGGCGGTCTGGCTGCACGGACGCGCCGCCGACCGACTTGTGGCTCACGGCACAGGCCCCGCCGGACTCACCGCCAGCGAGCTCTACACGCCGATGCGCAGCCTGTTCAATGCCTTGCTGCGAGATCCGCGCGGCTCATGAACAAGGCCACCGACAGCGTTACCCGGCTGTCCGCCGCAAGCGCGACAGCCACTTCGCCGGCCCGGCGCCAGTTGCTCACCGGCATTGCCCTGCTGGTGCTCGGCCAGTGGATCCTCAGCCTGCTGGACGCCAGCAGCAAGACGTTGACGCAGCAAGGCCTGCCGGTGGCAGCGGTAGCCTGGGTGCGCTATGTCGGCCATGTGATCGCCATCTTCCTGCTGCTAGGGCCGGCGCGCTTCCGCCAGCAATGGCGTCCGGTAAAGCCCGGCCTGCAATGGCTGCGCGGCGGGCTGATGCTGGTTTCGACCCTGGTGTTCTTCAGCGTGCTCAAGCTGATGCCGCTGGCCGAGGCCACCGCGCTCAATTTCTGTGCCCCGCTCTTCGTGGTGGCGCTGTCGCCCTGGCTGCTCGGCGAGCGGCCGGGACGGCATGCGCGCGTCAGCCGCTGGAGTGGCGTGGCGATCGGCTTCGCCGGCATGCTGATCGTGGTGCGGCCGGGCGGCGAGCTGAGCGGGGCGGGTATTGCGCTGGGCCTGCTGTCCGCGCTGGTGTTCGCGCTGATGCAGATGCTGACGCGACGCATCGCCGCGCACGACGCCCCCATGACCACCCTGATCCAGAGTGGCGTCACCGGCGCCGCCCTGACCACGCTGCTGGTGCCCTTTTTCTGGTTCCACGCGGTGCCCACGCCCCTGCAAGCGGTGCTGCTGGTGAGCACCGGCATCACCGGTTCGGTTGGACATTATTTTGTGATCCGGGCGTTCCAGTATGCCGATGCCTCGTTTCTCAGCCCCTTTCTCTATTTGCAGATCCTGTCGGCCACGACGATCGGCTACCTGGCATTCGGCCAGTTGCCGGACTGGATCACGGCGCTGGGCGTGGCGGTGATCTGCGCCGGCGGCGTGTGTGTGGCGGGAGGGGAATCGGCATTGCGCGCGGTCGCCCGCCGGCTTGGCCGCCCGGGCTGATGTCAGAACACCACCGATAGCCGGAAAGGATTCGCCCTGCTATTGTTTCCGCTAATGGCATGAATGCTGTGCTTTGCTGCCAAATCCTAAAGTCGCGCCAAAAGTGCGCGTTATACTTAAGCCGCTCCCGACGGCCGGACCAGGCCCGCCAAACGGCCTGCCCGGGAACAATAAAATATGGCTGAAACCTAGCTTAGAACGGTACTTCCGCGCTGGCCTTCAAGAATTACGCACGCATGCCCACAGACCTACACGCCTGGCACTCTCTCCTGCAACATCACGACGCCATTCGCGAGACGCCGATGCGCGAGTGGTTCGCCGACGGCGCCGCCAGCCAGCGCGTCAAGCAGTTCTCGCTGGAAGCCGCAGGCCTGTATCTCGACTACTCGAAAAACCGCATTACGCCACAGACCGTGGCATTGCTGATGCAGCTGGCGGACGAAGCCGGCGTACCCAAGCGCCGGGATGCCATGTTCGCGGGCGACCACATCAATGCCACCGAGGACCGCGCGGTGCTGCACATTGCGTTGCGCGCCGGTCCCGACGCAAGCTTCAAGGTGGATGGCAAGCCGGTGATGCCCGCCATCCACGACGTACTGAACCGCATGCGGGTGTTCTCGGAACGCGTGCGCAGCGGCGACTGGACCGGCGCCACGGGCAAGCGCATCACGGACGTCATCAATATCGGCATCGGCGGCTCGGACCTCGGCCCGCGCATGGTGTGCCGCGCGCTCTCCCACCTGGCGGGCAACGGGCCGCGCATGCATTTCGTCTCCAATGTGGACGGCACCGAACTGGCCGAGACCCTGGATCGGCTCGACCCTGAGCAGACCCTGGTGATTGTCTGCTCGAAGACCTTCACCACGCTGGAAACCATGGCCAACGCCTGTAGCGCGCGCCAGTGGTTCCTTGACAGGGGCGTGGCCAGGAACCAGCTGGCCAGCCATTTCGCCGCCGTATCCACCAACGTGGAGGCGGTGCGCGCTTTCGGCATCGACCCCGCGCATATGTTCGAATTCTGGGACTGGATCGGCGGACGCTTCTCGCTGTGGTCCTCGGTCGGGCTGTCGATCGCACTGGCGGTGGGCTTCGATGCCTTCGCCGACCTGCTGGCCGGCGGCCGCGCCATGGACGAGCATTTCAGCAGTGCGCCGCTGGAGCGGAACATGCCGGTCGTGCTGGGCATGATCGGCATCTGGTACCGCAATTTCTTCGGCATGCCGACCAGTTGCATGGCACCGTATTCGACCTCGCTCGAATTGTTTCCCGCCTTCCTGCAGCAACTGGAAATGGAGAGCAACGGCAAATCCGTCCAGCTCGATGGCCGGCACGTGCGCGCCCATACCGCGCCGGTGGTCTGGGGCTCCGCCGGCACCAACGGCCAGCATGCTTATTTCCAGCTGATCCACCAGGGCTCGCAGATCGTGCCGGTGGATTTCGTGGCTCCGCTGCGGCCCCCGCGCGTCCTGCCCGGCCATCATGCCAAGCTGCTTGCCAATTGCTTTGCCCAGGCCGAGGCGCTCATGCGCGGGCGCACCGCGGAGGAACTGCGCGCGAGCGGCCTGAGCGATGAAATCCGCATCGCCCACATGGTGTTCGAGGGCAATCGCCCAAGCAACACGCTGCTGATGGAAGACGTCACGCCACACACGCTCGGCGCGCTGATCGCGCTTTATGAGCACCGCACCTTTGTGCAGGGCGTGGTGTGGAACATCAATTCATTCGACCAATGGGGCGTGGAACTGGGCAAGATCCTGGCCAAGCCGATCGAGTGCGAGCTCACTGGCGAGGCCAACGCGGCCGCCAGTGGCCAGGAGCCTGCGCACGATGCCTCCACCAGCGCCCTGATCGCGCGGGCGCGGGCGGCACTGGGCAACGCCTGACGCTGGCCCAGCGCCTACACGGGGGCCGTCATCCATTCGTCGCTGGCCACGCGGCCGGCGTCGATGGTCAGGATGCGCCCGCAGCGGGCTGCCACGGAGCGATCGTGCGTGACCAGCACCAGCGTTGAGCCGGCATCGCGATTGAGCTCGAACATCAACGCAATCACGGCCTCGCCGGTAGCCGTGTCGAGACTGCCGGTAGGCTCGTCGGCAAAGAGGATATCGGGACGCGCCACAAAGGCGCGCGCCAGCGCCACGCGCTGCTGCTCGCCGCCGGAGAGCGTGCGCGGATAGTGGGACAGGCGCCCGCCCAGTCCTACCCGCGCAAGCATGTCGGCGGCGCGCTCGCGGACACCGGCGGTTTCGCCGCGCAACTCCAGCGGCAGCATCACGTTCTCCAGGGCATTCAGGTGCCCGACCAGCTGGAAAGACTGGAACACAAAGCCCACATGGCGCCCGCGCTGCGCGGCGCGCTGGTCTTCGTCGAGCTGGAACAGGTCCTGGCCATTGAGCCTGACGGTGCCCGTGGTAGGCAGGTCCAGGCCCGCCAGCAAGCCAAGCAGGGTTGACTTGCCCGAGCCGGATGCGCCGACAATGGCCAGCGTTTCGCCGGGCGTGACGGAAAACGTGACGTCATGCAAAATCGTCAGCGAACCCGTCGTGTCGGCTACGGTCTTTCCTAATGACTCGACTGCAAGAATGGATGAAGACATGAGCAAGAAGTTCTGGTGCGGTTGGCGAAAGCTGGCGCTGGCGGTATGCACGGCCACGCTGCTGCCTGCGGCGGCGCCGATGGCCCGGGCGGCAGCGCCCGCCATCCTGGTGCTGGGCGACAGCCTGTCCGCGGAATACGGCATCGCGCGCGATGCCGGCTGGGTCAAGCTGCTGGAGACGCGGTTGCGGGCGGAGCGTTTCGATTATAGCGTCGTGAATGCCAGCATCAGCGGCGAGACCACGGTAGGCGGCAAGACACGCCTGCCCGACCTGCTGGCGCGGCACCACCCTGCGGTGGTCATCGTCGAACTGGGCGCCAACGATGCCTTGCGCGGCCTGCCGCTGCAGACCACCGAGGCCAACCTGCGCAGCATCGTCGCCAGCGCGCAGCAAGCCAAGGCCGGCGTGCTGCTCGTGGGGATGCGCATCCCGCCCAACTACGGGCCGGACTACACCGAGCGATTCTTCTCGCTCTACCCCAGGCTGGCCGGCGAATACAAGGTCCGGCTGGTGCCTTTCCTGCTGGAGCGGGTCGTCGCCAGGCCAGAGTGGTTCCAGGCTGACCGCATTCATCCCACGGCACAAGCGCAGGGCACGCTGCTCGACACAGTCTGGCCGCAGCTCAAGCCACTGCTGAAGGCACCGGCAGCCCGGACCGCGGGGCGCTGAGCCCTTGCGGCGCGGATCATGAAAAAGGCGCCCGGAGGCGCCTTTTTCATGTTTGCGGGCTGTGCTTACTGCGCGCCGGCACCGCTGGCGGCACCCGCTTCCGTCGTGGTGGCGGGCTTGAGCAGCTTCACCTTGGCGCGGTCCTTCAGGCTCTCATAGAAGGCCTCCAGCTGGCTCTGGCCAACCATCTGCCCCAGTTGCTGGGCCTCGCCCTGGCGTTGCGCGGCATCGGCCTGCGCAGGCTGGCTGACCTTGCCGATGCGATAGATGGCGTAGCCGGCGGCACCAAGGTCCACGCCCACGAACGCGGGCAGCTTGGCGGTATCGGCCCGCATCACGGCTTCGACCGCCTTCGGCGGCAGGCCATCGGCCTTGGCGCGAGAGACCGTTACCGGCGCGCCGAAGCCGTCGGCGCCGCCGCTCTTCTTCAACGCCTCGAGACGCTCCGCACCCGCCTTCACGGCGAGCTCGGCCGCCTGCTGGGCGATATAGCCTTCGCGCACCTTGGCCTGCACGTCTTCGAACTTGCGCACCGTGGCCGGGCGATATTCGACGATACGTGCCGCCACCAGCGTGGTCGGGCCCACCTGCACGGCTTCGGTATTGCGCTTGTTCTTGACGGAATCGTCGCCGAACAGGGCCTTGAGCAGCTTCTCATTGTTGAGCGGGCTTTGCGCACCCAGCGCCGGGTTGGGCTGGCGGGTCACGTTGTCGGCGCTCTGGATGGCCAGCTTGAACTTGTCGGCAGCAGGCTTGAGGCTGTCGGACTGTTCGTAGACCGTGTTGCCGAACGAATCAGCCAGTTCGGTGTACTTCTTGGCGGCGAGCTGCTTGCGCAATTCGGCTTCCAGTTCGGTACGGACCTGGTCGAGCGGCTTGGTTTCGGCAGCCTTGATGCCGGTGAGCTTGATGATGTGGTAGCCGTAATCGGTCTCCACCACGTCGCTGATCTGGCCATCCTTGAGCGCATACATCGCATCCTCGAACGGCTTGACCAGTGCGCCGCGGCCCATGAAGCCGAGGTCGCCGCCCTTCTCCGCAGAGCCCGGATCCTGCGATTGCTTGCGGGCCACATCGGCAAACGTTTCGGGATGCTTGCGCAGGTCCTCGAGCAGCTTGGTGGCCTTTTCCTTGGCTGCCTGGCGATCCGCCGCCGGGGCATCCTTGGGCGAGCCGATCAGGATATGGCTGGCGCGGCGCTGCTCTTCCGTGCGGAAGCGCGCGATGTTGCTGTCGTAGTAGGACTTGAGCTCTTCGGGCGTCACCGGCGTCGATGCCGCCAGCGCGTCGGCCGACAGCACCAGGTATTCGACCTTGGCCTGCTCGGGCACCGAGAACTGCGCCTTGTGGCTGTCGTAGTACGCCTTCAGCGCGGCTTCGTCGGGATTGACCTTGGCGGCGAATTCGGCCGGCTTGAGCTGCAGCGCCTGCACCTCGCGCTGCTGGTCGCGAATGGCGATCAGCCGGTCGAGCAAGGACTTCGGCACGAAGGCGGTGGCAGCGATGGAAGTGCCGAGCTGCTGGGTGGCGAGATCGAAACGCATGCGCGCATCGAACTGCTCCGGCGTCATGCCTTGCTGGGCGAGCAGGTCAACATAGGCCTTGTCGTCGATCGTGCCGTCCTTCTTCTTCGGCAGCTGGGCGATGGCGGGAATGCTGCTGATGGTCTCGAACAGGCGTTCGTTGGACACCGTGAGGTGCTTGTTGGCCACCTCATTGGCCACCACGCGCTGCAGGATCAGCTGGTCGAGCACCTGCTGGCGCGCCAGCGCGCCTTCGAATTGGCGCGGATCGTAGTTCGCGCCGAGCATCTGGCGCATGCGCTCGCTCTGGTCACGCACCACGTTATCCACTTCCTGCGCCGTAATGGCGCGGCCATCGACCTTGGCAAGATCGTGCGAGCTGTCCATGAAACGCGAGTAGCTCTCCACGCCGAAGAACACGAACGACGGGAAGACAAGCACCAGCAGCAGCAAAAGCATCAAGCGCCGGTTGTTGCGTACGAAATCAAGCATGCTGACTCAGGAAAAGGGTTGGTACCGAACGGCAAACTCCGGGATTCTATCAGGAGCGGCAAGCTTCACGCGATTTGGCGGCCGGTGCGGCCTCGCCGGGCAACGCCCGATGGCATCCGGCTCGGACAGGAAACCTGCGATATCGCGTACCGTCCCCTCGCGCCAGCAGTGGCTCGGCGGTGCAAAACACCGCCAGATACGCGATCAGGGCCCGCACCCTTGCCGGCCCTCAGGAAAGAGGGGGGGAAGACGCGCCGAATGCAGAAAGCGCAAAAAGCAAAACGGGCCGCTAAGGGCCCGTTTTGCTGACTGCGTATTTGGCGGAGTGGACGGGACTCGAACCCGCGACCCCCGGCGTGACAGGCCGGTATTCTAACCAACTGAACTACCACTCCTGTATCGGTGCGGCAGCACGCGTCATCTGTGTGGATTGTCTTGCGGCAGGAGCGTGGTGGGTGCTGAGGGGCTCGAACCCCCGACCTACGCCTTGTAAGGGCGCCGCTCTACCAACTGAGCTAAGCACCCGCTCGTACCGCAGCCGCACTGCATGCTGCAAGCATCGCCGCGCACATATCAGAGTAATTACTGCTGTTTGCGTTGCGAGGGCGCAAGTGTAATACAGCCCCTGGCATTTTGCCAAGTATTCTTCGCGGACATTTTGAGAAACGCAAAAAGCACCCGCTGCCTGCACGCCTGGGGCGCCGAACAATGTGAGGCGAAATAGAAAAACGCCGCGGGGAAAAGCCCGCGGCGTTTTCAAAAGCGGCCTGCTTCGGCAACGCCCGGCCCGGATCGCAGGATCCGGGCAGCGCCATCGCCGGCGTCAGTGATGAATCATCTCGACCTTGGCAGCACCCTTGTCCGCCACATCGGCGGGCTTGGCCACTTCCTCCGGCAGAGGCTCGGGCTTGCGCTCGAGCGCGAGTTCCAGGACCTTGTCGATCCAGCGCACCGGGACGATCTCGATGGCGTTCTTGACGTTGTCCGGGATCTCCGCGAGATCCTTCACGTTTTCCTCGGGGATCAGCACCAGCTTGATACCGCCGCGATGGGCCGCAAGCAGTTTCTCCTTGAGGCCGCCGATCGGCAGGACTTCACCGCGCAACGTGATTTCCCCGGTCATGGCCACGTCGGCGCGCACCGGGATACCCGTGAGCACCGACACCAGCGCCGTGGTCATCGCACCGCCGGCCGAAGGACCATCCTTGGGGGTGGCGCCTTCGGGCACGTGGATGTGGATATCGCGCTTCTCGAACATCTCGTCCGTAATGCCCAGACGACGTGCCCGCGAGCGCACCACCGAACGTGCGGCCTCGACCGATTCCTTCATCACGTCGCCCAGCGAACCGGTGCGGGTGATGTTGCCCTTGCCCGGCATGATCGCGGCTTCGATGGTCAGCAGATCGCCGCCCACTTCCGTCCACGCCAGACCGGTCACCTGGCCTACCTGGTTTTCCTTGCCGGCCAGGCCGAAGTCGTACTTGCGCACGCCAAGGAATTTATCCAGGTTCTCCGATGCCACCTTGACCGTGCCCGTTTCCTTCTTGAGCAGCAGCAGCTTGACCACCTTGCGGGCGATCTTCGACACTTCACGCTCGAGCGAGCGGACGCCCGCTTCACGCGTGTAGTAGCGAATGATGTCGCGCAGGGCGTCTTCGCTCACTTCCATCTCGCCTGCCTTCAGACCATTGTTCTTGATCTGCTTGGGCAGCAGGTAGCGCTGGGCGATGTTGACCTTCTCTTCCTCGGTGTAACCCGACAGGCGGATCACTTCCATCCGGTCCAGCAGCGGAGGCGGAATGTTGAGCGAGTTCGAGGTCGCCACGAACATCACATCGGACAGGTCGAAATCGACCTCGATGTAATGGTCCTGGAAGGTGTGGTTCTGTTCCGGGTCCAGCACCTCGAGCAATGCCGACGAAGGATCGCCGCGGAAATCCATGCCCATCTTGTCGATTTCATCGAGCAGGAAGAGCGGATTGCGCACGCCGACCTTGGCCAGGCTTTGCAGGATCTTGCCGGGCATCGAGCCGATGTACGTGCGGCGGTGGCCGCGGATCTCGGCCTCGTCACGCACGCCGCCCAGTGCCATGCGCACGAACTTGCGGTTCGTCGCGCGCGCCACCGACTGGCCGAGCGAGGTCTTGCCCACGCCGGGGGGGCCCACCAGGCACAGGATCGGCGCCTTCACCTTGTCCACGCGCTGTTGCACCGCGAGATACTCGAGAATGCGTTCCTTGACCTTCTCGAGACCGTAGTGGTCTTCATCCAGCACGCGCTCGGCGTTGGTCAGGTCGTTGTTGACCTTGCTCTTCTTGCGCCACGGCAGGTTGACCAGCGTGTCGATGTAGTTGCGCACGACAGTGGCTTCGGCCGACATCGGCGACATCAGCTTGAGCTTCTTGAATTCGGCGTCGGCCTTCTTCTTGGCTTCCTTCGGCATGCGCGCGGCCTTGATGCGCTTGTCGAGTTCTTCCAGGTCGGCACCCTCTTCGCCTTCGCCCAGTTCCTTCTGGATGGCCTTGACCTGCTCGTTGAGGTAGTACTCGCGCTGGCTCTTCTCCATCTGGCGCTTGACGCGGCCACGGATGCGCTTTTCCACCTGCAGGATGTCGATCTCGCCCTCGAGCTGCGACAGCAGGCTCTCCAGGCGCTCGGTGACATTCACCATCTCCAGGATCTTCTGCTTCTGCTCGAGCTTGATCGGCAGATGCGCGGCGATGGTGTCGGCCAGGCGACCCGGCTCGTCGATGCCCGACAGCGAGGTCAGGATCTCGGGCGGGATCTTCTTGTTCAGCTTCACGTACTGGTCGAACTGCGACACGATGGCGCGGCGCAGCGCCTCCGTCTCGGCGGTCTCGACCGGACCCGGCGGCACGGGCACGGCTTCGCACATGAAGTGCGACTCGTCTTCGCTCACTTCGCGGATATTCGCGCGCTGCGTGCCTTCCACCAGCACCTTGACGGTGCCGTCGGGCAGCTTGAGCATTTGCAGGATGTTGGCGATGCAGCCTACCTCGTAGAGGTCGTCGGCGGTCGGCTCATCCTTGGCCGCCGTTTTCTGGGCCACAAGCATGATGCTTTTGCCCGCCTCCATCGCAGTTTCCAGCGCCTTGATGGACTTCGGACGTCCCACGAACAGTGGGATCACCATGTGCGGAAACACCACCACGTCGCGCAGGGGCAACAGTGGCAAGCGAATCGGCTCAGCCGGGAGGAGTTGTGTTCCGGACATCATTTTCCCCAGTCAGTCATTTAGGCGTAAATTGGGTCTCATGAATCGATTGCAAGATAGGTGCCAACGATTCAATGCATTGTGCAAATGCTGCTCCCCGCACTTGCAAGACCCGTCCAAACAGCATACCCCCGTTTTCCCCCCTTCGTTTTACGAAAATGAAGAAAAAAAGCCGCTCGCTTTTCGCGAACGGCCTTTAGGACTCGCTGCCGGCCTGAGATCGTCATAAGCGCCGGCGTTCGCGTCAGTTCGAACCAGCCACCTTCGGCTGTTCCTCATACATCAGCAACGGCGGAGCGTCCCCGGTGATGGTGTTCTCGTCGATCACCACCTTTTGCACGCCCTTGTAATTGGGCAAGTCATACATCACATCCATCAGCGACTGTTCGAGTATCGAACGCAAGCCGCGTGCACCCGTCTTGCGACGGATCGCCTTGCGGGCAATCGCGGACAGCGCGGCCGGACGGATTTCCAGCTCCACGCCTTCCATCGCCAGCAGCTTCTGGTATTGCTTGATCAGCGCGTTCTTGGGCTCGACCAGGATCTGCATCAGGGCGGCCTCGTCCAGCTTGGCCAGCGTCGCCACCACCGGCAGGCGGCCGATCAGTTCCGGGATCAACCCGAACTTGATCAGGTCTTCCGGCTCGACCTGCGGCAGCACCTCGCTGGCCTCGCGCTCTTCCTTGCTCTGAACCTGCGCGGCAAAACCGATGCCGGTCTTGTCCGAGCGCTGCATGATGACCTTTTCCAGGCCGTCAAACGCGCCGCCGCAGATAAACAGGATGTTGGTGGTATCCACCTGCAGGAAGTCCTGGTTCGGATGCTTGCGGCCGCCCTGCGGGGGCACCGAAGCCATCGTACCTTCGATCAGCTTGAGCAGAGCCTGCTGCACGCCTTCACCGGACACATCGCGGGTGATGGACGGGTTATCCGACTTGCGCGAAATCTTGTCGATCTCATCGATGTAGACAATGCCGCGCTGTGCCTTTTCCACCTCGTAATTGCAGTTCTGCAGCAACTTCTGGATGATGTTTTCCACGTCCTCGCCGACATAGCCGGCTTCGGTCAGCGTGGTGGCATCGGCGATCACGAACGGCACGTTCAGCAGGCGCGCCAGCGTTTGCGCCAGCAACGTCTTGCCCGAGCCGGTGGGCCCGATCAGCAGGATGTTGCTCTTGGACAACTCGACGTCGTCCTTCTTGCCGAGGTGCTTCAGGCGCTTGTAGTGGTTGTACACCGCTACGGCCAGGATCTTCTTGGCCTGCTCCTGCCCGATCACGTACTGATCCAGGCTCTCGCGGATCTCGTGGGGGGTGGGGAGATCGGACTTGGCCGAGGCGCCCGCATCCTTGTCGGATGCGGCTGCCTCGTCGCGGATGATCTCGTTGCACAGATCGATGCATTCGTCGCAAATGAACACCGACGGGCCGGCGATGAGCTTCTTTACCTCGTGCTGGCTTTTGCCGCAGAACGAGCAGTAAAGGAGCTTCTCACTGGATGAACCTTTTTTATCCGCCATAGGAATCAGTCACATTAGCAGTGTGCGTGCCGCAGTGCCGGAGCGCTGCGGGGATACGCTTCAAACGCATCATACGCCAAAAAAATTGGCGCGGCGGGTAGACCCCCACGCTGTGGGGCAAAAGCAAAAAACGAGGCACAAGGCCTCGTTTCTGCATAGCCTTCTTCGTTGCGGCCGGACGGCGATACCCTAAGGATCACCGCCCGGCCCCTGCCCGGCCCGCCTTGCGGCAGCCGGGCCGGTCTGTCAGGCACGGCGGGTGAGCACCTTGTCGATCAGGCCGTAGTCCACTGCCTGATCGCCGCTCATGAAGTTGTCGCGATCGGTATCGCGGGCAATCTTCTCGACCGGCTGGCCGGTGACTTCCGACAGGATCGTGTTGAGCCGCTCGCGCAGGTACAGGATCTCGCGGGCCTGGATCTCGATGTCCGAGGCCTGGCCGCGCGCGCCGCCCAGCGGCTGGTGGATCATGATGCGCGAGTTGGGCAGCGCCGAACGCTTGCCCTTGGCGCCAGCCGACAGCAGGAACGCACCCATGCTGGCTGCCATGCCCATGCACAGCGTGGCCACGTCCGGCTTGACGAACTGCATGGTGTCGTAGATGGCGAGGCCAGCCGACACCGAGCCACCCGGCGAGTTGATGTAGAGCGAGATGTCCTTGTCGGGATTCTCGCTTTCCAGGAACAGCAGCTGTGCGACCACCAGGTTGGCAGTCTGGTCGTTGACTTCGCCGACCATGAAAATCAACCGCTCCTTCAACAGGCGCGAGTAGATGTCATAGGCGCGCTCGCCCCGGCCGGACTGCTCAACCACCATCGGCACCAGCCCCAGTCCCTGCGTTTCCAGGGCGGAGGCCTGCGTGGTAGCCAGACGGTCAAGCAAATCATTGCGGGTCATGCAAGTTCTCCTGGAGTTCGGTAAGAGACAAGGCTGTGGCCGGCGCGCCATGCGCTCCGGCCACGGGCCAGGCTCAGGCCTGCTGAGGCTGGTTGTTGCCTTCGGCAGTCAGTTCCTCGAAGGACACCGTCTTTTCGGTGACCTTGGCCTTGTCGCACACGAAATTTACCACGTTGTTTTCCAGCACGTAGGCTTCCATCTCGGCCAGGCGCTGCTGGTCACCGTAGTACCAGCGCATGACTTCCTTCGGGTCTTCGTAGCTCTTGGCGAAGTCCTCGATCTCGGCCTTGATCTGGTCGGCCTTGGCGTCCAGGCCGTGAGCCTTGACGATCTCGGCCAGAATCAGGCCCAGCTTGACGCGGCGCTCAGCTTGCTGGGTGAACATCTCGGCCGGAATCGGCATGTCCTTGGCATTCGGCATGCCGCGCTGTTCCAGGTCGCGGCGAGCCATTTCCACCAGGCGCTCCTGGTCTTGCTCGATCAGGGCCTTCGGCACTTCCAGCTCGCTTGCCTTCAGCAGCGCGTCCATGACCTGGTCCTTCAGCATGGCGTGCGTGCGGCGCTTGACTTCGCGCTCCAGGTTTTCGCGGATGTCGGCGCGCATCTTCTCGACGCTGCCGTCGGCGATGCCCAGCGACTTGGCGAACTCGTCGTTCACTTCCGGCAGGTGCGCCCACTCGATTTTCTTCAGCGTGACGGTGAACTCGGCGGTCTTGCCGGCCACTTCCTTGCCGTGATAATCCTCGGGGAACGCCAGCGGGAAGGTCTTGCTTTCGCCAACCTTCAGGCCCAGCGCAGCTTGCTCGAACTCGGGCAGCATGCGGCCTTCGCCCAGCACGAAGGCGAAGTCGTCAGCCTTGCCGCCGGGGAATTCCACGCCGTCGATCTTGCCGACGAAGTCCAGGGTCACGCGGTCGCCGTTCTGGGCGGCCACTTCACCGCCGCCGTCGCCGTGCTCGCCGGCTTCGCCACGGGTGTGGTAATGCACGCGCTGCTTGCGCAGGATGTCGATGGTCTTGTCGACTTCGGCATCAGTGATTTCGGTCTTGGTGCGGGTCACTTCGGCGCCGGCCAGGTCGCCCAGCTTGACTTCCGGATAGACCTCGAAGGTTGCGTCGAAGGCCACTTCGTCTTCGTTCACGCCGTCGGTCTTGACCTCGAACTTCGGCTGGCCGGCAACCTTCACATCCTGCTCTTTGGTGATGTCGAAGAACTTGCGTGCAGCCTTGTCGAAGCGGACTTCGAATTCGACTTGCTGGCCGTACTGCTTCTCGACCATCTTCATCGGTACCTTGCCGGGACGGAAGCCGGACATCTTCACCGTCTTCGACAGGCGAACCAGACGTTCCAGCTTTTCCTTTTCGACTTCGGCCTTGGGAATGGCCAGGGTCACCTTGCGGTCCAGTTTGCCAAGGTTTTCAATGACATTCGACATGGTCGTTGATCCAATCCAGAAATGTTGTTGTGTTCGTAAGCGCACCCCGCTCGCGTGCCCGACAAGACACAGGCAAAGCGACGGCAAATGCCGATGCCCGGTACGCGGGCGCTATCGAAAACTGCGGGTACGCGCGGAAAACCGACGAACCCGGAGCATCCGGGCGCAGGCCCACGCAAACGGAAAACGGGGATTATCGCACGGTTTTCATTCGGTTCCGGCAGTTTTTAGCCGGGAACCGGCTCGGATGGCGCGGCCGCGCCTTCCGCCTCGCTTGCCACCTGCCCTTGCCGCAAGGCACGGACCAGCAGCCGCGCGGGGTCGATGGCCTCGGCCAGTTCGAGTTCGAGCGGTAAGGGCTCTCCTTCGATTTGGCTGGCCAGCAACTCCGCCCCCAGTGCCGCCCATGTGAGGCCACGCGAGCCATATGCAAGTGCCGCGTAGAGCCCGGAAAGACGAGGGATATCCCTGAGACGCGCGCCGCGAAGCGCGACGGCGTCGCGCGCGGCCTGCGCCTCATCGGCAATGCGGCCGATCAGCGGCAGGCGATTGTGTGAAACACTGCGCACGCCAACGTAGCCGCGCAGGGCCGCCGGATTCAGCCGGGCCGCGGCGGCGGCGAGATCCGGCAATAGCAAGCCCAGCTTGGCAAGATTCTCCGCGTGCACTTCCGGGCGCTCGGCGAGTTCGCCCTGCCCTTCGGCGGCCGGCTCGTAGCTGGAGCCGACCCGCGCACTACCGTCGCCGGCCCTTGGCAACAGATAGCCCGAGCCGGTCACCACGCAGTCCGGCCAGGTGCCCAACTGCTCCACTTGCGCGGCCTCGAGCGTGGTCAGCTGCCCGCGCACGCGGTCGATCGTCATATGGTGCAGCGGCAGCAGGCGCAGCGCCTCGTGCGCGTTGGCGAGGACCATCACCGGCGCCTGCGCCATCACCGCCCCGGCGTCGTCCAAGGCCTGCCAGCCATCCGCGGCACGTACCAGCCGCGCGACCCGGCGGCCAAAATGCGTCGTCACCGCTGCTCCGGCCTGCGCCAGTTGCGCGTGGCAGATGTCGGGCGGCGGCGCCCAGCCGCCCTGCCCGAACCAGAGTCCGCCATGGGGAACGGCGGCGCCATGCCGGCGCGCGGCTTCCTCGGGCGGCATCCAGCGCGCGAACGCTTCGGGAAACCCCAGCGCGGCCAGCGCCGCCCGCTGGATTCGGGCGTCCTCCGCGTCCGCGCCAATCTGCAGCACGCCGCACCCCTGCCAGCCCGGCGCATGCCCTGCCGCGGCCAATGCCTCCCAGGCTCTCAGAGAGAACAGGTTCCCGGCGCGCGACAAGCGCGACAGGAGGCTGTCGTCCGACGACAGATGCGGGTGCATGGCTGCCGCGCGATGCGCGGAAGTCAGTCGCGCGGGGCCATCATGCGCGTCGAACAGCGTCACACGCCAGCCGCGTGCGGCCAGGCGCTCCGTGACCGCGCAGCCAGCCAGCCCGGCACCGATCACGATGGCGTGTCGCCCGGGCCAGTTAGCGGCGGCTGGCGGGGGATGCCGGCGCTGGCCGCGCGCCGCGGGGAAGCGCGCCACCGTCATATGCCACTTGCTGCCGTAGCCGGTCGCCCGCTTCACCTCGAAGCCAGCTGCCTGCAAGCCGCGCCGGAAAAAACCGGCCGCCGCATAGGTCGCCAGCGTGGCCTCCGGACGCGCCAGCCGGGCGAGCCGCTTCATCAATGGCGGCTGCCACATATCGGGATTGCGATCGGGCGCAAAGCCGTCCAGGTAGAACGCATCGACGCCCAGCGCCAGCCTTGGCAACACGGTATCGATATCGCCGAACGCAAGCGTCAGCACGACCGCCCCGCCCTCGAATTCCAGCCGGTGCAGCCCGGGCAAGGTCAGCGGCCATGCCTGCCGCAACTGCGTGGCCAGCGGCGCCAGTTCCGCCAGGCCGGGCAAATTGGCGTGGACGGCGGCGAGACCGTCGCTGGTGAACGGGTGCTTTTCCACCGACACGAAATGCAGCCGCCGGCAACGCGCGGGATCGGCCCGCCACGCCTGCCACGTCGCCAGGAAGTTAAGCCCGAGGCCAAACCCGGCCTCCAGGACTACGAACTGGTCGCGCCCGCCCCACGCGCCTGGCAAACCGTTGCCCGCCAGGAAAACGTGCCGGGCCTGCTCCAGGCCACCCTCGTCGCTGTGGTAGACATCCCCGTAACGCTGCGAGTATGGCGGGCCCGAGGCGGCGAAAACGGGCTCGGCGAGATCTAAGGCGCGGGTCATGGACAAAACTTGGACAAGGAGGGGACGGAGAACGTCGGACAGGAATGGGTCGGGACAAGACGCTGGCGCGCAGGCCGGGGCACCATGGCGAGCCAAGGCGCCCGGGATGCTAGCGTCTCGCGCGGCACCGCGAACAGCCGTACGGCAGCGCCAGAGCCCGGCGATGGTAGCATAGCGCCCTGTGCCGCCGGCCCGTCCAGGCCGGCATCGGCACGCCCTTTTCCCGCCTCGCCATGCTCAGCTACCGTCACGCCTTCCACGCCGGCAACCACGCCGATGTTCTTAAACACGCCATCGTGGTCCAGTTGCTGGAGCAGTTGAGCCAGAAAGACAAGCCCTTCTGGTATATCGACACGCACGCCGGCGCCGGGCTTTATGCGCTCGACCACGCTTACGCGCAAAAGAAGGGCGAATACGAAACCGGCATTGCCCGGCTGTGGCAGGCCGCCGCCGCCAAGCGGCCCATGCCGACCTTGCTCGAGGACTACCTGGAACAGGTGCGTACCCTTAATCCGGACGGCAGCCTGAAGCACTACCCCGGTTCGCCCTGGCTCGCCCGGCAGATGCTGCGCGACGCCGACCGCCTGCGCCTGTTCGAGTTGCACAGCACGGAAATCCAGGTGCTGCGTGAGAATTTCCGCGGCGCCGGCCGCCGCGTCATGCTTTACGACGGCGACGGCTTCACCGGAATCAACGCCATCCTGCCGCCGCCCCCCCGCCGCGCGCTGGTGCTGATCGACCCCTCCTACGAAGACAAGCAGGACTACGCCCGCGTGCTGCGGACCCTGCAGGATGGCCTGCAGCGCTTCGCCACCGGCATGTACGCCATCTGGTATCCCGAAGTGCAGCGCCGCGAATCGGTGCAGTTGCCGGTGCAGTTGAAGAAGCTGCCGCTCAAAAGCTGGCTGCACGTCAGCCTGCGCGTCAAGCATCCGGTTTCCGGCGGGCTTGGCCTGCACGGCAGTGGCATGTTCATCGTCAATCCGCCGTGGCGCCTGAAGGAAACCCTGGAGGCGGCCATGCCCGCCCTGGTGACGCTGCTGCGCCAGGATGATGGCGCGGGCTTCACGCTGGAAGCCCAGGAAAGCTGATCCTCGCGCCAGCCGCGCGCGCTCAGCGGCGGATGGCCGACTCGACGAAGTCGGCCCGCCGCGCAGCCGGCAAACGCGGCACTTCCAGCAGTTCATAGCCGTAACCGGCATAGACGCTCACCATGGCGTCATAGGTGCGTGCCGCCTCCTGCGGCGATTGCCGGCGTTCCGCATCCCGGCTGTAAATATCCTCCCAGGGCGGCAGGATGAAGACGCAGCGGTGATAGCGAAGCAATCGCGCGGCGGCGTCGATATGCGGCGGCACCGGCAAACCCGACAGGCTCAGGTAGCCGGCCACATCCGGCACGCCGCGATCGAAAAACACCGGTTCGACCCGGCCCGCATGCGCCCGGTGGTTGCGCATCTCGCGCGACAGCATCAACTCGGCGAACAAGCGCGGATCCACCCACGGCAGGCCGGGGCCGTTCACCAGCGTTTGCTCCTGGATAATCTCGCGCCCGACCTCGTCCGAGGTAGCGTATCCCCGGCGCGCCAGTTCGGCGATCAAGGTGGTTTTGCCGGCGCCGGGGCCGCCGGTGAGGATGAAGAACGGAGATGTATCGGTCATCAATGGCAATCAGGATGGGGTCGGTTCAGCGCGCCTGATCTTGGGCGGGGATGGAACCGGCGCCAACGCGGCGCCGTGACACGACAAGCGATTACAGCAGGCACCCCGCCGGTAGGACAAGAATCACTTTGGTCCTTCCCGCCCGTCCGCCATACTGGATATTCCCTTTCACATGCAGCATCGGCATGGAGACAAGCCATGTGCGTCAACTACGCGCCCGTGCAGGCGGCCGTTTTACGCGATGTCTTCGGCCTCACTTGTCCGGTGCGGGAATGGCCCCCCGAAACATGGCCTGACTACGTCGCGCCACTGCTCGTGGCGGACCACGACGGCCAGCGGCAATGCCTGGCCGGCACCTTCGGGATGGTCCCCAGGAAGCGCATTCCGCCCGGCGTCGCGAGGTTCGACACCACGAACGCGCGCTCGGAGTCGGTGGGTGAAAAACGGACGTTCTCGGCGGCGTGGAAACAGGGTCAGCTATGCCTGATACCAGCGCAGTGCTTCTATGAGCCCGACTACGCAACCGGCAAGGCGGTACGCTGGCGGATCTGGCTCAAGGATGGCGAGCCCATGGCAATCGCCGGCCTCTGGCGCGCATGGCCTGGCGAAGGCGGCCAGGACGTCTTCAGCTTCACCATGCTGACCATCAATTCGGAGCACCACCCGTTGATGCAACGCTTCCATGCGCCGGGCAAGGAAAAACGGATGATCGTGATCGTCCCGGGCACGGAGTGGGATGATTGGCTGACTTGCAGGAATACGGAACTGGCGCGCAGCTTCCTGCGCCCCTACGCCGCGGAAAAGCTGGCCGCCGAGCCCGCACCGCTGCCGCCGCGGATTGCGGCAGGATCTCCGGAGGCGTCAGCCTGAGCGAACTGCGTTTGCCCGGACTGAACAGCGTTCAGGAAATCTGATACCGGTTCTGCCGGCTGCGGGAATAGAGCCCGCGCGCGAGTTCCAGGATGTGATCGCGGTGGCGGTCGAATGCATCGAGCACGGCAGGCTCGTCCGGGCGCAATTCAGGGCTGAGGGTAGAGAGTACCGCGCGGTCCACCTCGAAGGCGATTTCACGCGAGTTGTCATAGCCCCAAAAACATACGCAATGCCTGGAAGGGTCGTAACTCCGGCTGGGATTGGGGAAATTGAGTGCCATGCATGCATCCTAGTCCGAATCGCGGGCATCCGTACGGTATCGAGGGCCCGGTTGCGCTATTTCGCCAGGATTCGGGGACGCGCCCCCCGGCAAGTCTGGAAAGGGGCGCTTTATCGCTGGCCGCGCATCGCGCGGGCTGCCCGGTGACGCGGCTTTGGCGAGACATTCTCGCGCCCGTACATTGAGCGACATATGCATCGGGAATACCAGATCTAAGCATCTTCTACTTGGCCCGCGAACGGCGAGACCGTAGCATTCCCAGGTCATCGGCTCATCGGCGCGAGGCATGCCAGCCAGCGCATGCGCCAGTACAACGATGTCGATTCGACACGGCAGGCGCGCCAACGCGGCCCGGCCGCCGTGCACCCGGACAGGACCGGCTACCAAAAAGCCGGCCGCCGGAAATCTGTACAAGGGTCAAGGGGTCATATGAAGATATTTAGCGGAATCAGCAACGGGTGGGCAGCGGAAACCGAGGCGACGGACGGAGGGATCTGGAAAAACACGATTGCCGCCGCCAGCCATGCGCTTGAGACCGTGGCGCTGGTCGAGCATGGCGTAGGCATGACGCTGAAGCTGCAGCGCAAGGTCCGCGCCCTACGCGAACGGCTGCGCACAACGCAAGCCGAACTCGATCGTTACCGCGACATGCACGCCCACGCCATGGAGGCGTTGCGTCAGACCGAAAGCATCGTGCCGCAGGACACGAGCCAGCTACGGGCGGAGGGCGAAGCCCTGCAGATGCGGCATCGTGCCTACAAGCTGCTGGTCGAGCACTATGCTCGCGCCGGCATCCCCATCGACCTGGCTGTCTTTGCCAGGCAACGCCGCCGGGTTCTCCAGCACATCCTGTTCCAGCAACGCCGGGGCGTGGCCGTCGCGCAAATCAGCGTGGACGATATCGCGTTCCTGCTGCGTTGAGCGACCGGCACCGATGAGCGGCGGGCTTTCGCCCGCGCTCCGCGCTGGCATTTTCAGCTTGCCGGCAAGGCGGCGGGAAAACCCGTTGTCATGCGACGTGAACCGTCTTCTCTTCCGGCCGGTTCATGTCGGCATCGACGAACATTACCCACTTAAATGATAATGCGTTGCATTTTCAATCATGCGCCTGCTTGCGCATCGATCGCCAGTTGCTGCGCAATAGCAATAACACTTCGCACTTGCCCGCCGCGGGCATCGTGCTGACGACGACCTACGTGCATCGCTGGCAGGCCCACCGGGGCGCCGCGGGGATTCTTCTTGTAGAATTCGATATACTGTATATGCATACAGTAACCGAGGCGGCCCGCCCCCGAGTCCTTTCTCGCGGCCGGGGCGCGTCGTCAACCCCGTTCGCTGACGCCATGTCATTTGCCCCCCGCCGCATCGCCCACCTGGATATGGACGCTTTCTATGCGTCCGTCGAGCTGTTGCGGTATCCGGAACTGCGTGGCATGCCCGTGGTGATCGGCGGCGGACGGAATGCGGTGCCCGAGACGCTTGAAGACGGAAGCCGGCGCTTTGCGCGCCTGCGCGACTATGCGGGACGGGGCGTCGTCACCACCTCGACTTACGAAGCGCGCGCGCTCGGCGTTTTTTCCGCCATGGGCATGATGAAGGCAGCCCAGCTCGCGCCTGATGCCATTCTGCTGCCCACCGATTTCGATTCGTACCGGCACTACTCCCGGCTCTTCAAGGCGGCCGTCGCCACGTTCACGAGCCAGGTCGAAGACCGGGGCATCGACGAAATCTACATCGACCTGAGCGATGTGCCAGGCGAGCCCGCCGATATCGGCAGCCGCATCAAGCAAGCGGTTCGCGAGGCCACGGGGCTAAGCTGCTCCATCTGCATCGCGCCCAACAAGCTCCTCGCCAAGATCGGATCCGAGCTGGACAAGCCCGATGGGCTTACCCTCCTGACGCCGGAAGACATCCCGCTGCGCATCTGGCCGCTGCCGGTGCGCAAGGTCAACGGCATCGGCCCGAAAGCCACGGAGAAACTCGCCGTGCTCGGCATCGCCACCGTTGGCGACCTCGCCAGCGCGGACCTCGGACTACTGCAGACCCATTTTGGCCGCAGCTATTCCGCGTGGCTCGCCGAGATCGCGCAAGGTCATGACGAACGCCCCGTGGTCATCAGCTCGGAGCCAAAGTCGATGAGCCGCGAAACCACGTTCGAGCGCGACCTGCATCCGCGCCACGATCGCCAGGCTCTCGGCGAAGTTTTTACCGGTCTGTGCCAGCGCCTTGCCGAAGACCTGCGCGGCAAGGGCTACGTCGGCCGCACCATCGGCGTCAAGCTGCGCTATGACGACTTCCACACCGTCACCCGCGACCTCAGCATGCCGGTCCCGACCGCCGACGCCACCTTGTTGCGGCGCGCCGCCACCGAATGCGTCAGACGCGTTCCGCTGAACCGGAAGATACGGCTACTGGGCGTACGGGTGAGCGCGCTGACGCCAGCCGGCGAGTTGGAGTATGCGTCGGCGCCGGTCCAGGGAGAGTTGCCTTTCGGCGAAGACGAATAACGGTCGCAGCCGATAATCAGGCCGTCTGATAGTGCGGGCACGGGTCGCACCGGAAGGCGATGCAGGCCCTCGGCGCCTGTAGGACGGCAGCACGCCATGGCACGGATTTGTCACCAACGTGACTGAGTGCAAGCGCACAGAGGCGGAACTGCGGGAATTCGCGACAATTGAATTGCTGACACTGCCACCCAATCGACGGCATTTTCAACTCTGACCCGGCCGGACACTAACGTGCAGGCACGGCGGCAGCCGGTCCTGCCCAGGCTGCCGATGCCGCGTCGCCGACCCCGGCTGCGTCAGTCTGCCGGCTTCTTCCTGCCTCGCTGCTTCCCGGCGACACGCGTGCCGGACTCGTGTACCGCCCCGCTCGCGGAGCCAGTTGCCGTGCGCTTTCCGGTCGTCAGTACCTGCGCCTGTTTTGTGCCCTTGCCATATTTGCGCACCGAGCGCACGCCCTCGACCTGCATCAGCAACTCAATGGCCGTCAGCAGGCGGTCGATATCCTCGTTGCGCAAGTCCTTGACCAAGCGAGCCACCCGAATGGCCACGCCAGGCGGGAGGATCTCGTCATTCGAGGGAGCGACAGCATCCTCCATGCTGCCGTCCAGCCACAGCCGAGGCAAGCCGAGCTTGGCCTCGATGTCGCGGGCAAGCCGTTCGCCGATGCGCTTCTTTCCGGCCTTGCCTTCCGACGAAAAAACTCGGGAGAAATATGAGGGTTCGCGGTCGACGCGGTCCGCGAGGCGTGCGATCGAGCCTCCGAACTGTTTCTCCAGCACTTGGGCCAGGCGTTGTTCGCGCGTATCTTGGATGTCCATCACTCATTAAACCCGCGCATTACCTCAAGGTAAATTTTCTTCTGGTACTGTAAATTTAGTGACTAAAAGGTAATTTACGGAGCAAGAGGACCTTTCGCTCCCTTCTCGGCGCGATGGTTCGGCGGGGTCGCGCGACACTGACGCGGCAAGCCACGGGCGCGTCGGCACCTTGGCGGCTTCCGTGGATCGAGGACCTGGACTCGCGGCCGGCAAGTCATGATGGTTACCAAGAAGACTTGTCTTTATATTTACCTTTGGGTAAATTATCGGCGTTAACTTGAAGCGGTATCAGAACCCCGGCATTTCCATACCCAACGCCGGGCTGCATCGCGAGCGCCAGGGCTTGTGTCCGCGCCGGTCCGGCCTGGTTGCGCCCATCGGGGCGACCCCGTATGCCCGGCCATGGAAGTCACGGCCTGGCACCGCGCCCGCCCGGTCACGCCGCATTGCGCCACGGCGCCAAATCCGCGCACCGACCTCGTTGACCTCAAGCACCCACAGGCGAACGACCACGACAAAGGAAACCTCATGCTTATCGGACTTTGCGGCCGTCCCGGCTCCGGTCGAGACCTCGTCACCAGCTACCTGACTTCCGCGAACCACGCCTTCCTGACCGTCACGTTCGACGCCCCGCTGCGCCATATGATCCAGGCCTGCGCCGGCATCAACGACGCGCAGTTCGACGCGGCAAGGCGCAATGATGTCGTTCCCACGCTAGGGAAATCGCCGGTACAGTTGCTAAACGCCCTTCGCGAGTCCTGGATCCGTGCCCGCATGGATCCGGAAGTGCTGGTCAATCACTGTGCCGACGCGCTGGACCAGCTCGCCGGCTGCGATGTGGTGGTACCCGACGTCGCCATCCATGCCGAGGCCGAGTTCATTCATGCGCGCGGCGGCCGGCTGATCCGGCTCGTTTCGGAGCACGGGTACGGCGTTGAACCATTGATCCGGCCACAACTGTTCGACTTCCAACTGCGTGTCAGCGACAAACCCTCCGGCTTGTATGAGGAGCTGGATGCGATCGTGGGCAAAGAGGTGTTCGCGGAGGCTGGCGCGTGAAAGCCCAGCCCTGTCCCGCGTTGGCGCCGGAACCGCCAGCCAACTTTATTCGCAATTCGGTTAGCGCCTAGCTAACATGAAAGCGCAAGCAATCGCATTCAACAGGTAAGCGGCGCAGGCTCCCAACCCCGCCCGGGCATGTTGCGATCAGCAATCCACGCCGGGCTCCGGCGCACCGGCAGTCGACACGGCTGCCGCCTCCGTCCTGAGACTGGCGAGTGCGGTATCAGATCCAGCACGGCCCGATCGTGCTCGACGCGCCGGCCGTGCTCCTCTGGAGGTGCCAATCATGGTCAAGATTCAATTCATCGAACGCGACGGCCACCCCGAGTTCGCGGTGGTGCCCATTGAGGTGTGGGAGCGCATCAAGCACCGGACCGGAGAGTGGGACGATGGCACGCTGCCCGGCCACGCCGAGGCGCGGGAAGACGGCTTTCGGATTCCCGCCGCCATACTGGACGCCGAACTCGCCGGCGACAACCCGATCAAGGCCTGGCGCGAATACCGCCGGATGACCCAGGACGCGCTGGCAACCGCCGCGGGACTCAGCAAGCCCTATCTCAGCCAGATTGAGAACCGCAAGCGCGATGGAAGCGTGGAAGTGTTCCAGAGCCTGGCAGAGGCACTGCACGTGCCGCTGGATGTGTTGGTTGGGCGGGAGGGAAAATGAAACGCGCCCTCCAGCCGGCTCCACATTGCCGTTAGCCCGCATAGGAGATTGAGGCAATCGCGCTGGCCGTCACCGACGCCACCGATGGCAACTTCTGGACTCCGTCCAGTCCACTGACTATAACCGGTTCGGGGCTGAATCCGGTCCAAAGGAGGCGCAACCATGAAGCCGCAACCGTTTGTCGTAACACCGAGCGCCTATCCTCGTGCGCTCGATGTGGTGGGCGAGAAGATTACGATACTGGCATCAAATGCCGCCACGCAAGGCTATGAGATTTTCTTGCAGCAAGGCGATGAAGGCACCGGACCGCCACCGCACAGCCATGACTGGGACGAATCCTTCTACGTGGTCAAAGGCAGTGTCGAAATCAGCTACGGCGGCAATACCCTGGCCGCCACGGCTGGCACGCTCGTTCACTTGCCCGCAGGCACGATTCACAGCTTTCACTTTGGCCCGGGCGGCGGCGAAATGATTTCGGTCACCGGCCAAACCGGGCACGCGACGCGTCTCTTCACCGCAATCGACCAGGAAATTCCTCCGGGGCCGCCGGACGTCCCGAAATTGATCGCGATTGCGGAGAAATGCGGTGTGACGGTTGCGGGCTGATGGGCATGGGCGATCCGATGCCGGGGCGGGTCAATCACCTAGAGTCCCCCACCAACCGTTGGTCTCCTTGCCAGCACCACCCCGACCGGCACCTTAATCAGCACAACCGTCAGATTGCTACCGTACCCCGGGCCTTCACGACGAAGATTTTCAGTATTGTTGTGCAATGAGCAACTATGCGTTTCGCAAACTAGGGTTTATAGCCATAGGGCAAACCCCTATCATGCAGCCTGTTGCGGAGTCCCCAAATTTTGGCGGCTCGATGTCCCCTTTCAATTCATCATGAATATCCAACGTTTCGTTCTGATTGCCGCCACTGTCGCTCTGACCGGTGCCCTGTCCGCTGCTTTTGCATTGGCCAAGGCTGGCGAGTTCGATGTGCGCACTGATGGCGCACGGGCCGGCAGCTCCGACACGTACGCCGATGGCACAAGGGCCGACACGTTCGAAACGTTCCCGGATGGCGCAAGGTCCGGCGGGTATATGTCTTCGTCTTCTTACGGCGCTCCGTTGTAACCAGGAGATTTCGCCGGACTCCCCACTTCTGATGAAGGTGACAGCTTGGTTGTCACCTTTTTTCATTGAGCTCGGCGATCGACTGGGCAGGTAGCGCTTCGCCATCAACCGCGCCCGCGGCCCCTAGTTCTCCAGATCCGTCAGCCGCTTCGCCTGCACCACCTGTGAGTGGTAAACACTGAGCCGCAAACTTCCACGACGACGGCCAGCACGGTGCACGGTATCGAGACACGGCACATTGAGAAGATGATGTGGACAGCCGACGCCGCCGCGGCTCTTTATACACGCAACGCACGCAAGTCGGACGATGCCCTATGGCGCTGTCCTCCCGGCGCGCCTACAACGGAAGCACCGCCCCACAGGACCAACCATGGCACCGAGCGCGCCGGCGCCGAAGCTGGCCGACCTCTCCCCCAATGTGCTGTCAGAACGGAAAGCCGTTCCGCGCGCAGATGGCTGGCCTTTCGGGTTCACGTACAAATAAGTACCCCAGTCCGTTTGTTTTCCCCCTCCGCCGCCGCCACGTGGTGGCCGTTGCGTTTGGCGACGAGAGGCGGTGCGATTGTGAGGACCCGATGCGTGCCGTCATTCTTGAATCCGTACTGACCTGCCCGCACTGCGGCTTTGCCAAGCAGGAAACCATGCCAACGGACGCCTGCCAGTTCTTCTACGAGTGCAGCCACTGCAAGGCGCTCCTGCGGCCCAACTCCGGCGACTGCTGCGTATTCTGCTCATTCGGTTCGGTCAAGTGCCCGCCAATTCAGCAACAACGCGGGTGCTGTGGATAGAGATTGGCGGAAGATTCTTGCGGGCCGTGCCGCCGGCCGAACTGCTGTATGTCCAAGACGTCGACGATGGGAATGACCATATGACAATGCGCTGGCTTCTCGATAGCGTAAACGGGAATCTCGAATTGGACCCCACCGACCTCAAAAGCCTCGTGCGTCGGCAGCGCGTACAAGTCGATTGCCTGACACACGGCCGTAGCCAGGTTCGTCTCACCAACCACGGGCGCAGTTTTCTGGACACCATCGCCAAGAGGTGCTGAACGGCGGGCCTTCTGCCTTCACCTTCATCTGTGCGCATCACCCGCATGCGGACTTCGTAAAGTGTGCCATTTCGTGGGACCGAACGTGGGGCCACTATGGGACCGGAGCGCCGACAATAAGTGAAAGGGCAATGTGCAGAGTGCAATGAGGCGATTGCTTCAAATCGCCTGCCAGGCCTTACGTAGCTTAGCTTTGCGTGTTGATACGGTGCGGAAATACGGGAAATAAAGTGAGGCGTACGAGTGATGCAAAAGAGGACTGTGGTGCGAGGGAGGGGACTAGACGTCACTTATGAATCAATGACTTCCAGGAACTGGAGGGAGTTTGACGTAGGGGGGCAAGGGTGCGAGTGTCACTAGGCCTTTCGCATGTCCGAGACCAAGGCCACCAGCCTGGCTGCCAGCGCGGCGTTCGATCTTGTGGGCATCGCTAGTCAATGCCCGCATCGGATTGGCATGATTTTCGACTCGTCCCGCGCATGTGATCGCGATTAAAGTGTATCGAAGAACATGGGCGGGACAGCTGTGATACCCGGTCCGAGACGGGCAATTCTAAAGTTTGGCGGGGGTCCGGAAAAAGGTAACCTCGGTAACTGGATGCTCCGAAAATCGCAGAAAGCCTTACCAGACAAGGGATTCCAGCTTTCTGGCTGAAGGTAATATCGGGGTAATCTTGAGGTAATTGGTTACCCTTTCCAAGAGTAACCTTCCCCTTGAAAAATTATCAATAAAATCAATCACTTATGAAAATATTACCTTTTGGATTACCCCAAATTACCTTTGGGAGATAACCAGACATCGCCTTATAAATCAGATACTTAGCACCGTCTTTCCGAGGCGATTACCAAGATTACCTTTTTCCGGACGTGCCCCCATACCTTGAGTCTGCGTTCCGCGATAAGCTGTGCCCAACACAACACTTCTCGCGACGAATGAGCACTCCGTCGATCTTCGCTTTCGACTCCCATGCAGTCCGGATTCTCACTGGCGCCGATACCCAGCCTTGGTTTGTGGGAGAGGACGTTTGCATTGCTCTCGGCTATGCAGACCCGGTCAACGCCATGAAGCAGCACTGCCGCGGGGTGGTGAAACACCACCCCATCCCCGACAGCCTCGGCCGGATTCAAGCGGCCCGCGTGCTGTCCGAACCTGACATGCTGCGATTGATCGTCAGTAGCAACTTGCCAGCGGCCGAGCGCTTCGAGCGCTGGGTGCTTGACGACGTGCTGCCGGCGGTCCGCAAGGCAGGCACTCTCCATGCGGGCGCGACGGTGCCTCAGCAACTTGCCGCCCACCGGCTGCGGTTAAGGCTACTGGATAAGCTGGAGGTGGAGCGGCACCCAGAAAAACGCCAAGCCATCCATGACCAGTTGCAGCACGCCTCCACCCTACTTCAACTACCCACGCCGGCAATCGATGCGATTGGCAGCGAAGCCCCGCCAGTGCCCGCTGCCGTTCCCGCTCTTCTCGCTGCCCTCGAATCGCTGCGCACTCTACAGATAGCGTTTAATCACGCCCACGACCCACGCCTACTAGCGCTAAACCTCCCACACCTGGTCCGCTTGTGCGACGAGCATCGCGTGTCGCTGCCGTCGCGGTCCGAACTGCACCGCGCCCTGCCCACCAGCATTGCCCCGCGCTACGTTGACCAACGCGTGGTTCGCAGCGCCATCACCGGCCGCTTGGTGAAGTGCTGGGTGCTGTCCGTTTGAGCCTGCATAGCCTTAGCCGCGTAAATTCGCATAGAAATTTCCCCCTTCGGACTGCCCGCCACGCCTGCTGGCGGGCGGCTTCCCCGGGTTCATGCAGTTGCAGAAAAACCACTCGATGAAGCGGGCCGGCGAGGCGGGGTCTCAACCGCGCGCCAAGCGGAATAGTCATCCGCACCCCATGATTTTTCACATTATGGAATTTATTGCAGGCTGCTAGGCGGACCGGCAGATGACTCAGGCCTGGGGCTAGCCGTCAGCCGAGCGAGACAACAAGAGCCGCGCATGAAGACACTGCAGAAGCTCTGTGGCCGTCGATGCACCAGTCCTGTCCTCTAGATCTCACTTGCGAACTCCCTCAATTGGCATGTTCGGACAGCAACCAGTAAAGCGACTCCTCCGCGATACCAGGCTGGCGTAGAATCCCGCTAGTTGGCATATCTCAACCTGTTTGGAAAACACATGGATCCGTTTGCCCCTTCCGAGCGCTCTATTTGGCAAAAGATGAGCGTGGAGCGCGACACCACTCTTACCGACGATCAAATTAGTGAGAAGTATGACCGTAAGGCCGAGCGTATAGTTACGGAGACCAATCGCGAGAAGCTCCCGAATTTTTATGATTCTCTACGTCGCCCTGGATACATGGACGCACGTCCGTTCTATCAACGCCGAGACAGATGGGATCAAATCCGCCAGTCGCGTCTAATCGAGTCATTGCTTATTAATATCCCCATTCCTCCGCTATTCGTATACGAGATTTCCCCAAACAGTTATGAGGTCATGGACGGGCAACAACGACTTACCGCGATAAAATCGTTCTATTCTAATGAGTTAACACTAAAAGGGGTGGAGCGGTGGCCGGAGCTTAATGGAAAGACCTATGCAACCCTACCGGAGAAAATACGTGCTGGCATCGATCGCCGCACGATTTCATGGATAACGGTACTATATGAATCAACCACATCGGAAGAAGAAGCTTTTCTCCTAAAACAACTGGTATTTGAACGCTTGAATACCGGCGGCGTGAAACTTGGGGCTCAAGAGATTCGCAACGCATTATATGCCGGTCCATTTAACAAACTTCTGATCGAACTAGCCAAAAACCCTCTACACAGAGCGGCGTGGAAGTTGCCAGAATATTCCTCGAGCGAGGAAGGCCGCGTGCCAAAGTATCTCGAGAAAAATATGTTTTATCGCGAGATGGAAGATGTTGAGGTGATTCTCAGATTCTTTGCTCTTCGACACGCACAGCACTATCAGAGAGGCATGAAGTCATTCCTAGATCTCTATATGATCAAGGCACGCGAATTTTCGAGCGAGGATCTTAATTTTTTGAATGACCTTTATCTAGGCACCCTTGCCGTCGCTCGAGAAATTTTCGGCGACCATCTCTTTGCGCCATATGACCCAAAGCGAATGAAGTGGGGAGCCAAGCCCCAAAAATCATATGCAGATGCGGTAATGGTCGCGCTGTGCCAGTATATTCCGGATGGAAAATCCCTAATTTTACACGCCGAGGAAATTCTGGAGGAGGTAAAACGGAGTTTTATTGGTGACTCTGAGGGCGTGATGACCGGTCGCGGCAACACAAAATCCGACATTCTAAGAAGAATATCAATTATGTCGGATATTTATAAAAAATATAGCCCCATCACTGAATGAACTCCCTCTTTGTTAGGCTATCTCGCCTGAATAAGGATATAGATGCAATTAAATCCTTCATTCGACTTGGCGAGTGGGCGAGAACACATAATTTATCCTTATTGGACGACCCCAGAACTGGTGAAGAACGGAACCTCTACTCGAGGCAGTTCGACTACTCCGCCACCATTTCTCGCCTGTACTTTACCTATGAAAGCTTTATCTACTTTTGCATACGCGAGTGGGTAGTTTTCGCATTGGATAATGCGAGCATATTGACAGATTTCTCGGCCGAAAAATTCTTCGATGATTATGCGAATGGGTGTGGGCAACTGCTTCAACGAACTGACGAGCAGCGCTTTTCAAACCTAACAAAAAAAAGCATCACTGAAAGCCTTTACGGAGTCCAAAAGAAGGACAAATCTGTTACGTTGATCATTGAGGCACTGACCGTCGACTTGCCAAACTTGAGGGCTAATACACTTCAATCGCTTAGTCAGCGAGCACAGTTAATTGATTTAAATAAGTGGTGCGCAAGTTGCCGCGAGCTTGGCGACGCATGCTCTTACTTTATTGGAAACTCCTTGATAGAAAATGCGCTGACGGACTTTGTGGAGCGACGAAATGCTATCTCCCATGGGCGCTTCGAGGATGATGAAATCTATGCCACCAATATACTTCTGCGACTTTGTGAATTTATAGAAATGCTCTGCCGTACTTTCGCAGAATTTGTTTCGTACAATATCATCATGAGGGGACGCCAAGCCGTTGTACTTGGATCAATTGTACAAAAATATAATGCCAACTCCTCCTATCTAGTAAAAGCGAATGCAGAGATGTTTGACATCGGCCGAGAAGTATTTCTATGCCGAAAGAGCGTTGGTCGCTGTTACCCATCGAAAATCACAGATCTTCGACTGGAAGATGCACCAATGCTTGGTATAACCACAAACGCTGGTGATCTCGTGGGGATGCAACTGTCCACACCGGCAACGAAAGGTACAGAGATTGTGCGGATTTTGGAAGTTGCGTAACTAGAGGTGGGCGCCGGGTAGTTAGATGGATCGAGGCACCGACAGGTGGCGGCAAGTATACGACCCATAATCAAGACAACCGGACTTCCAGAGTATTCCCATCCTTGATGCCCGGTTAATCCCCTAATGGGAAGAAGGCCCACGCATTCCTCGAGAGGTTCCTAATGCTCATTGCCTCGCGCTTACGCGGTATCACTTGCACTAACTAGTTAGCGTATAGGAACCGAACCGCACCACCTCGGCCCCGAGCCAGTCGTTCAATTCCGTTAGCCGATCCTGCAATGGCTTCACCTCGTTACGAGCGAAGACGTCCGCCGCCTTCGCGGCATCTCCGAAGCCGCCGGTGTTGTGCGGAATGATCCCCATGAGTTGCGGCGGCACACGATGCGCTGACAACTGATCATCCCGCGTGATGTTCTTCACATTCCAGAATTCATCCTTGGCCGCCACCTCCGACACCGGCAACAGCTGGATACCGTCCTTCTTCCCATTGGGCGCGTACATAAACAGATTCCGGAAATTGCCCGGCCCCTTGCTGTCCTTGAGCGCCTGGCGCAGCGCATCGACGTCTTCCTGTTTCTGCGCAGCATCCGTCATGTACAGGATGAAGCCAGCGTGGCTCCCGTTCTTGTAATAGCGGCGCCGGAACAGCGTGGCCGATTCGTTGAGCCAGGTCGCATTGAGCGCAGAGAGATATTCGGGCAGGCCATACACCTCCTGGTTGATGTCCGGCTCGAGCAAGTGGAAGACGCTGCCCGGCTTGAACTCGTGCGGCTGTTGCCAGTTTTGCACCCACCAGTAGCTGGCCAGATCAATGCCGCGGCGCATGTACTTCGCCAGCGCGGGCTCCAGGCTGACCGGGCGACCAAGCACGTTGTCGCGCCGCTCGAGGTACGCGTTGCCGAAGATGAGGAAGTCCAGCACCCAGCGCGCGAACGCCGAGCGTGACAGCAGCTTGTGTGGCACGAAGGTGGACACCAGGATGTTGCGCTTCACATAGATCGGCGAGCTGTGATGCACGGCCGCGCGGAAGGACCGCGCGAGACCGTCCCACGACATGGGTGGCTCGTACCATTGCCCCATGCGCTGGCACTCCACGTAATCCAGCAGCTCGCGCCGGTCGAGCACAGCGATGGGATCGCCAAAGCTGAACGCCTCCGCGGAGGCGGCGGGCGCAGCATGCGCCTCGGCGGTGTTCGTTGCGCGTGCGCCGCGCGGCGGCTTTCTTCGACTCATGACAGCTCCATAATGCTGGAATTGGTGGTGGTGACGCCTTCGATGGGTTCGTGCGAAAGCGCATGCATGCAGGCCCACGCGAGATCCGCGTGGCTGGTTTCCTCCGAGCGGCCGGCCTGGTAGGTGACCCGGCCGCCGGCGGCAGTGGTGGTCTTCTTGATGGACATGAAGGACGCCGCGAAGTCGGTCCAGCCGGCGTCGTATTCGAGCCGGCCTTTGCTGATGACGTCGTGCGCCTTGAGCACCAGTCCGGTCTTCACGTCGACGGAATAGGTGAAGCCCTTGGCGGCGGGGTGGAACTTCGTCACCAATTGGAAGACGGCGTCGCCAATGCCCGTCCGATCAACGCCGATGAACTCCACGTTGTAGCGCTCCGTCACGCGCTTGATGGCGCCGGCCTGCTCTTCGTAGTCGATGCCGCGGAACTGGTGCTTCTCCAAGACGCGGAACTTGCCACCGGGTACTAGCGGCGGTGCCACCACCACCAGCGCGGCACTATCGCCGCCGCCCCCGTTGGGGTCATAGCCGACCCACACCCGGCGGTTGCCAAATGGCCGCGGCGACCAGTGGCGGAAGTCCTCCCAGACCACCCAGCTGTCCACCATGCCGCGCATCATCATCGAGAGCGGGAACACCGATTCGTGGTCATCCACGAACATGCACATCAGCAGGTTCTCGAACTCCAAGGCGCTGTATTCGAGCCGCAGCTGGTCGATGTTGAACAGGTTGCAACCGCCTCGCGCTGCGTCTTCCACGTTCACAATCTGGCGCCACTGGCCGTCGGCGCAGCGCTTGCCTTCCCGCAGGTTGGCGTGGCTGATGTCGATCTTGACCTGCTCTGCCTTCGGGCGCCCACGATTGAAGAGCGCACCGGACCAGAAGGCGTGGCCCTCGTGCGCCAGGCTGGATGGCACCGAGAAATAGGTCTGCCGCCAATTCGCATGGATGGCCATGCCGGACGCCACTTTTCGCAACTCCTGGAAGCGTGGAATCCAGAAGTACTCGTCCAGGTACAGGTTGCCGTGGTAGCTCTGTGCAGTGCGCGAGTTGGTGCCGAGGAAATAGAGCGTCGCGCCGTTGGGCAGCACGATGGGATCGCCCTTCAGCTCCACGCCGGCGGCGTCCTTGGCGAACTGGATGATGTAGTGCTTGAAGACGTGGGCCTGCGCCTTGCTGGCCGACAGGAAGATCTGATTGCGCCCGGTCGTGAGCGCATCCATGAACGCCTCGCGTGCGAAGTACCAGGTGGCGCCGATCTGCCGGCTCTTCAGGATGTTGCGGATGCGCTCGGTCAGCCCCGCTTCATACCAGACCTTCTGGTAGTCGAACAGCGAGTCCATGAACGCGTCGGCCAGTTGCTCCTGCTGCTCTTCGCTGACGGCATTGCGCTCAGGGGCCTTACGCGGCCCCTTGTTGCGGTTCGCCACCTTCGGATTCAGGTCCACTTCGTTGCCGGTCGATTCATACCGACGCACGCGCGCCATGCGCTCCATCTGCCGTGTGAGAAGGTCAATCTCTTTGAAGTCCTTCCCTTCCTTCTTGTCCTTGCCCACCAGCATTGCCAGCCGCGCCTCAATGCAGGTGCTCACGCGCTCCACCGGGTCCGCAGCGTCCCAGGCATCGCGGCGCTTCCAGCTATAGACCGTCGCTGCAGTCACACCCATCAGCTCCGCGATACGCACGACGCGGTAGCCCTGCCAGTAGAGCGCCCGCGCACGCCGGCGCGGATCGATGTTGGGATCAACGAGGGGTTGTTCGGCAGCTTTTGTATCCATGCCGCCACGCTACCTGCCGCGCGCGCGCGTGCCACGCCGCGCTTGTTGTGGCATCCGCGCGCACAACACCAATGCGTTGCCCGCGCGTGGCGGTGCGCTGAAGATGCCCACATACGCCTAACGACAACCACCGAGGACATCATGGCCGGCAAGACAAAATTTTTCCGCATCGCCACCGAAGGCGCCACCAGCGATGGCCGCACCATTGATCGCGACATGCTGGTGCAGATGGCCGCCAGCTACGACCCAAAGACCTATGGCGCGCGCGTGAATCTCGAGCACATCCGCGGCTATGACCCGAGCGGCCCGTTCAAGGCATACGGAGACGTGCTGGCGCTGAAGACCGAGGAAGAGAACGGCAAACTCGGCCTGTATGCGCAGATCGACCCGACCTCGGAACTGGTGGCCTTCAACAAGGCCCGCCAGAAGATCTATTGCTCCATGGAGGTCCGGCCCGACTTCGCCGACACCGGCGAAGCCTACCTGGTCGGCCTGGCCGTCACCGACAACCCCGCGAGCCTCGGCTGCGAAATGCTGCAATTCAGCGCGAAGGCGAAACAGAATCCGCTCGCCGAGCGCAAGCAGGATCCGGACAACCTGTTCTCGGAAGCGGTGGAAGTCTCCATTGAAATCGAGCCGGAACAGAGCGGCACCGTGAAGCCGGGCTTCGCCGCCAACATCAAAAAGCTGTTTGCCAGGCAGAAGGAAACGGACGCCGGGAACGACGCACGCTTCGCCGAGGTGGAGGGTGCCATCCAGACCGTCGCCGAGCAGCTCCAAAGCGTTGGCGACCAATTCGCCAAGTCCCTGGACGGCATCAGTCAGCAGCTCGCCGACCTCAAATCCACGCAGGACAAGGGCAAGGAGGAGTTCTCCGCCCTGAAGGGCTCGCTGGAAAAAACCGAGAACTTCTCGCGCCGCTCTGCCGCCACCGGCGGTGGTGGCACCGACATCATCAAGACCGACTGCTGACCCGGCTGCCGGACAGCGAACACCCAACCCGTACATCCCCCGGAGCCAACAGAATGCGCAACAATACCCGCCGTCTCTATACGGCCTATGAAGCAGCCATTGCCGAACTGAACAGCGTCGACCGTGTCGACCGCAAGTTCAACGTGATCCCCAGCGTTCAGCAGAAGCTGGAGACCAAGGTGCAGGAATCGAGCGAATTCCTCTCGAAGATCAACTTCTACGGCGTCACCGAGCAGGAAGGCGAAAAAATCGGCCTGGGCGTTTCAGGTCCGGTGGCCAGCACCACGGACACCACCAAGAAGGAACGCCAGACAGCCGATATTTCCACGCTGGACGATCGCGGGTACCGCTGCGAGCAGACGAACTCGGACACGCATATCACGTACCAGAAGCTGGATGCCTGGGCCAAGTTTGCCGACTTCCAGACCCGCATCCGCGACGCCATCATCCGGCGCCAGGCGTTGGACCGGATGGTAATCGGCTTCCACGGTGTTGCGCGCGCGGCCACCTCGGATCGCGTGGCCAACCCGATGTTGCAGGACGTCAACAAGGGCTGGCTGCAGAACCTGCGAGAACAGGCCCCCGAGCGGGTCATGAAAGAAGACGAGAAGAACGCTGACAGGATTGTCATCGGGGGTAAAGATCCCCAATACGTGAACCTCGACGCGCTGGTCTTCGACCTTGTCAACAACCTGATGGCGCCCTGGTACGCCGAAGACCCGGAACTGGTCGTGATCTGCGGCCGGCAGCTTCTTGCGGACAAGTACTTCCCGCTGGTGAACAAGGACCGCGACCCGACCCAGACACTGGCCGCCGACATCATCATCAGCCAGAAGCGCATCGGCAACCTGCCCGCTGTGCGCGTGCCCTATTTCCCATCCAATGGCTTGCTGGTCACCCGCCTGGACAACCTGTCCATCTACTACCAGGAGGGCGCTCGCCGACGCACCATTCTGGACAATGCAAAGCGCGACCGCATCGAGAACTATGAGTCGAGCAACGACGCGTATGTGATCGAAGATCTGGCCTGCGCGGCCATGGCCGAGAACATCGAGCTTGCAAAGGAGCAGGAATGACCAGCCCAGCTCGCCGGCATTTTCTGCGCGTGACGGCTGCGCAGATGAACGCTGCGACCGAAGCCGCCAACCCGCTGCGCCACGCCACCGGCCACGAACTCATGCTTGCGCAGCTGGCGGACCACAAGCGCCGGCTCAAGCTGGTGCAGTCCATCGAGCGCAAGGCCGACCTCAAGCGCGAGCTGCTGCCCGACTACGCGGCCTGGGTGGAGGGCGTGCTTGAAGCTGACAACGGCGTTCAGGACGAGGTATTCATGACCGTCATGGTGTGGCACATCGACGTCGGCGACTTCGCCGGCGCCCTGCCCCTGGCGCAGTACGCCATCCGCCACGCGCTGGCCATGCCCGACCAGTACCAGCGCACCACCGCGTGCCTGATCGCTGAGGAATACGCCACGATGGGCCTGAAGGCGGCGGAAGCCGGCCAGCCGGTCGACGTCGACACACTGGTGGCCGTGATCAATCTCACCGACGACCAGGACATGCCGGACGAGGTGCGCGCCAAGCTGTACAAGGCCGTCGCCTACGCCCAACTGGGCCTGATCGAAACGACGCCGGCGCACCAGGTGCAGTCGCAGCGCACCTTCGCCCTGATCGCCCTGAAGCGCGCCCTGGGGCTGCACGACAAGGTGGGCGTGAAGAAGGACATCGAAAAGCTCGAGCGCGAGCTGAAGAACGCGGCCCCGGCCGGCTCCCAGGAGGGAGACGGCAAGGGCTGACCCCGAGCGTGACCCCGCGCACCAGGCGGCACGGGGCGCGCCTTCCGGCACGCCGCAATGCGTACCCAACCCGGTCGCCCCGTCCACCGCCTCCTAACCGCTACGGAACCATGCCACGACCAGCTCCCCACACGCCACCGCCACTTGGACACGGCCGCCAACCGCCGAGAAAGGAACCATGTCTTCATTCATCGCCACAGCGCCCGCCAAGACCGGCCAGAACCTGATTCGCAACGACGGCTTCTTTCCGGACATCGACATTGACCAGGTCATCGCAGCCACGCGCCTGGACGGCACCGTAACCGCCGAGCGCCTGCGCGGCGCGCTGGTGGAGTCCGCGCTATCGGTCAATGAAGAGCTGGCCACCTGGAAGGCGGCGCAGCTGGCCGCCGGCCACGACAGCCTCGATGCGGTGCCAGCACCACGGATCGACAACACCTCGGCCAACGTGCACCGCTACCAGCGCGCCGTCTTCTGTGGTGCCCGGGCGGCGCTGATCGAGCGATACCGCGACTACGACGCCACCGCGGCCGGCGACAAAGCCGCGGAAGCGCTGATGCAGGCCGTTGAGGATCTGCGCAGGGATAAGCGCTGGGCCATCTGCGACGTGCTGGGCATCTCGCGCAGCACCATTGAGCTGATCTGATGCGCACGCGGGCCATGCAAGGCGAAACCCTCGATGCGATCTGCCAGCGCATCTACGGGCGCACGGCCGGCGTGACTGAGGCCGTGATGGAAGCCAACCCGGGCTTGGCAGACCTCGGCGCGGTGCTACCGCACGGCACCGAGATTGAAATGCCCGACACCCCGCCACAGCCCGCCGTTCAGCGCGTGCAGCTGTGGGACTGACCTTGAGGACAACGCCATGGCTGAACCAATCGCCACCAGTAGTGCCGCCGCCGTTGCGGTGACCGCTGCCGGTGCCATCACCCTCCTACCCGGTGTCGACGCTGCCACCGTGCTGGGGGCCTTCGCGGGCGCCGCTGTGTTCGCCCTCAACTCCGACGAGCTATCCATGCGCAAGAAGCTGGCCTTTCTGGTGCTGTCGGTCGTGGCCGGGTGCCTGTCGGCGCCGTTGACCGCCGCCCTCATTGCCAAGGTGCTACCGACCGAGGCCGGGGTGGGCCATGGCGTGGGCGCCCTGGTCGCCTCCGCAGTGATGGTCAAGCTGCTGCTCGCGCTGATCCGCTTCGCCGACAACTCGGACAAGGTGATTGGCCTGCTCCGAGGCAACAAGCAGGAGGAAACCAAATGAAGCTGCTCTTCTTCGCCCAGGCGCTCCTGTGCGCCCTGATCGCACTCCGGCTGCTCTTCTTCCGGCGCGACGGTGCCTCGCACCGCCCCTGGGCCGCCCGGCTGGCCTACCTCCTGATCGTGCTGGCCGGTACCGCCGTCATCGGGGTGCTGTTCGCGCGCTACGAATGGGCATTGCTCGCGCAAGTCGGGCTCACCCTCGTCCTTTGCGTGGCCGTCTTTGCGGTGCGCGGCAACGTGGTGGAGCTGTTTCGCATGGGGGCCAACGAAGGCTCCTGGCTCCTTCGCTTCCTTCGGAGATCTGGACATGACAATCCTGCGGCGCGGTGACCACGGCGCCGATGTGCGCGAACTGCAGCGGCTCTTGCGCGTGCGCGGAGCCAGCCTGCCATTGACGGCACATTTCGGCGTGGAAACGGATGCTGCGGTGCGCGACGCGCAGCGCCGCTATGGACTGGTGGTAGATGGCCTGGCCGGTCCAAAGACGATCCTTGCCCTGCAGGTGAACGGGCGCCAGCCTGGGCACCTGACCGCGGCAGACCTGGCGCAGGCGGCACGTACGCTCGCGGTGCCGCTCGCCGCGGTGCGAGCCGTCAACGAGGTGGAGAGCCGTGGTTCCGGCTTTCTCGCGGACGGCCGGCCGGTTATCCTGTTCGAGCGGCACATCATGTATCGCCAACTGCGCGCTGCCGGACATAATGCGGACGCCCTCGCCCGCCAGTACCCGAACCTGGTCAACCCCACGCGCGGCGGCTACGTCGGTGGTGCCGGCGAGCATATGCGCCTTGCGCGCGCCATGGAGATTGAACCGGCTTGCGCGCTTGCATCGGCCAGCTGGGGCCTATTCCAGATCATGGGCTTCCACTGGAAGCTCCTGGGCTACGCCAGCGCGCAGGACTTTGTGGATGCGATGCGCACTGGCGAAGCGGCGCAGCTCGATGCCTTCGTGCGCTTTATCCTTGCCGACCCGGCCCTGCACAAAGCCCTCAAGGCGCAGAAGTGGTCCGTCTTCGCCAGCCTGTATAACGGCCCCGCCTACAAAGACAACCTGTACGACGTGAAGCTGGCCCGCGCCTTTGCGCGCTACGAGGCAGAAGCGGAGGTGACCGCATGACCGAGCTGCAGGCGCTGCTGCGCTGGCAAGGCGTGACCATCCTGGGGGATGCCGCGCCATGATGAAGCCCAACAGCCTGCGTCAGGCGCTGACCGAGGCGGTGGCAGACCTGGCCCGCAACCCGGAGAAGCTGCACATCTTCGTGGACGAAGGGCGGATCGTGGCCACCGGCACGAAGACGCTGTCTTTCGAGTACCAGTACACGCTGACCCTGATCGTGACCGACTATGGCGACAGCGCCGACAGCCTGATGGTGCCCATCTTGGCTTGGCTTCGCGTCAATCAGTCAGAGCTGTTCTTCAATCCGGACCGGCGCGCAGACGGCTTCAAGTTCGAGGCCGACATCCTGAACCACAACACCGTCGACATTTCCGTCAAGCTCGCGCTGACCGAGCGTGTCACAGTGCGCGTGGCCGGCGGCGGCTACCAGGTCGATCACCAGCCCGAGCCTGTCAACGAGCACGACGATCCGTCGACCTGGCGGCCGGCGCCGTGAGCGACTTCCGCGAACTGGAGGCTTGGGCCGGTGCTTTCCTGGCCAAGCTGGAGGCCCCGGCCCGCCGCGCGCTGACTCGCGCCGTGGCGGGCGAGATGCGCCGGCGCCAGGCCCGCCGCATCGCCGAGCAACGCAACCCCGATGGCTCGGCCTTTGAGCCGCGCAAGCCCCAACTGCGCTTGCGCCCTGGGCGCGTGCGCCGCGCCATGTTCGCGCGGTTACGCACCACAAGCTTCCTCAAGACCGAGTCCAACCTCAACGCCGCGGTGGTGACTTTCGCCAGTCGGGCCCAGCGCATCGCGGCCGTCCACCAGTTCGGCCTTCGTGATCGCGTCAACAACGCCGGGCTCGAGGCGCAGTACCCCGCGCGTCAACTACTCGGCTTTGACGACGCCGACGTCTCCAGAATCACGGACCTGGTCATCACGCACCTGGCAGGCTGACCTGCGCGCTTGTTGTCGCGCGCGCCGGCACAACAGCCAGCGCGTGACCGCTCCGCGCGCGCACGGCAACCTGTTGGCATGGATACCGCCGAACTCGCCCGCCTGATCGAAAACCTGCTGCGCCTGGGCGTTGTCACCGACGTGCAGCCCGGCAAGCCGCCGCGTGTGCGCGTGCAGACTGGCGGCATTACCACGACCTGGCTGCCGTGGGCCGAGCGGCGCGCCGGCAGAACCCGCACCTGGAACCCACCGACCAAAGGCGAGCAGGTGCTGCTGCTCTGTCCAAGTGGCGACATTGCCAACGGCATCGTGCTGACCGGCATTCCCTCCGACACCATCGACGTGCCAAGCCACAGCTCCGACGAGACCGTCACGCTGTACCCGGACGGCGCGCAGACCATCTATGACCACGCGTCGGGCAAGCTGTCCGTGACCGGCGTCAAGACCGTGCTGGTGGAGGCTGCGGAGGAAGTTCTGTTCAAGTGCCCCCACTCCATTTTCGAGGGCAAGCTCACGGTGAAGCAGCTGCTCACCTATGGCAACGGCATTTCCGGTACCGCCGGCGACAACGGCAACAGCATCTCCGGCGACTTCACGCACAAGGACGGCAAGCTGTCTTCCAACGGCGTCGTGCTGGATGACCACGACCACGGCGCGGTAAAGCGCGGTGACGATTGGACGGAGGGCACGAGGTGAGCTACACCGGCATGAACAACACGACTGGACAGGCGCTATCGGATCTTGCGCACATCTGGCAATCGTTTCGAGACATCGTTACCACACCCATCGGGTCGCGGCTTATGCGACGCGACTACGGCTCGCTGGTGCCGATGCTGATCGACCAACCCTTGAACGGCGTCACACGCTTGCGCGTTATGTCGGCCGCCGTCACCGCGTTGGTGCGCTGGGAGCCGCGGGTGCGCGTGTCCGCCGTGGCCCTCGACGTGGGTACAGATGGCTCGTTGGCGGCCATCATTGATGCTGACCGCGTCGACGGCCCGCGCCGCGAGTCCCTGGGCACATTGACGGTGCCGTTGCGCGAGGGCAGCGCATGAGCGGCATCATCGACCTGTCTCAACTCCCTGCGCCTGAGATTGTCGAAACGGTCGACTTCGAGGCGATATTTTCCGAACGGAAGGCGTACTACCTGTCACTCTTCCCTGCGGATGAACGGCCTGCCGTGGCCGCTACCCTTGCCCTGGAATCCGAGCCTGTCGTCAAGCTGCTGCAGGAGAACGCGTACCGGGAAATGGTATGGCGCCAGCGAGTGAACGATGCCGCGCGCGCCGTGATGCTGGCATTCGCAAAGGGCACCGACCTGGAGCAGATCGCCGCGAACTACAACGTAAAGCGGCTCACCATCAAGAAGGCGGACAACACCACGGTGCCGCCGACAGCGGCGGTGATGGAGAGTGATGAGGCCTTGCTGGAGCGCACACAGATGGCCTTCGAAGGGCTGTCCGTTGCTGGCCCGCGCGAGGCCTACAAGTTCCACGCCCGCTCGGCAGACGGCCGTGTGGCCGACGCGAGCGCCATCAGCCCGGTGCCATGCGAGGCGGTGGTAACGATCCTGACCACGTCCGAAGACGGCTCCGCAGAGGACGACCTGCTGCCCATAGTCGAAGCCGCACTAAGTGACGAAGACATCCGTCCAGTAGGCGACCGCCTGACAGTGCAGCTCGCAAGAATGGTGCCGTATCGCATCCGTGCCACGCTCTATCTGTATCCCGGGCCGGAAGCCGAGCCGATCCTGGCGGAAGCGGCCAAACGAGCCGCCGCCTACAGCAAGGCCAGGCGCCGCCTCGGCCGCGACATCAATCGGTCCGCCATCACCGCCGCCCTGCACGTCGTCGGCGTGGAGAAGGTGGCCCTACATGAGCCGGCCGAGGATATCCCCTTGGACGAAACCCAAGCGGGCCGCTGCCTGGGCACTGAGATCGTCAACGGAGGCACGCGTGAGTAGCGCCCCCTTGCTGCCCCCGAACGCAACGCCACTTGAGCGCAGCGCGGCGCAGGCCAGCGCACGCATCGAGCGGGTGCCGGTTCCTTTACGCGCGCTGTGGAGCCCTGCGAACTGCCCGCCGGCGTTGCTGCCCTTCCTCGCCTGGGCATTCTCTGTTGACCGCTGGGATCCGGGCTGGCCGCTGGCCACCAAACGTGCTGTGACTGCATCGGCCTATTACCTGCATCGCAAGAAGGGGACCATTGGCGCGTTGCGCCGCGTGGTGGAGCCGCTGGGCTTCCTGATTCGCGTGATCGAATGGTGGCAGACCGTGCCGGCCGGGCCTCGCGGCACATTCCAGCTGGATGTCGGCGTGTTGGACGCCGGCATCACCGAAGAGATGTATCTCGAGCTGGAGCGCCTGATTGATGACGCCAAGCCGCTGACGCGGCATCTGCGTGGTCTCGCCATCAGCCTGGAGACGAGCGGCCGCGTCGTCATTGGCAGCGCCACGTACCTGGGCGACGAAATGACCATCTACCCCTACACCCCTACCGAAATCGTCGTGGGCGGTGCCACCCGCGCCGGCGGGGCCGTCCACACCATCGACACCATGACTGTGCACCCCTGATAACGCTATGTCACAGACCTACTTTTCCATCCTGACGGAGGCCGGCGAGGCAATGTTTGCCAACGCTACCGCGCTCGGCATCCCCGTCAAGCTCACCCACATTTCCGTGGGCGACGGCGGTGGCAATCTGCCCACGCCGGACCGTAAGCAATCTAGCCTGGTCAATGAGCAACGTCGTGCACCGCTTAACAGCCTGGCGCAGGACATGACGAACCCTGGCCAGTTCATCGCCGAGCAGGTCATTCCCGAAGACGTCGGCGGTTGGTGGATACGCGAGATTGGTCTCCACGATGAAAGCGGCACCCTATGCGCCATAGCGAACTGCCCGCCATCCTACAAGCCAAAGCTCGCAGAAGGATCGGGGCGCACGCAGGTGGTGCGAATGGTGTTCCTGGTCGGGAGCGCCGACGCCGTTGAACTGAAGATTGATCCTTCCGTGGTACTGGCAACACGTCAGTATTGCGACAGCGCTATAGCCACCGAGCTGGATAAGCGCGACGGCAAGCAATCGGTGCGCGCAGCCACCAACGCTAAGCTTGCCGCGCTCCATGGCTTGCTGACAGTCGACGGTGTTAGGCTAAAGGCGGCAGACCGCGTGCTGGTGAAGGACCAGGCGGCCGGGAAGGACAATGGTATCTATGTCGCCACAGCTAGCGCCTGGGCACGCGCATCAGATGCAGACGCTGCGCTCGAAGTGACACCTGGCATGCTGGTTCCCGTTGAGGAAGGCACCGCCAACGGCGATTCGGTGTGGCAACTGGTGACGGATGGGCCTATCGTGATCGGCAACACCGCCTTGGCCTTTGAAATGGCTGCGGGGCGGACCGGCGTGACCGCAGGGACTTACCGCAGCGTCACCGTGGACCCGCGCGGGCGCGTCACCGGCGGCTCCAACCCGACCACCCTTGCCGGATATGGCATCACCGATGCTGAACCTGCCCTGGGCTTCACGCCGGTTCAGCAGGGCGGCGGTGTGTTCCAGGGCACCAACAAAGTAAAGCTCGGCTGGGCGCAAGACGGAAGCGGCCTGAAGGTTACGGTGGACACCAGCGACCAGGGCTATCTCGTCTTCCGCGATAGCCCCGCATTCATCGGCACTCCGTCAGCCCCGACGCCGCCAGCGGGTGACAACAGCACGCGCATCGCAACGACCGCTTTTTTCGTTGCCGCGATGGCGGCAGCTCGGAAGGATGAGATCGGGCGGATCGTGTTCGAGGCTCGCGCAGGGGCTCGCGCGGGTTATATGAAATTGAACGGCACGCTGCTCTTTCGTGCAGATTACCCGCTCCTATGGGCATATGCGCAGAGTTCCGGCGCACTTGTCACCGAAGCGGAGTGGCAAGCCGGCTTCCATGGCTGCTTCTCCAGCGGGGATGGCGCGACAACGTTCCGTATCCCTGACTTCCGCGGCGAATCCATGCGTTTCTGGGATGACGGACGGGGCGTCGACTCGGGCCGTCGTCTTGGCAGTTGGCAGGACAGTCAGAACCGCGCCCATGCGCACGGCGCGGCAGCCAGCGCTGTCGAAGACCACGTCCATAGCGGATGGACTGACGCACAGGGCAACCACTTCCACGAGTGGGGTGCAAATAACCTGAACGGTGTCAGTAGTGGCGGCGGCGCTCCAGGCAATGGCGGCAGTCCGCCGAACCATACAAGTTGGGCCGGGAATCACGGCCATAACGTGGGCATCGGCGGTGCTGGCAAACATTCACACCACATCACCATCTACAGCGACGGCGGCGCGGAAGTACGCGTGCGCAACGTTGCCGTCTGCGCCCTGATTCGGGCTTATTAAGGAGTCAACATCATGCTAATTCACTGCTACGACAACCAGACCGGTCAGTACATCAGCAGCCGCCTTGCCGATCCGGATCCGCTTCACGAGGGCCGTTGGCTCGAGCCGGCATTCACCACCCCGATGCCGCTACCGGACCGCGCGCCAAGCACCTGGCCATTCTTCGTTGACGGTAGCTGGGTCATGGCGCCGGACTTTCGCGGGAAGATGCTCTATCGGCAAGACACCGGCGACGCCGCGGAGATCCTCGTTCCCGGCGTCACCCCCGACGAGGCCGGCCTGACCACACTGCCGCGGCCATCCAGCGAGCATCGCTGGAGCGATGGGCAATGGGCGCCCGATCCCGAAGCCGTGGCCCAACGCGAACGCGAAGCAGCGATGACTGAGTTCGAAGCTCTCTTGGCCGGGGCTCGCGAGGTCAATGCCGGTAAGGCCGATGCCTATGCAGCCGGCTTGCTCACGGCCTTTGAAGTGGCCATGTTCAAGGCCTGGGCGAATTATCAGATGGACCTGGTTCGCGTACTGTCCATGCCGGGCTTCCCGGCAGAGCGCGCCTGGCCTGCCGAACCTGACCCGGTAGAAATCGCTGCAGCGGTCGAACAGGCCGCAATGGCTGCGGCAGAGAAGGAAGCCGCGGCGAGCGTGGCCGCCGACCCAACAGCCACGTAAGCCTCTTAGCCGCCGTAGTTTCTGTTGTCTCGCACGCCCCCACAACAGCGCGTGCGCGACAGCCTCGCGCGTGCGCAGCATCCTACCGGGACGATCCCTTCTTCGTCTGACCATTCCCGGAGGACTGCATGCCAACCGAATACCACCACGGCGTCCGCGTCATCGAGATCAACGATGGTACGCGGCCCATCCGTACCATCGCTACCGCCGTCGGCGGCATTGTCTGCACTGGCGATGACGCCGACGCCACAGCCTTTCCCCTCAACACCCCGGTCCTGCTGACCAACCCGCAGGTTGCCATCGGCAAGGCTGGCGACAAGGGCACCCTAGCTCCATCGCTGGACGCCATAACCGACCAGGCCAACCCGCTCACGGTGGTGGTTCGCGTCGCAAAGGGCGCCACCGAGGCCGAGACCACGAGCAACCTGATCGGCACCACCAATGCGCAAGGCCGCTTCACCGGCATGAAGGCGCTCCTGGCCGCGAAGAACCGTCTTGGCGTGACGCCGCGCATTCTCGCTGTGCCCGGCCTGGACAGTCTGCCGGTGGCGAGTGAACTGGCCACCATCGCGCAGAAGCTACGCGCCTTTGGCTATGTCTCTGCGCACGGTTGCGAAACCAAGGAAGAGGCCGTTGCCTACCGCGACAACTTCGGGCAGCGAGAACTGATGACCATCTGGCCCGACTTTATCGGCTGGGACACAGTAGCCAATGCCGAGCCGACCCTGTGGGCCACCGCGCGTGCAGTTGGCTTGCGGGCGAAGCTGGACGAGGAAGTGGGTTGGCACAAGACGATTTCCAACGTGGCCGTGAACGGCGTCAGCGGCCTGTCCAGGGATGTCTTTTGGGATCTGCAGGATCCCGCCACCGATGCCGGATACCTGAACAGCAATGAGGTGACCACCCTCATCAACTTCCAGGGGTTCCGTTTCTGGGGTTCGCGCACCTGTTCGTCCGATCCGCTCTTCGCGTTCGAGAACTACACACGCACGGCACAGGTGCTGGCCGACACCATGGCCGAAGCGCACGCCTGGGCCATGGATCTGCCCATGACGCCCTCCCTGGTACGCGACCTGCTCGAAGGCATCAACGCCAAGATGCGCGCCCTGGTTCGCCGGGGCTATCTGCTGGGTGGTGCCGCCTGGTATGACGCGGGTGTCAACACGAAGGAAACGCTGAAGGCCGGGCAACTGTCCATCGACTACGACTACACACCCGTCCCGCCGCTCGAAAATCTGATGCTACGCCAGCGCATCACGGACCGCTACCTGATGCAATTCGCGCAGGCCGTGAACGCCTGATAGGCGCGCCAGCATCGCCCAACCCAACAAGGAAATGCCATGGCACTGCCACGCACACTCAAGAACTTCAACGTCTTCGCAGACGGCGTGAGCCACGCCGGCGAGTGCGAAGAAATCACCCTGCCGAAGCTGACGCGCAAGCTGGAAGAATACCGAGCCGGCGGCATGAACGGGCCTGTCGACCTGGACATGGGCTCGGAGAAACTGGAGCTGGAGACCACCTACGGCGGCCTGATGCGAGAAATCCTGAAGCAATACGGCGTGACTGGTGTCGACCGCGCAATGATCCGGTTCGCTGGCGCCTACCAGCGCGACGACACGGACGATACCGATGCCGTGGAGATCGTCGTGCGCGGCCGACATACCGAGATCGACTTCGGCAGCGGCAAGGCCGGCGACAAGAGCCAATTCAAGGTCAAGTCCTCGCTTGCGTATTTCAAGCTGACCGTGAACGGCGAAGTCTGGATCGAGGTCGATCACGTCAACTTTATTGAGATCGTGTTTGGCGTGGATCGCCTGGCGGCACAGCGCCGCGCGATGGGCCTGTAAGTCAGCCTGCCGGCCTGGCCACCGGCCCCCTTCTGCAACTCACTGAGACACCATCATGACCGAACAAGCCGTTGAAGTAGTCGACCTGGACACCCCCATCAAGCGCGGCAACGAGACCATCACCAAGATCACCGTGCGCAAGCCTGGCGCCGGCGAGCTGCGCGGTTGCAGCCTGATCGACCTGATGCGCATGGAAGTCACCGCGCTGCATGCCGTGCTGCCGCGTATCACCTCCCCCACGCTCACTCAGCAGGACGTCAGCAAGATGGATCCCGCGGACCTGATGCAGCTCGGCACGGCGGTGAGCAATTTTTTGCTGCCGAAGGCCGCGAAGGCCGAGGCATACCCGCCCGAGTCGAAGACGCCGCCGCAGACGTTGCAGTGATCTTTGGTTTCGGCCTGGCGGAGCTGTTCGCCATGGGTGTGGGCGAATTGATGGCATGGCGCGAGCGCGCTCGGGAACGTAGCGGAGTGGATGAATGAGCGCGAATCGCAACCTGAGGTTGGAGGTCATCCTCCAGGCGGTGGACCGCGTGACGCGCCCGTTCCGCACCATCATGGGCAGCAGCTCGGACCTGGCGCGCACGGTCAAGGCGACGCGTGACCAGCTCCGCGAGCTGAACCGCACCCAGGTGAACATCGACAGCCTCCGCAAGTTGACCAAGGATGCCGCCATCACAGAGAATCAGTTGCGCGGCGCGCAGGCACGCGTCAAGGCACTCGCGCAGGAGATGGCCGGTGCCGACCGGCCCACGGCGGCCATGACGCGCAACTTCCAGGCTGCAGTGCGTGAAGCGCAAGCATTCAAGCAGCGCGGTGCCGACCTGCAGCAGAGCCTCCAGGGCGTGCGCGGCCGTCTTGAGGCTGCCGGCGTCAGCACCCGCAGCCTGAATCAGGCACAACGCGATCTGCGCGGGCAGATTGGCACAGTCAGCCAGGCGCTGGCGCAGCAGGAGGCGCGCCTACGGGCGGTGGGCGAGCGCCAGCGGCAGATGGCCAGCGCACAGGCGCAATACGCCAAGGGGATGGGCGCGCGCAACGCCATGCTCGGTGCTGGGGCGACAACCATGGCGGCCGGTGGCGCCGTGTTGACGCCGATTGCCAAGGCGGTGAAGGACTTTGTGAGCTACGAAGACGCCATGCTGGGCATCGCCCGGCAGATCCCCGGTGCGCGAGACGATGCCGGAAAGCTGACGCAGCTCTACTACGACATCGGTGCGGCAGCCAAGAAATTGGGCGAGGACATTCCCATCGCCACCAACCAGATCATCGAGATGACCACGGCCGCCGCGCGCATGGAAGTCGGCACCAACATGCTGCAGCAGGCCGAGGACGCGGAGGCGGCGGGCAACCGCATTGAAGCGGCCCGCAAGCGCGCGCTTGGCATCTCCGAACTGATGGAGTTCAACAAGACGGTGGCGATGATGGCCACCGCCTTTGATGCCGTGCCCGACGAGATCGCGGAGAGCATGGGCAAGGTGGCCAAGAATTTCAAGATTCCCGTGACACAGATCCGAGGGCTTGCGGATTCGATCAACTACCTGGACGACAATGCCATCAGCAAGGGCGCGGACATCATCAACGTGCTGAACCGCATCTCCGGGGTGGTCTCCACCGTGAAGATGTCCTCCACCGATGCCGCGGCGCTCGCGTCGACACTGCTCACCCTGGGCGAGCGCACCGAGACCGCCGGCACGGCCATCAACGCCATCACGCAGAAGTTCGCAGCAGCCGAGAAAGGCACGAAGAAGTTTCACGCCGCGGTGGCGGAAATCGGCCTGACCTCCGAGGGCATCCAGAAGGGGATGGCCGAAGACGCCACCGGCACGATGTTCAAGGTCATCGAGGCCATTCAGAAGCTGCCAAAGGACAAGCGCATCGGCGTCATGGTGGAGCTGGTCGGCATGGAGCACTCCGACACCCTTGCCAAGCTGGTCGACAAGCCGGAAGAGCTGAAGCGCCAGCTGGCGCTGTCCCGCGGCACCAAGGCGCAAGGCTCGATGGAGAAGGAGTTCTCGGCTCGCCAACAAACCGTCTCCGCGGCGTGGGCGCGCCTGCAGAACAAGCTGTTCAACGCCAGCGCCGCAGGCGGCGAAGTGCTGCGCCCGGTGCTGGTGGACCTGATGGACAGCATCAGTGGCCTGATCGATCGCTTCAACGCCTTTGCACAGGCGAACCCCGGGGTTGTAGCCTGGCTCATCAAGGGTGCCGCCGCCGTTGGCGTGCTGCTGGCCGTCATGGGTGCCCTGACCCTCGCGCTGGCTGCCGTGCTCGGCCCGCTGGTGATTGCGAAGTACGGCCTGGCCATGCTCGGGGTCCACATGGGTGCCGGCGCGGGCATCGCCGCACGCCTCGCAGGCGCATTCAATGTCGTCAAGAATGCGGTGGGCCTGCTCGGCCGCGCCCTCCTGATGAATCCCATCGGGCTGGCCGTCACCGCCATCGCTGTGGCCGCCTACCTGATCTACAAGTATTGGGAGCCGATCAAGGATTTCTTCACCGGGCTGTGGGTCAAGGTGACCAGCGCCTTCCAGGGCGGCCTGGGCGGCGTGCTGGCGCTGATCCTCGATTGGTCCCTGCTGGGCGCGCTTTATCGCATCGTCGCGCCGGTGCTCGAATATTTCGGGATCAAGCTGCCAGCCAAGTTCAGCGAGTTCGGCGCCAACCTGCTGCAGGGCCTGGTCGACGGCATCACCAGCAAGCTCGGCGCTGTGCGGGACGCCGTGGTGGGCGCTGGCGCGAGCGTCGCGGCATGGTTCAAGGAAAAGCTGGGCATCCACTCCCCTAGCCGCGTCTTTGCCCAGCTGGGCGGCTTCACCATGGCCGGGCTCGAGCAGGGCCTGGCGCAGGGCCAGGGCGGCCCACTGCAGGCCATGGCACGCCTCGCCGCGGCCGTGACGGCTGCCGGTGCTGCGGGACTTGCCGGGGGCGCCGGCGCAGCCTCGCGCACCGCGGCGAATGTCGCGCGCACCGTAGCTGGCATAGGCGCAGGCGTTGCCTTCGGTGCCGGCGCGCCAGCCGTGGCGGCGGTACCTATCGACAACCGTCCACCGCTCGCCACGCATGTGACAAGCATGGGCGGTGCCGCCGCCGCGCCAGCGCCGATCATTATCAACATCCATCCACCAGCGGGCGCGGACGAGCAGCTGATCGCGCGCCTGGTGGAAGAGAAGCTCCGTGACCTGGAGCGCCAGCGCGGCGCTCGGGAGCGCTCGCGGTTCACCGACAGGGACTGACCATGATGATGGCACTCGGGCAGTTCGTCTTCAGCCTGGAGACGGCGCCCTACCAGGACTTCCAGCAGCAAATCGGCTGGCAGCACCCCTCCAACAATCGGATCGGCCGCCGGCCCGCCCGGCAGTTCCTTGGCCCCGACGACGAAACCATCACGCTGGCGGGCCTGCTCGTTCCCGAGCTGACCGGCGGCGACGTAACGGTCGATAAGCTGCGCAAGATGGGCGATGCCGGCGCGGCGTATGTGCTGGTCGAGGGCACTGGCCGCTACTACGGGCTCTTCGTGATCGAGGGGCTAAGCCTCACCCGTACCCTCTTCTTCCAGGACGGCAAGGCGCGGCGGATCGAGTTTTCCCTGAAGCTGACCCGCGTGGATGATGAAGCGGAGGCGCTGATTGGCCCCGGGCTGGTGGAGGATGGGCTCGCATGATCCGCTCCAATGCGAAGGTCGAGCCGCGGGAGATCACCGGGCGCGAGCCCAAGCCAATCTACCGGCTCGCGCACGACGGCAAGAACATTACCGCTCGCTTCCAGGGGCGGCTCATGAGCCTCACGCTGACGGACAATCGGGGGTTCGAGGCCGACCAGCTGGATATCGAACTGGACGACCATGACGGCATGCTGGATCTGCCGGAGAAGGGTACCCGGTTGTCCCTCGGACTCGGCTGGGCAGATACCGGCGTGGTAGACAAGGGCACCTACAAGGTGGATGAGATCGAGCACAGCGGCCCGCCTGACAGGCTGACGATCCGCGCGCGCAGTGCAGACCTGGGGAGCGACCTGACCACCAGGAAGGAACGCTCTTTCCGCGACCGGACCGTGGGCGCGGTAGTGCGCGCTATTGCCAGCAGGAACGAACTGGCGGCAGTGATCGCGCAGCAACTCGCCGACCTGGTCATCGATCACCTGGACCAGACCGGCGAGTCCGACGCCAACCTGCTCACACGGCTGGCAAAGGACTACGACGCTATTGCCACCGTCAAGCAGGGCAAGCTGCTGTTCATCAAGGCAGGCGAGGCGTTGAGCGCATCCGGGATACCGTTGCCCGTTGTCACCATCACCCGCGCCTCAGGCGATAAGCACACCTTCAACATCGCCGACCGGGACAACTACAACGGGGTCAAGGCCAGCTACCAGGACACGCGCGCTGCGAAGAAGGGCGAGGTGGTCATCGACGCGTCGAACGCCGTGACGGTCAGGGAGAAGCCCAACTCGAACAAGGGCAAGAAGACGAAAGAGACCGTCACCACCTACCCCAACCCGGCCAACGTGAAGGTATTGCGGCACACCTACGCCAGCAAGGCCAATGCCGAACGTGCCGCGCGTGCTGAGTGGCAGCGCCTTCAGCGCGGCGTGGCCACCTTCAGCATCATGCTCGCGCGCGGAAGGCCCGAGCTATTTCCCGAGTTGCCCGCCATTGTGCAGGGGTGGAAGCCGCAGGTCGATGGCATCAACTGGACTATTTCGAAGGTCACGCACGCGCTAAGTCACCACGGATATACGACGGAGCTCGAACTGGAGATCAAACTGGACCGGCCAGGCGAACCCCCGGAAGTCTCCGGCCCGTTATGAGATTTCTCTCATTCGCTTCCTCAACGATCCGCGGTACGGTCTCGCGCATGAACGAACGTTGTGCTCGTTGCAAGTCGGGAGCTGCGGTGGCCAGGAAAGTAATGAAGACCCAGCGCGTCTGTGCCGGTTACGGAAATCTGCAGATCGATCGCCTCGTGGTGCTCGGCGATGCGCACATCAATACCATGCAGACACGTGCGCAAGTACTGGAAGATGGTCGCGAGCCCTATGGACACTCAATAGGTCTCGGCGAAATTGTCCTCGCAATCGAAAAGGCGGAGGAAACCCTTGTCGATGGGGCGAGGGTCTGGCGTGCGTTGACGCGGCACCTAAGCGCCTCAGAACTAGACGAGACCCAGCCCGACAACGACGCGACCGTGGCGCGGCACTGGGCCGCCAGGTCATATCTGGTCAACTGGCTTACCTGCAGACGCGGCGATGCGCTAACACGAGCTGAAACCATCGGGCAGATCGTCCGGATGTGGGACATCTGCCCCGACATCAGGACTGGGACGCAAGAGTTTTCTTGGAGTCGCTACAGGACGCGCGATTTAGCTGCACTCAATGATGTGCAACTGCGCGCTGCACTGTGGGTAACGCTTGCCGACTGGCGCGCTTTTTGGCTTGATAAGACGCCTCGATAGCTTGGGCTGCATCTTCGTTGGTTCATCACCGATTTCCGGGATGAAATAAGGGCAGCCGGGAAGCAATCAGATTGCCTGGCGGTAACGTGGGGCCGTCAGCTGATGGGTACTGTCAGGCAGCTCCATTCATTGGAATCTTTCCCTCTGAACCGAAGCGACGGACGACGCGCGGACATTGGTACGTGGCGCCCTGAATCGTGCGCCATTGCCACCAACTTGGACAATCGCTGCTGACGCCCCATCCGCAACAATGTGTGAGCTATGCTTTCCTAATATTACGCCGCTCCGAATGCCTTATACGCAGAAGGCAAACCAATTACGTCGCTAATCGCCCTACCTAATGGATGTAACATTTCGAGATCACAACTCTTCGCTAGCCTTATTTTCAAAGCCAAATGTGGAGATGTTATTTTTGTAATTGCTCGCATTCTCTGAAATATAATTGGCAGTGTGTAGTTCTTTGCCGAAACGTATGTACCAATAAAGCAACGACTGTGGTCTATGCGCGCATTTATGGCGTCAATGGTAGACTGCACACACTCACTCCCAAATTGCAATATCAATGCATTTCGAATTTCATCCACCACCGCACATATTTTTCTCTGATCCAGATCTCCGGAACCGTTAGCCACAAAATCCTCCTTTTTGCGTGAAGTTGTGGGGATTCCGCTCCTTAGCGCGTGGGCCGCCGCATAAATTATAAATAAGGATCGCAGAGCATCAAGAGATGCCTCTTTCCATTTTTCATAGGCAAGCTTTTCACGCAACACATCATACGATTGCTCAGGATCTTCATCATCCATACAATTTACGATGCTGTGGCTATCAACAAGAAAATTCTCAATGCAGTATACGTGAAGGGGAACAACATTCTTTGGCAAGACTTCAAACTCTCCGGTCATAAGATACAGGTCTCCATCGACCAAATAGACCTCTCTTCGCCCACGAGACTCCGATTCATGCGCTCTCTTTATAACCTCCTGCCTAGAACCAAGAGGAAATATCTTTGTAATGGTTACCTGATCAGCAAGAAGCCGCGTAAGGAGAATATTGAATATCTTCTCATATCCCAGGGCCGTATCTTCGATATAGATATCGACGTCGTTAAAATCTTCGTAAAGCACCGAAGTGGCAATTTTTGCCGCCGACGAACGCTCCGGAATATCGATCATCTCGTCACCCCGAGCGCCTTATATTTTCGCACTCCAATAATTTCTGGCGAGTGAGTTGCAAATATATATTGCTTTTTGTCATTCAACTCAACGAGCTTGTCCACTAGCGCCTCTTGCCACTTCAAGTGAAGCGAAAGCTCTGGCTCGTCAATAATAATCACATCGGCGCCGCGCGGAATAAAGATAGCATGCGCTATCAGTATAAGAAGTTGGCGCTCCCCGGAAGAGAGAGCCTGCATGGGCACCTGTGATTGGCTGTGGTGAACCAGTAACCCGCCCACCTCATCCACTGATGCAACCTTCTTTGAATCTGAGAAGAAGAAATTGACCGTTTCCAAAAATTTCTTGATTGGCCGATACGCCGCATCAGCACTCTGCTTATTTCGATCCATCTCACGCAGAATGTCCTCGATGATTGTAACTCTAGCTTTATTTAGCAGCCATTCAATATTAAGTCCTTCGCGCTCCCTAGCCATATTATTAAAAGAAGATTCCAAGCGTGTAAAAAAGCTTCCAATCTGATCCGATGTATCATCGGCATCGCCGAGAATTTTCGCGATATCGCGCTGAATTTCCGAGCGCCTTTTAATAATTTGTTGAAAATCAGCGTAGCCGGCCTGTTGCAACCAGTTTACATCTAGCTCACTATATTTGAATGTTGATCGAAATATAGCATTTGTAATCTTCTCATTCTGTCTATCGCTGACCTGCCGGAAGCGGCGATAAGCGCCCTGAAGAAGAGATCGTGTTACTTCCAGACCGTCTACGGCCGCTGACGCTCGAAATGGGCGTGGACCGGCCCGCAGAACCTTTCGACGCATTTCGACAGAATATTCGTCTGCGTCTAAGTCCTCCTCCGTCCAACCGGGGCGCCTATCAAGACCAAGGAAAATTGGTTTATTAATTTCACGCAGAAAAGCCGACACATTATTCTTATTCAGGTGCAGGCTTTTGAAACGAAGTTCCTGCAAATGATCGCGCATTCGATCACTCTTTGAATAATCTTCCCCCTCCATAACCAAGATGGGAAATTCCAGCTCTCCAACCTCATCTTCCAACCGTACGCGAAGCCTCTCACGCGACTTATCAAGTGATAAAAGCCTAACTCTCCTTGCCTCGTCCTGGACGCCTATTGTCATCCCCCTGAAACCGATTGCAAGAAGATCTGGAAGATTTAGCGTCAGGGCAGCCTGAATTAGCTTCAAAGCAGTAGTTTTCCCCGATCCATTAATTCCGACAACGAAATTTATGTCGGAATTAAAAACCATTTCAAAATTGTACGTTCCGTGAACGTGATCAGCATAAAATGATATTAGTTTCACTAAATTCACCGATATAGATAATGTCTTTCTGCAACCTTTTTTGGGGGGGAATGACCTTCCAAATTACGCCCATCCCGGTTCCAATCCACCCCGCCCCACCAACAGCCGCCCCCTACAACGAGCTATGTTGTACTAAGGACGCGACCAAATCTTCATCGCCTTCCCGAGAAGATGTTGCCCACGCTTGCTAATTTCCTCGTCATCCCACTTTGCAACGGTTTTGTGCTGAAAATAGGCGTTTAGCAGCAGCAGGCTTTCGAGGAACTTCGTGCGTTTCCCCGCGATAGTCTTCTCACCGTCGGCCTGATCCTCAAATGGGCCATTGCTAACAGAACTATTCAGCGGCTGAGTTAGCAGCGTAAGGTTCCCGAACGTCTGAACGGCAACCTTTCGCGCTGCGATCATCGCTTGATCGTCGTCAGGCAGCGTGTAGGAAGCGGTCTTTTGCCACGACTGCGGCAAAACATGCTCAACCGTCAGCAACTCAATTTGAGGAGCCCACGTCGTCTCCTGCTTTGAGGTCCGTGACGCGAGTTCTACAGCCCGCAAGACTGCACTTACCTTCCCCGGCCGAAGCAGTTCATAGACTGGGCGGCTCAACCATGCCTCACTAAACTCGGCGTCAGTCGGCCAGCATTGGCTATGCCCCGATAGTTTGAGCAAGTAGCCGCGGAGCGATTCCGCAGGAGAGGCGGACGCCACAACCTCAGTGAGCAAGCGCAGGAAAATCCTGTTGTAGCCTTTGGTAGTAAATCCGCAGACGGCTCGCCGCGTAATGTACGACGCTAGGTCACTCAGCGCCTGCTGCAGTTCCGGACTCGCCTTCGAATAACGTTCGCGCAGCGCTAAGTACACCGGTGTCAGCGTGCTGACGTCCAGTACTCTTACTAGTCGTGCGAACTCAGCCAAATAGTCATCGCCAGCAGGCGAGATCAGCTCGCGGAAGTGTTGGCTACTCTCGACCACTCGCGCCAATTCCCTATCGATATCACGCGATTCGTCCTGCCACCACTCCTTGAAGCCTTGGAACACATGGCTGACCTTGGTTCCCTGACCGCGACGCAAAACCGTGTAATGGAAGAAGAACAAATCAATACGCGGATATGTGATGCGACCCTGACGAACCTTCTCGCGCCAATATCGATTGGCAGATACGATTTGATCCTGGTCGCGCTGTTCGTCGAAATCTCGCCACCGTGTTTCATAAAGACTCCCTACGTCCAGCCCGCGCCGGGCAGCATCAAGGAAGACAAAATTTCGCACCAGGTCGGAAGCAAGCAGGGGCTCGCCTCGCGCGTTCAGTGTCTCGAAAATGACTTGGGGGTCGTCTTCCGTCTCCAACGTCAACGTCATGATCTGAACCAAGTCCGTCAATGCCATGTAGAGCACCTCGGCACGCTCAGGCTGCAAAGCAGCCGCCTCGCTGACCGCAGGGATGGCATTTTTGTTACGGATATCGTGAATGAGAGCATCCGAATGCGTCTGATCGCTTTCTTCACTAGCGGCATCACCTAGCTCAACGCCCCGCAAAAATGCCAAGCAGGCGTGGTAGAGATACAGATAGCTCTGGATCATCAACGGCCTTTCCAGCTTGGACCTCCCCTCTTTGGCCGGATACTGTTGGCATACCGTCACACAATCGGGCGCGGCATCCAGCGCGCGCATCTCAGAGCGCCCGGCTTGCGTGGGCCAAACCTTGAAGTGATCAGTGCTCTCTTTGTATGGCCCGGGATTGCGCACTAAGCCATCCAGCATGGCAGGCACGGCAGAGGCGTCTAACTGCTTCGCAGCATGACGAAATGCTAGTAGCAATAGATGCAAGGTGGTCGTACGTTGCTGCCCGTCAATCACTTCGAAGGCGGGAACGCGCCCGAATGTGCCTGTGACAGGGGTCAATACCACCGAACCGAGAAAATGCTTCTGGAGGGGCTTAAGAGCATGCGCTGATACCTTGCTGCTCTCCTCACTCCGCTCGATCAACTTAAGCGCCCGGTCTTCGAGGTCTGCCCAGAGTGGGGCCACCTGCTTTTCGAGGGTCCATACATAGCCTCGCTGAAAAACCGGAACCAAATATTGAGCCTGCGCGTTGAACAATTGAGTTACTGAAGTCTTGCCGGGCTGCACAGATGATTTCCTTGATTATTATTCTTCCTAGGCCTCGTGCTGCGGAACCTAGCCCCCAACTAATACGTCTTTGCCCAACCCTTCGGATCTCTTCGGATAAGGAATCTAGTCGGTCTTGGCTTTTCTCTTAACACTACTTGAAGCCTTCCGTGAGACAGAATGAGCAGGCACCTGAGCGGAACCGCTGCCGATCTGCAGATTGTGCGATCCGCCAGCAATCACCTGCGCGTGAGCATGAACACCACTCACAGTTGGAGCATCCTTCTCCGCTCGTTGCACCTCTTCCCTGGCTGCGGTTGTATCGCATAGGGTGACGAACAGTTTTTCGAATTTCTCTACTGACAGATCGCCACCGAGGGCCTGCGCGGCTCTGTATGCCTGACCGGCGGCCTGGCGTGCGGCGTCCAGCGAGACTGCGCCTTCCATAGTTCGATGGCCGGTCAGTATGTACGCGATATCAACGCCTGCATCTGCAATGGCAAGTAGGTATCCGGTGTCGGGCGCACGTTCACCCTTTTCATAGTTGAGCTGCGCCTGTTTGCGCACGCCTCCCCGGGCGCCCAGTTCTTCCTGGCTGAGATCAAGGCGCTGCCGCTCTTCGCGGAGACGCTCGCCGACAGTGCTCACAAATCCCTCTTGTAATTCAAACGCAGACCAAATACCGTTGACAGGTACGCAAACGAGTACTATGATTCCGCTTTATGATAGATAGCCTTGCACAAAGTATATCGCCATGTCGATAACCAAGCACCTTGTCTCCCGGTCGCCCCGCGGCGTGCTTACAAGCAAGCCGATTTACACACGCTTGCTCCCCTCCGAGCAGGCCGAGTTCGAGGCGCGCGCCATGAGTGAAGGTCGATCACTATCCAACATGGCCCGGCTCTTCATCCTCATGGGCATGCGGGTTGCTGATGAAGGCAAGCATATGCAGGGGAGGACGCAACAGCAAACAACGCTCGTTGAGGGAGATTGAGCCATGCGCCAACCAGTCCGAATTGAACAAGCTCTGCGTGCGGCGCTCAGCGGCCCAGGCCGCCTGGATATGCAGCGCTCCATTGGCTGGGACAACTCGCAGGTGAGCCGCTTTCTCAACGGCGACCAGGGCGTGGTGATCGACAAGCTAGACACGATGGTGGCGTCGGTTGGCTATGTTCTGGTCACCCGCAAGTATCTAGACGCCGTCGCCACCCTTGGCGAGGTCGGCATGCATTGCGAGTGCGCGCGGCAAGGCATGGGCGAATGCGGGAGGGTTGCCTGATGAAGATGTCCTGCCCCCACTGCAACACACGGCTGCAAATCCGGACCAGCCGGCCCGTTTCGCTGCTATCCCGCGAGCTATACGTGCAGTGCCCGAACGTGGAGTGCGCGTACACCTGCAAGATGCTGCTCTCCCCCGTCCACACCATCGCGCCGAGTATGCAGCCGAACCCGAAGGCCTACCTGCCGCTAGGCCGGGCGCAGCCAGCCGCCAGCGACGAACGCCAACTCGATTTGCTGCTGCCTAGCTGATCTCTTAGCTCCACTCCGTTGAGTACCCACTTCACGCCCTTCCTGGGCGTGGGGGGCTCCTTTTGCCCAAATTCCGCCGCCGATGCGGCTTTGCCCGGGAGAACGCCATGACAGACCACGCCGAATCAGCCGTCCTCGTGTTTGAAGACATCGAGTTCGATATTGTCGATATCCGCAACGTGCCGTGGCTAAGGGGGTTGCAGGTTGCAACGGCCTTGGGCTACCAGAACCCCGGCCAGGACATCAAGAACCTACACTCGCGCAATGCCGACGAGTTCACCTCAGAGATGACCCAACTGGTGGATCTCGACACCGCCGGCGGCCGCCAACAGGTACGCATCTTCAGCCCACGCGGCTGCTACCTGCTCGGCATGCTGGCCCGCACCGAACGCGCCAAGGACTTCCGCCGCTGGGTGCTGGACGTCCTGGAGGGTCGCCAGATACCACGCAAAGTTGGCGCCCTGACGGTGCCCCAACAGCTAGCCGCCCTCCGCTACCGAGGCGCGCTGGTGAAGGAGCTGCCCGGCATCAGGACGCGTGCCGTAGCTGTGGACCTGTACGCCAACCTGCGCCACGTCTCCCGCCTGCTCGGCTTGCCGGTATCGGATCTCGATTCCCTACTGCCGCGCCAGCACCGGCTCGATGGCGTCGCCTGACCCACGCATCGGCAGCCATCCATGAACCCATCCCTCCGCACCGAAGTCACCAGCCGCTTGCTGCGCGACTACGGCTTCAAGCAGAAGAGCACGCCCACCGGCGAGAAGCTGGACGCCGGCGCCTGCCCATCGTGCGGCAAGAAGATGCTGTGGGCATTCGGCGACGCGCCCTGGGTAGTCCGCTGCAACCGGCTGAACCACTGCGGCGCCGAGTTCCATATCAAGGATCTGTACCCGGACCTGTTTGACAACTGGAGCTCGCTGCACAAGCCCACGCCGGAGAGCCCAAAGGCCACGGCAGACGCGTACATGCGCGACGGCCGCGGCTTCGACCTGGACCAGGTGCGCGACTGGTACACGCTGGAGAGCTACTTCAACCACGAGCTGCAGATCGGCAGCGCCACCGTGCGCTTCCCGTTGCCGGCCGGCGGCTACTGGGAGCGGATCATCGACCAGCCGCACCGCTTCGGTAAGCGCAAGGCGAACTTTCACGGCAGCTACGCGGGCACCTGGTGGCAGCCGCCTACGCTGAACACGGCGGCGGTGGACGAGATCTGGATCGTGGAGGGCATCTTCGACGCGATAGCCCTGCTCCACCATGGCATTGCCGCCGTGGCAGTCATGTCCTGCAACAACTACCCGGCCAAGGCGCTGGCCGCCTTGCTCGAGCAGCTGGCGGCGCTAGAACGGCCACGGCCCACGCTGGTGTGGGCGCTGGACAGTGACAAGGCGGGCCGCACATTCGCCAGACAGTGGGTCGCGCGCAGCCTGGAGGAAGACTGGACGGCCACCGCCGCCCAGGTGAAGGCCAGCGGCGCCAAGAAGCTGGACTGGAACGACATGCACCAGCGCGGGCTGCTGCGTGAGCAGGACCTGGACGAGTACCGCTACCTGGGCGCCCTGCTCGCCGCCAACTCGCCGGCGGAGAAGGCAAGGCTGATCTATGGCAGGGGCAGCGCCAGCCAGTTTTCCTTTGACTTCGAGAACCGGCTCTACTGGTTCAAGCTGGACATCGAGGCGCTGAACCGCGAGGCCTATGCCATCCGCGAGACGCACGGCGACATGCCGGAGGCCGAGGTCCGCGAGCAGGCCATGCTGAAGGCAGGCGTGGTCGTGAACATCGCTACGTGCTTACCCGCCGCCTTGTACTACCAGGCCAACGCGCTGACGGACGAGAGCTGGTACTACTTCCGCGTCGCGTTTCCTCATGACGGAGCGCCGGTCAAAAACACCTTCACCAGCGCGCAGATCGCCTCCGCCGGCGAGTTCAAGAAGCGGCTGCTGGCCGTTGCACCTGGTGCGTTCTACACCGGCTCAAACGGGCAACTGGACGAGTACCTGAAGGCGCAGATGCAGCGCATCAGGAGCGTGCAGACCATCGACTATGTGGGGTACAGCAAGGAACACGGGTGCTATGTGTTTCCCGAGGTGGCCGTCAAAGACGGGAAGCTGCACACGCTGAACGACGAGGACTTTTTCGACGTGGGCCGGTTGTCGATCAAGACGATCAGCGGCTCGGCTGGCCTGTCACTCAATGCCAACTCTAAAGAGTTCCGGCGGGACTGGTTGGAACTGCTGTGGCTGGCGTTCGGCGCCAAGGCCATCGTGGCCCTGGCCTTCTGGCTTGGCAGCCTGTTCGCCGAGCAGATCCGCGAGGGCGAGGGCATCAAGCACAAGAGCTTTCCCTTCCTGGAAGTGGTGGGCGAGCCAGGCGCGGGCAAGACAACCCTGATCGAGTTTCTGTGGAAGCTGTGCGGCCGACGGGACTATGAAGGCTTTGATCCGTCGAAGTCTTCTCTCGCCGCCCGGGCGCGCAACTTCGCCCAGGTATCCAACCTGCCGGTGGTTCTGATCGAAGGCGACCGTGGCGACGACGGGGCTAAGGCCAAGGGCTTCGACTGGAACGAGCTCAAAACGGCCTACAACGGCCGCAGCACGCGTGCACGCGGCGTGAAGAACGGCGGCAACGAAACCTATGAGCCGCCCTTCCGCGGCGCCGTGGTCATCAGCCAGAACGCCGAAGTCAATGCCAGCGAGGCGGTGCTGCAGCGGATCGTGCATCTGTATTTCGACCGCGCCGGCCAGAGCGCCAGTACCGGGACGGCGGCCAAGGCCCTGGAGCAATTACCGGTCGAAGAGGTATCCGGCTTTCTGCTGGCCGCCGTCCAGAAAGAGCGCGACATCCTGGCGTCATTCGTTGAGCGTGTGCCGGTGTACCAGGAGCACCTGGCCAAACACCCGGACGTGAAGCACCCGCGCCTGGTGAAGAACCACGCGCAAATTATGGCGCTGGTGGACTGCCTGGGGCATGTGCTGCCCCTGCCCAAGGAATACCGCGACGCCGCACTGCGCCAGCTCACCACCATGACGGTGGAGCGCCAGCAGGCCATCGGCGCCGACCATCCGCTGGTGGCGGAATTCTGGGAGGTCTACGACCACGTCGAATCCGCCGAAGACGACCGCCCGGTACTGAACCATGCCCGCGGCGATGGCCTGATCGCCATCAGCCTGCGGCACTTCGAACAGGTGGCGAACGACCGCCGCCTCAACATTCCCCCGCTTGCCGACTTGAAGCGCGTGCTCAAGACATCGCGGCATCGCAAGTTTGTCGACCTGCGGGTGGTCAACAGCGCTATCAACGCGCACCACAACGCCGAGTATCCGATGTCTCCGAAGCGGCCAGCCACTGTGAAGTGCTGGGTGTTTGAGGGGGAGCGGTCGGCATTTAAAGGAATTTGAGTATGTCATCCATTCACACCTCGCTTTGCAGTGCCGTGCGAATCGACGTCAAGGCGGTCCGATTCCAGCAGTTCACGGCGCGTACCGGTGAGCCCGATTGCATGATCGCTACACAGAGCATCGAAGTCACGCTTTACGACGGCAAGACCTTTGAACTCTTGATTCACCTGGAGGACGGTTGCCCCACGTTGGCCTTGGGCGAGCCACTGGTTATGCCACCTGTGCCGGTGACGGAGGGAGAGACGGCATGAGCGCCTACCTCGTCTATGTCGTCTCGCACGCCGGCATCCGCATGCGGTTCGCCGCCATAGCGCGAACCCGCCTGGATGCTCAGATCAACACGCTGAACCGCCTGACCGAGCCACCCCGCTTCTGCCGCGCCCGCGCGATCGGGAGGGCTGCCTGATGCTCGCCCTGCTCAACCTGTGGATGGTCGCCACCGCGCTGGTATCCGTGTTCCTCTTCAACGTCGGTCCGAAACGGGCGCGCTGGGCCGCCCTGGTCGGCCTGCTGGGACAGCCGGCCTGGCTGTACCTGACCCATGCCACTGGCGAGGCCGGCATGTTCGCGGTGAGCCTGTTCTTCACGCTCTGCTATGGCCGAGGCGTATGGAGCGGCTTCCTCCGGCCTGGAGACCACGATGGCTAAGCCCGAGCTCACCGAAGCCGATCTGCGCCGCGCGCACAGCGCTATGCGCATCGCTACCCCGTTCGAAGCCATGTCCGACCTGGTGCGCCGGGCGCTGGCTGCTGCGGCTGGCGCTATGGCAGTCCGAGACCGTCAGCGCTCAGCGCGGCGGCCGGTGGATATGAAGCGCCGCGCCGGCGGCGATTTTGAAGATTGATATTGCAGGAGGGTCAACCCATGAAGCACGAGATCACCATCGCTATCGATGAACACCAGCTCGCTCAGCATAGCGACGAGAGCCTCGCCACGCTGTGGTACGTCGCCCAGGCCAACCCGGCGCCGTTCGGCGATCCGGCTGCGTGCCACCTGGCCGAACAAATCGGCAGGGAGATCATCTGCCGCTGGTTGCGGATGACGCCGGCGCCGCTGTGGAACTGGCAGGGTAGCCATGTACAGCACGCCTCATTCCATGCAGCGAGGGAGAATGCCGCACGATATCTGAAGCTGCGCGACGTGCCGGTGGAGCAACTCGGCACCCCCGGTGTGCCGTGCATCGCCGTGCCATCCGGACTGCAGAGCGGGGACTATGTGAGTGGCAAGGAAGCAGACGCGGCTGTGGACTCCATCACGAGGCCTGCCGAGCACGGGAGACAGCAATGAGCGACGCGGAGCTGATTGATCGCCTCGCTGCCGCCGTCGCCGAGCGCGTCTTGCCGGCGGTTCCGTTTAACGTGCAGTTGTGGAGCACGGAGGCGATTGCCACCTACCTGCAACGGCCCGCGCAGGTGGTGCGCGAGCGAGTCGTCTGCTTACCCGGCTTCCCCCGGCCCATTCGCCTCCCCGCGGCTGCGGGAAGCAAGGCCACTGCCCATCCCCGCTGGAAGGCTGCCGAAGTGATCGCCTGGACAGAGTCACATCGAGAGAAATTGCCCCGAGGGCAGCGCCGGACAGGCTAGGGCCGATGTGCTTGTTGCTGTAGCGCTGATCTGGGAAGATCGGCGCTACAGTTCGTTACCGCTACACCAACAGCCGCGCAATCTCCGCCGCACTAGCGTTGTAGTAGGTCATCAACTCATTCAGATTGGTATGCCCAGTCATCCGCGCCAGGTCGAGCACCGGGATCTTCTTCGCCAGCCTGGTGATCGCCTCATGCCGCGTATCGTGGAAAGTCACGTCCCCCACCGCCGCCCTATCCCGCCCCACCCGATAAAGCGCGTCCCGACTGCTGTTCGTCAGGTTGAAGAGCGGTTCGCCCTCCTCGACCGCCGGCAACAGCTGCAGCAACTCGACAGCACGGCTCGATAGCGGCACGTCGCGCGCACCGCCGTTCTTGGTTAGGGGAAGATGGGCCACGCGGGCAGTCAGGTCGACCGCCTGGCTTGTCAGCCCCAGGATCTCGCCTGAGCGCATAGCCGTCTCGATGGCGAACAGGAAGGCCACGGCAACGCGTTGCTTGGGTAGGGCGACGGGGAGGCCCTCCTGATAGCCCAGGGCCGCCGTGATCGCGGCAACCTCAGCCTCGGAGATGCGCCGCGCCCTGGGCCGGCTGTCTGGTGGCCGGCGGACCGGCTTCATGGGGTCGGTGATCAGCCAGCCCCATTCGTCCCGGGCCACCTTGAGCGCATGAGACAGCAGGCACATCTCGCGGGACACGGAAGCCCCTGACACCTCGCGTAAGCGGGCGTCGCGCCAGGCGGTGATGTGTTGGACTTTCAGGTCGGCGAGCCGGATCGCGCGGAACGGCTTGCCGTCGATCTCCTTGTTACCAATGAGCTCGAGCCGGTAGATCTCCCAACGCTTGCCCCGTTTCTGGGGGCTGACTTCTCGCTGGTAGCGGTCGAGCACGTCGCCGACCGTATGCGTCTTGCTGCCTTGGCCATCGGCCAGGGAGCGCAACTCTGCTTCCCGCTGTACGGCCCAGGCCTGGGCCGCTGCCTTGGTAGCGAAAGACCGGCTTTCGCGCTGACCGTGGACGAATACCGACGCCTGCCATCCTGCTGCCTTTTTCCTCAGACTTGCCATTGCCCAAATTCCTCAGGGGCCCCCGGAACCAGAGCAAACGCGCTCATCCCGATATTGTGGTGTTCTTATCACCTGGCATTGTACCGAGCAGGCAGCGCCTGACGTAGTGCGGGCGTAATTTGGGCGTAATGAGGCGTAGTTTCGTGGGTTTTTGTGCGGCATTCCAGTCATGGATGCCGAGACGCGCAAAAGCCTAGAAACCCTTGTGGGGCTTAGGTTTGCGGCATGATTTGGTGTGGATTTGGGTAGTGCGGAAAGAGGACTTTGGTGCGAGGAAGGGGCAAGCACACCCTATATAAATCAGTATCTTACAAGAATTATGGGGGCTGAATGGGGGCCAACAGAAGTGCTGAAGAAGGCCGTTTCTGCACCCACATAGTGCCTCTCAGTACACTTTATTGGTAGCACTGTATATCCATACAGTTAACTCGACTATCGGCCATCCCTTTCAGACGACTCTTATACTGGATATCCATACAGTATAAGTGAGAGAGACATGTTCGCCTGCACCCCCGGTATCGTCTACCTCTACAGCCAATCCCACGGGGCCGCGCGTTTGGCCCTCCGCTGCCCCCATCTGACCGTCGACGATCCGCTGCTCACCGCCGACACCTGGAACCCTGAGGTCGAAGCCGCCGCGCAGGCCGCCAGCGCGACCCTCACCCTGACGGAGGTCGATACCGCGGCGATCATGGCGCTGCCGTGGACAATTGACCGCCTAGCGTTCGATTACCAAGGAACGTCGCTAAGCTTCCAGCTCACCAACAGCATCGAGTTCGCAGGTCCTCGCTCGATTCGCCTGCGCACCCGCGGCGAGCGCCACTATGCCACCCGTCAGGAGATGGCATGTTCCCTGTGACCTACCAGGCTGCATCAATCTTCCTGGAAACCCAGTTCCTGCCCGGCGACACTGCCGAGCTGCGTCTGGACTGCGAACACGTCACGGTCACGGCCAGCGCCGTCACCGTGCACGGCATCGAGACACGGCACATTGAGAAGATGATGTGGACGGCCGACTACCTGTCTTTCGAGCAGGACGGCCAGCAACACCGGATCAAGGTTTCCCGACCGGCGGTCAAGCCGCCGCTGCGCGCGCGGTTCCCCCGACGCTGAATAGCCGTACCGCGCACCGCCATGCCCCCCGACACCCCAGAGAATTGGGTTCGCGCGCTACGCCACGCCGTGCGTGGCGGCACGCCGGATGCCTATGGCGATCCGTTCAGCATGCGGCTGTACGTCCTGGACCCTTACGGCCAGCCGGCCCATACGCTGGACGGGAACGCCCATCATGAATTTCTGAGGGGCTGGTTCAAACGTTTCGTGCTGCGCACTGACCTTCCCGAGCAGGATGCCCGCGTCTGGACATGCTTCTGCCCATGGTCGGACACGATG